>JAUIFV010000097.1 GCA_030430155.1 Gammaproteobacteria bacterium
CTGCGCGAACGCGGCTACCGCTGGGTGGCGGCAGAGGTCGCAGAAAATGAATCAGCGCAGAAAAAGGCGCCGCTGCCGAGACTCCTCGCCGCCTGTGCGGCACTGCTGATTGCGCTGCTGGCGCTTGCCGCCGACAGTCCTCCGACGCGAGTGCAGCCGGCGCAGCTGGAACTGCTGGCCGAGCAGTCGGACGCCTTGCCGCTGGAACTGGTCAACAGGGCCATGCCCGAGATAGAACTGCACGTCGGCGAGGGCGAAACTGAGGACATGCAGCGCCCGCGGCTGATCTACAGCCTGGACTTTCGCGGAGCTGATGCGCTGCTGGCGTACCGCCTGAGCTATCGATCCGAAGTCGCCAGCGGCGTTCTCAAAGGCAACATCAACACCCTCGTTTATGACCTGGCCGCGCAGATCGAGCCGCTGTTGCTGGTCGATGCCGATGCGGCGCAGCTGGCGCTTGTTTATCGGGACTTTCCAAGAGCGGTGCAGGCCGCCGGTGATGGCCGCCGCGCTGAGGCCATCGCGCTACTGGAGACGCTGCTGCACAGCGTGCCGGATTTCGCTCCCGCGCAGGCCGTGTTGGCCGAGCTGGCGCTGCAGTCTGGCGATGCCCGGCGCGCGCGTGCGATGGCCACCCAGGTCGTCAACGGTCGGTACCCGGCAGCGCAGGGTCGGGTGCGCAGCCGGGCGCAGCTGGTGCTGGCGCAGCTTGCTTTGGGCGATCAGGACTTCGCTCTCGGTGCCAACTGGGCCGCGCGGGCCGCGCACAACGCCTCGGCCAGCGGCGATCTGTATCTGCATGCGCTGGCACAGGAGACCCTGGCCGAAGTGGCGCTGGCCGAAGGCGATGGCGAGCGGGCGCTGCGCCAGCTGCGCCTGTCGCACGGCCTGTACGCCGGATTCTGTCCCGTGGGTACGCGGCGCGTGGCGCAGCGCCTGCGGAACCTGGACGTCAACGCAGCGCCACTGAATCCGCAGGCACCGCGGATTTAGCTATGCTACAGGCCCGTCCAGGTCGCGAGGTCTCCTGCAGATGCGCCTGTGCCTGTCCAATCGACTGCGCCGGTCGTCTGCGGTATTGCTTATCGCGTTGCTGGGCACGCTTTGTCTGATCGCAGCGCAGGCTGCGAGCGCAGCCGATCTGTCGGCAGCCGAGTCAGACTCCTCTCGATTGCCCCGCCACCCGCTGGAACGGGCCGCGCTGACCGACCCGGAAGGCGCACTGGTTTCCATTGAGGAGGCGCTGGTGACGGCTACCGGCGACGAGCAGCGCTCCCTGCTTTTCCTGGCCAAGGCCAATGCCTGCCGGGTGATGGGCGACTGGCAGTGTCAGCGTCAGTCCGGAGCGCAAGCCGCGATCGCTGGTCAGGCTGCAGGCGAGATCGTGCCGCAGGTGCGCGGCTTGATTGCCGAGGCGCGCGGGGCGATCTCGCTGGCTGATATGGTCTTCGGCGAACAGACCCTGGCCCGCGCCGAGCTGCTGCTGCAGTCGCAGCCCAACAGCGAGCTCAGTGCGGACATCTATTTGGCCTACAGCTCGCTGAGCTATCGCCTGGGTAGGCATCGGCTGGCGATGAGCTACGCCCAGCGCGGTCTGGATGTGCTGGCCGACGGCGAAGCCCTGCCAATGCGTATTCGACTGCTGCGCAATCTGGCCCGCGCCAAGCTGGAACTGGAGGACTACGCCGGCGTGCAGGCGGCGCTGCGCGAGGCCTTGGACGTGCCGCTGTACCCGCAGGATCCCAAGCTGTTGGCCGAGATCCACCTGGAACTGGCGCGCCTGGCTCGGCGTCAGAGTGATCTGCAGGCGCAGCGCGAGCACGGCCGGATGATCCTCGACATCGCGGCCGGATTGGAGAATACCCAGCTGGCCGGTCTGGGCCATGAGGTGCTGGCCAATGCGGCGCTGGACAGCGGCGATGTCCCGGCGGCGCTGAGTGCGCTGCGCAGTGCGCGGCAGCACTTTGCCGAACTGGAGCTGGCCAGCGACGAGCTGCGGGTGATTCCCGGTCTGCTGAGGCTGAGCAGCGATCCGCAGGAGATGTCCGCGCTGGCGCTGCGCATCCTGGAGCTGGATCAACGCGTCGACGAGATCAATCGGCTGCAGGCCAGCGCCGACTTTGACATCCGCCTGCAGTATGCCGAGCAGGAGCTGGTCATGGCCCAACTGCAGGCCAGCGCCGAGTTGGCCCAGACTCGCCTGGATGGATTGCGCGAGCGCAGTCAGCTGTTTGCGGTCATTCTGCTTCTGGTGCTGCTGCTGGTCGCCACGCTGGGCTGGCTGCTATACAACCAGCGCCGCTCCAATCGCCGCCTGCAGGAGGTCCTGGAAAGCCGCCAGCGCGCGCTGTTGATCACCAGCCACGAGCTGCGAAATCCCATTGCCGGGGTGGTCGGGCTGGCCGATCTGCTGCTGCGCTCGCCGCTGACCCGGCAGCAGCAGGACATGGTCCGGGCGCTGGTCGGCGCGGCGGAGTCGGTGGGCAAGCTGTCCCAGGATCTGCTCGATCGCGGTCGCGCCGAGTCCGGCGAACTGCGTTTGAGCCCGCATCCGGTGTCGATCATCGAGCAGGCCCGCGACCTGGAGCAGCTGTACACGGTGCAGGCACGTGCCAAGGGATTGAGCTTTAGGCTGCATCTGGATGGCGATCTGCCGGCCGCGGTGATGGTCGACGGCGAACGCCTGCATCAGGTGCTCACCAACCTGCTTTCCAACGCGCTGAAGTTCACCGAGCATGGCCGGATCTCGCTGCGCGTCACCCGCTTCGCCGCCACTGCGGCCGACCAGGTGGGGCTGAAGTTTGAAGTCGCCGATACCGGCAAGGGATTGAGCAGCGCAGACCGCAAGCGGCTGTTCGAACCCTTCAGCAAGGGCGATCAGGGCCAGGGCTCCAGCTTCGGTGCCGGGCTGGGGCTGTCGATCTGCCGTGATCTTGTGCGGCTGATGGGCGGCGAGATCGAAGTCCACAGCGAACTGGGCATCGGTACGCGGATGGGTTTTGCCCTGCAGCTGCCCAAGGCCGAGATCGTGCAGCCGCCGAAGTCGGCCCCGGCCAAGCCGGTTAGCGGCTCGGCGGCCGTGCTGGTAGTCGATGATGACCCCGATCTGCAGCTGCTCTACGCCGCCCAGCTCAAGGCGCTGGGCTGCGAAGTGAGCAGTGCCGATGGGGCCCAATCCTGTCTGCGGCGCTGCGCCGAGCAACGCTTCGATCTGATTCTGCTCGACGATCATCTGCAGCATGGCGATCGCGGTTCCGATCTGGCCCGGGAGATTCCCGGGGAAGGCGCGCGCCGGCCACGCGTTGTGATCGTGTCCGGCAGTCCGGTTCCCGAGCAGTTGCCGGTCGGCGTCGACGAATGGATGACCAAACCGATGCGGCTGGACCAGCTGGCGCAGGTCATCGACCTGGTCAAGGCGGCCGCCAAAGCCGCATGAGCGACAAGATCGATGGGCAAACTGCAATGGATCTGATCGCCGCGCCGGGCAGCGAAGCGTTGAGCAAGGCCAGCGCGCTGCCGGCGGCGTGCTACGTCGGCGCGGAACCTTATGGCGTCGATCTGGATAGGGTGATCGGGCGCAGCTGGCAGCTGGTCGCCCATCGCGAGCTGTTGGCCAACCCTGGCGATCACGTCGTCGATCAGGTCGGGCGAGTGCCGGTATTGATCGTGCGCGGCACCGACCGGCAGCTGCGCGCCTTCGCCAACGTCTGCCGGCATCGCGCCGGACCGCTGGCGCTGTGCAACGGGCGCGGCGCGCGGGCGCTGCACTGCAAGTATCACGGTTGGACCTACAACCTGGACGGCCGACTGCGTTCAGCGCCGGAGATGCAGCAGGCCGAGGACTTCAAGATCGAACAAATCCGTCTGCCGAAGCTGCAGGTGGGCGAGTGGGAAGGGCTGGTATTTGTCGCGCTGGACCCGCAGACGCCGCCGCTGGCCGAGGTCTATGCGGGCATTGCCGGGCGGATCGAACCGATAAAGCTGGATGAGCTGCGGTTTTCCCGCCGCCAGAGCTACCTCATCGATTGCGACTGGAAGGTATACGTCGACAACTTCCTGGAGGGCTACCACCTGCCGCACGTGCACCCGGGGCTGTCCAAGCTGCTCAATTACCGCGCCTACGACACCGAATTGTTCCCCTGGAGCTCGCTGCAGAGCTCGCCCTTGGACGACGCCGAGCAGCGCTACGGCAGCGGCGAGGCCTACTACTACCACGTCTATCCGAACGTGATGCTCAACATCCTGCCGGGGCGGCTGCAGACCAACCGGGTGGTGCCGCTGGGTCCCGGCCGCTGCCGGGTGGACTTCGACTTCTACTACGCCAACGACGACCAGATCGAGGCCCGGATAGCCGCCGACGCGCGGTTCAGCGATGAGGTGCAAGATGAGGACATCGCCATCTGCCTGGCCGTACAGCGCGGTCTGGAATCCGGACAGTACGAGGCCGGCAGGCTGTGCCCCAAGCGCGAAAGCGGGGTCTGGCATTTCCACAATCTGCTCCGGCGTGCCTATGCCGAGGAATCGTTGACGGGTTCGAGTACGACTCTGGACGAATCATGATCGAGGAAGATTTCGGGCTGCGCGGTGAATACATCGAGCTGCATCAGCTGCTTAAGCTGATGGGCTGGTGCAGCAGCGGCGGTGAGGGCAAGCGGCTGGTGGCCGCGGGGCTGGTCAGCGTCGATGGTGCCGTCGAGCTGCGCAAGAGCGCCAAGATCCGGGCCGGGCAGCGGGTGCGGTTCGGCTCGGAGCAGGTTCTGGTGGCGTCACACAGCTAGCCATTCCGTCGTCCCGGCCTCAAGCCGGGACCCAGTGCCCTTCAATCATGTCGCAAAGCCACTGGATCCCAGCTTTCGCCGGGCTGACGGCAAGTAGCCCTACGCCGCGGCGGCCTCTTCTTTGGCCTCGTAGGTGATCACCCAAAGTATCGCGCCGAAGGGATCGACAAAGCCGGCCATGCGACCGACGCCGGGCACGTCCATCGCCTCGGCGACCAGCTTGGCGCCCTTGTCCAGGGCCTTTTTCAGGCTGGCATCGACGTCATCTACCGTGACATAGCTGGCCCACTGGGTGGGTCCGTTTTCCTGGTGCATCACGCCGCCTACCGGCTGTCCGCCGGCCTTGAGCAGGGTGTAGGGGCCCATCGGCAGGTCCATGCTTTCGGTCTCCCAGCCGAGCACGTCGACGTAGAAGGCGGTGGCCTGCTCGGTTTGACTGGTTTGCAGCTCGCACCAGCTGAAGGCGCCGTGGGTTTGTTGTGGATTGCTCATCGTTTTGCTCCTGCATAGTTGTTGCCGGCTCGCTGCCGGTATCTGTAGGACGAACGAGTGGGGCCGATCCCGACAACCGTCGTGTCAGTTCTCCAGTTCCGCGATGGTGCCGCTGAGGTGGCGGATGATTGCCGCATTCCTGGCCAGCTCGCGTGCGCGCTGGTAGGCAAGCAGCGCTTCGGCGCGCTGTTCCAGCTGGGCCAGGGCGGCGCCGCGGGCCACGTGGTAGGGCAGGTATTGATCCAGATTGGTCTGCGCGCGCAATCCGTCCAACAAGCTCAGGGCCTGGGCCCGTTCGCCGCATTTGAGGAGCGCCACGGCGCGGTTGATGGTCACCACCGGGTTGGCCTGCATGCGGCCGAGAATGGCGTAGAGGTCGGCGATCTGAGCCCAGTCGGTGCGCTCGGCGTGGTCGGCGTCGCAATGCAGCGCGGCGATCGCCGCCTGGACTTGATAGGGCCCCGGCTGACCGCGCTGCAGCGCCTGCTCCACCAACACCTTGGCCTCGGCGATGAGGGGCAGATTCCAGCGACTGCGATCCTGCTTCTCCAGGGTGATCAGCTCCCCGTCACTGCCCGTGCGGGCGTCGGCGCGAGCGTGCTGGAGCAGCAGCAGGGCAAGTAGCCCGTCGATTTCGGGATGCTTGCCAAACAGATGGTGCAGCTGCCGGGCCAAGCGGATGGCTTCCTCACACAGGTCCACGCGCAGAGGCTGCTCACCGTTGCCGTTGCTGTAGCCCTCGTTGAAGATCAGATAGATCACGCAGGCAACCGCGTCGATGCGCTCCGGAAGTTCGCTGTCAGCGGGAATGCGGTAGGGGATCTTTGCCGCAGCGATCTTGCGCTTGGCGCGGGTGATGCGCTGCTCCAGGGTGCGCGGGTCGACCAGGAAAGCCGCGGCGATCTCGGCTACCGAGAGTCCGGCGATCACGCGCAGGGTCAGCGCCACCTGTGCCGACCGCGACAGCGCCGGATGGCAGCAGGTGAAGATCAGCCGCAGCAGATCGTCGTTGATGCGGCTGCGATCGAAGCACTCCGGTCCGCTTGCGTTGACGGTGTCATCGACCTGAGCCAGCTGATAATCGCGATGCAGCGCTTGCCGGCGCTGCAGATCGATCCAGCGGCGTCGGCCAACGGTAACCAGCCAGGCTACCGCATCGTCGGGCTCGCCGTCGCGCGGCCAGCTCGTCAACGCCCGCTCGATTGCGTCCTGGAGCAGATCCTCGGCCTGCTGCAGCTCGCCACAAACCCGCCGCAGCGTCGCCAACGCCTTGGGATAAGCCGCGCGCAGGGTGACGTCCATGGGTCAGTCGACGCTGAACATCACCGGACGAATCTCGATCGAACCCTTGTCGCTGCTGATGATCCGGGCGTAGCCGATGGCCTGATCCAAATCATCGCACTCGACCAGATAAAAGCCGCCCAGCTGCTCCTTGGTCTCGGCGAAAGGCCCATCGATGAGCTCGCTGGCGCCATCACGGTGAACCAGCGTGCTGGCCGTCGGCGTGTCCATCAGCCGATGCGCGCCCAGGAAGGCACCATCGGCGCGCATCTGCTCCTGCATCCTGCCGTGATCGGCGAGGATCGCCTCGCGCTCACTTTCCGACAGATTCTCCCAGTAGCTTTCCGAGCTGTAGATCAGGATCACGTACTTCATCGCTGGCCTCCGTTGGCGTGTGTCTACCTTAGACGAAGCAGAGCGGCGATTGCCGACAGGTGGAGTGCGAAGGAGGGCGGCGACGTTGTTGGAGCTTGCTTGCAAGCGAGCGGATACTTCGTGCTGTCGATGGCTTTCGCGTGCACCGAAGCGTCACGGCCGCGTGAAAGCACGCTCCTACACTAGATCGTTGCCCAAACAGCTTCCCGCTCCGAAGCGTGCGTCGCCGAGTCACCTGCACTTGTAGGAGCCAGCCTGCTGGCGATCGGGGGTCGACAAACCAGAAGCCCGAGCTCAGCGATGGTGTCTTGCTCCACGAACTTGATGCCTTTGCCCCCGCCCTCGCACCAGGAGCATCGCTTGCAGGCAAGCTCCTACAGAAGAGCGGCCAAGTACCGGCGTTCTTCTTGCTGGGCCCTGAGCCCTTTGCCCTGGGCCCTTGCAACAGGATCATCGCTTGCAAGCAAGCTCCTACAATAGCGACGAACTAGCCTGCCTCAGCCCTCAGCCCTCAATAAAGGCAAGCGCCGCACCCGCTTCCCCGACGCCGCATAAATCGCATTGGTCAGCGCCGGAATCACCGGGGGCAGGGCGGTTTCGCCGGTGCCGCGGGGTTCGCTGTCGCCGTGGTCCATCAGATGCACGTCAATGCGCCGTGGGGCCTCGGCATAGCGCAGCTTGCGGTAGCTATTGAAGTTGTTGCTCACCGGCACCCCTTTGTCGAAGCGCACCTCGCCGTACTTCGCCGCGCAGATGCCGTCGATCACCCCGCCCTCGACCTGGGCGCGGACCCCGAGCGGATTGATCACCAGTCCGCAGTCGATGGCGCTGGTGACCCGGTGGACGATGAAGTCACGCTCGCCGCGCATCTCCACCTCGACCACGTGGGCGGCGATGCTGTGGAAGGTCTGGTGCACCGCGATGCCCTGGCCGCGGCCTGCGGGTAGCGACTTGCCCCAGTCGGCCTCGGCGGCGACCTTCTCCAACAGCGCCACGTGGCGGGCGGTGTCGATGTCGACGAAGGGCCAGTTCGGCGAGCGCAGCGGCGCCTTGCCCGAGTACAGTCGGAGCAGAAACTGCAGGCTGTCGATGCCGGCCTGCTCGGCCAACTCGTCCAGCGTGCTTTGGATCACCCAGCCGGCGACGTTGTGCTGCGGTCCGCGCCAGGCGCCGCGGGAGATGTTATTGGGGATCTGCAGACTCTCGCCCAGGCTGGCCGGGACCAGCCCGATAGGCAAATCCTGGGCCGCGGTGCGCAGCAGGGCGTCGGAGGCGACCCGGAAGTGCCAGGCGCTCAGATTGCCGTCGCTGTCGACCCCGGCGCGAATCCGATAGGCGCCCAGCGGGTTGTAGTAGTCCTGCTCGATCTCGTCTTCGCGGGTCCACTGCAGCTTCACCGGCGCGCCCACCTGCTGCGAGATCAGCGCCGCCTCGGTGACGTAATCGGTGGGCCATTTGCGGCCGAATCCGGTACCCATGCGCTGAATATTCACCTTGACCTGATTGGCGCGCAGGCCAGTGGCCTCGGCGACCGCGTTGACCACGCCCAGTGCGTTCTGATTGCCGACCCAGATTTCCGCGCTATCTGCGCGCACGTCGGCGATGGCGTTGTGCGGCTCCATGCAGGTGTGCGCCCAGTGCGGGTGGTAGTAGCTCAGATCCACCTGATGCGCGCTGGCGGCCAGCGCGGCCTCCACGTCACCGTGCTGATGAAGCTGCTGAAACTCGCCGTCGCTCAAGGCCTTCATGCACTTGGTGTGGAGGATGACGCTGTCGTCCTCCACTGCCAGCGAGCCGTCCCAGTCGATGCTCAGGGCTTGCGCGGCCTTGAGCGCCTGCCAGTGCGACTTCGCCACTACCGCGATGCCCGCGGCGCGCTGCCGCCACTGCTTGCGGTCCTCCGGAACCCGCGGGAAGGGCAGCACCCGCACCACGCCAGGCATCGCTTCGGCGGCGCTGGCGTCGAAGGACTGCACGCTGCCGTTCAGATGCGGGCAGCGCCGAATCACCGCGTGCAGCATGCCGGGTACCGAAAGATCGCCGGCAAACAGCGGCTGTCCGGTGGCGATCTGTCGCGCGTGCACGTTGCGCTGATCGCGACCGACCCGGGTCAGCTGCGCCAGTCGCTTGGGCTCGACGTTGTTGGGTCGCAGGGTGGAGTGCTCTTGGCTGGCAGCGGCGACCAGTTCGGCGTAGCCAATGGATGCGCCGTTGCCGCGATGGTGGACCCGGCCGGCGCGCGTTTCCAGCTGGCTCTGCGGCGCGTTCCAGTGCGCCGCCGCGGCACTGACCAGCAGCGCTCGGGCGTAGGCCGCGGCCCGACGCAGCTGCGGCCAGCTGACCATGGTCGACAGCGAGCCGCCGGCGCCCTGCACGAACTCGCCGCTGGTGGCCTGACCCTGTGCGTCGTAGCGCTCGATGGCCGAGTTGAGCTGGACCTGGACCCGATCCAGGTCCAGGTCCAGCTCGTCGGCAAGGATCTGTGCCGAGGTGGTCATCATGCCCTGGCCCATGTCCGGGGTGGGCACGAGCAGGGTGGCCAGGCCCTGCTCGTCAAAGCGCAGCACGGCGCCGATCTGACCAGCGCTAATCTGCTCCTGCGCCTGCTCGGCAAGCAGCCGGGTGGGGGCGCTGGAAACCGCAATCAGCAGGCCGCTGAGCTTCAGCCCGCTGCGCAGAAACGTGCGGCGGCTCTGCGCGCTCATGCGGACTCTCCGTCAGCCACGACGCTGGCGATGGCCTTGCGCATGCGGCTGTAGGTGCCGCAGCGACAGATTCCGCTCATCGCGGCGTTGATCTGCTCCTCGTTCGGCGTCGGGTGCTTCTCCAGCAGCGCCGCGGCCGCCATTATCTGGCCAGCTTGGCAATAGCCGCACTGGGCGACGTCGTGGTCTATCCAGGCCCGCTGTAGCGGATGCAGCTCATCGCCCTGCGCCAATCCTTCGATGGTGCGTACGTCGGCATCGGCCAGCGCCGACACTGGCAGCAGACAGCTGCGCGCGGCATCGCCGTTGAGATGCACCGTGCAGGCCCCACAGGCGCCGATTCCGCAGCCGAACTTGCTGCCGATCAGCCCCAAGTCGTCGCGCAGATGCCACAGCAGCGGCTGGGTGGGATCGCCGTCGTATTGCTGCGGGCGGCCGTTGAGGCGATAGCGGATGGTGGGCATGGACGCGAGCCGATCGTGAAGAGGCTTTCACCTTAGCGGCGTCGTCTACGCTTTCGGCATCGCTCCATCGCGGCGCAGCGTGGATTCGCCGTGTCGTTGGGACCGTTCGCAATTCTTGAGCCGGTCTTGTGTGACCTACACTGCGCACACGTTTCAATCAGGATGAGTAGTCATGGCGTGGATACACACGATCGACTATCAGCAGGCGGACGGCGCGCTCAAGGCGCTCTACGACAAGATCAAAGGCCCCGGCGATGCCGTCGACAACATCCTGGCCGCCCACAGCCTGCGCCCGCACACGCTGACCGGTCACATGGCGCTGTACAAGAACGTGCTCCATCACCGCGCCAACACGGTGCCGAAGTGGTTTCTCGAGGCCATCGGCGTCTACACCAGCCTGCTCAACCGCTGCGCCTACTGCGTAGAACACCACAGCGCGGGACTGGCCCGGCTGCTTGGCGACGCAGAACGTAGTTCGACGCTGCGCCAGGCGCTGGAGCAGGGCGAGCTGGCGCCGGCCTTCGATCCCGCCCAGGTGGCCGCGCTGGGCTATGTGGCCAAGCTGACCCATCAGCCCGCCTCGATGGTCGCTGCGGACCTTGCCGCGCTGCGCGCGCACGGCTGGGACGACGGCCAGATCCTGGAGATCAATCAGGTCACCAGCTACTTCAACTACGCCAACCGCACGGTGCTGGGGCTGGGCGTCAGCATTGATGGTGAGGAACTCGGGCTGTCACCGTCGGACAGTGAGAACCCCGATGATTGGTCGCATCGGTAAAAGAGCGAGTTCCAGTAGCGAGAAGCGAGTTCCAGTAGCCAGTTCCAGTAGCCAGAATAGCCAAGGCGAAGGTCCCGCAATCCCGATCTGCTACGGCCTGCGGGAGGCTCACCAATCAAGGCGGGAGCGCCCTGAGTAGGATGTGGTGAGCGGAGCGAACCGCATCGACCGCGATGCGGATACCACCATTGATGCGGTTCGCTTCGCTCACCACATCCTACGCAGCAACGATCGGTGCTATGGGCCGGCATATCTTGCTCAGCCCTCAGCCCTCAGCCCTCAGCCCTCAGCCCTCAGCCCGTAGGTTGGGCAAAGCGCAGCGTGCCCGACGCTCCTCGTTGACGCTACTACCCCTCCGCTGGCACCAAACACCGCGGCAAAGCCTGATCCCTACCAACGACCACGAAGCGCTGAATGGGCTTGCTTTGGGTGAAGCCGTCGAGGGTGTAAGTGAACACGCCGTTTTCGCCGTCTGAGAAGCGCAGACTGGCCGTGCCGGCGGCCGGAACGGGGAAGCTGGTGGCCGGGCCCATGATCTGCGCCAGCGGTACGCCTTCGGCCGGTCGCTGCAGTTCGCCTGCGAAGCTGCCGTCGGGCTGGCGGACCAGCTGCGCGCCGCTGACCCACTGATCGCGTCCGCCCTCGCCGTAGGTGTACCAGAGCAGGAAAATGACCTCGCCCTGATGGGCCAGGGTCAGTCCCCAGCCGGCTTCGGCCGGATTCCACCACAGGTCGGAGTAGTTGTCGGCGCCGATGCGCGAGTCGAAGGAGTTCACGCAGACCGGAGCGGCCGGGTCAAAGACGAAACGCTGCAGAGTGCGCATCTGACTCACCCCGTTGACGGTGTAGGCCAGCGACAGGCTGCCGTCGGCGTTGAATGCCATCCGGGCGCTCCCGACCTCGCTGACTGCGGTGAAAGCCGGCGCGTTGTCGATCAGCTGGAAGGGGGTTCCGGCGACGCGGTAGACCGGACCTGTGAAGCTGCCGTCGGCTTGCGGCGTCGCCTCCACGGTCAGGAACATCACCTGACCGTCCTCGGCGTAGGTGTACCAGGTGCCGTAGAGCAGATTCCCCTGCTGCTGCAGGTTGTAGCCCCAGCCGGGCGCCTCAGGTTCAAACCAGGTGTAGCTGTAGTTCGGCGCGGCCTCGATGGCCGCGGTATCCAGCTCATCGCCCAGCTGAACGGCGAACAGGTCGGCCAGTGCATTGTCGTCGCCTTCGGCCAGATTGGCGGCCAGCGAGCTGAATATGACCGAACCGCCGTCGCCGGCCAGGGCCGCCGCGCCGCTGGGTCCATCGGGCTGGGCGCCATCGATGGTGCGCGACAGCCGTACCATCTCGCCGGTACTGCGCAGCCGCAGCAGGATGTCGGTAGTGCCGTTGCGGTCCAGCTCGATCAGATTGTCGGCATCGGTTTCGAAGCTGATGACGTCGCCATCATCGGAGATCGAGGGATTGCGGCTGGGCCCGTTGGCCTGGAAGCCGAAGCGCGATACCGAGACCCGTTCCAGGCTCACTGCGCGACCGTTCTCCAGGGCGGCGTAGAAGATGTCGCTGACGCCGTTGCTGTCGCCCGCGACCAGGTTGCTGGCCTGCGACTCAAACACCGCGTGGCGGCCGTCCGGGGTGATGCGGACCTGGCCGGAGTCGCCGTTGCCGAGCTCGCCCGACTGCAGATTGCGACTGAGTATGGTTCCCGAGCGGCCCAGGCCCTGCAGCTGGCTCAGATAAGCCTGTGCGATCACACCCTTAGGGCGAGGTTGGCTGGAAGCGGCGCTGTCGACCAGATTACTGGCTAGCGACGCGAATCCCACCAGGCTGCCATCGGCATTGGCCCAGGCGCCGAAACTGGGTCCATTGGCCGGTCCGCCATCGGCTGCCACCGAGACCAGTTCTACGCTGCCGTCGTCGAGGTTCTTGAGCCACACGTCGCTGATCTCGCCATTGCCATCGGTCTCGATCAGATCGGTGGCCGTGCTGTCGAAGACCACGCCACTGCCGTTGGCGAGCACCATCGGCCGCTCCGATGTGCCGTTGCCGGGCGTGCCGCCGGCATTGCTGCTGGCCGTGCGCCCCAGTCCTCCGGCGTTGGTCCGGATCTGACCGGAGCTGCTGCTGAAGGCGATGGTCCGACCGTCGGCCGACAGGCTGGGATCGAAGTAGGCGTCGCCGCCCTTGGCTTCAAGCGCGTCGAGGCTGATCCGGCGAATGACGCCGCTGAGGCGGTCGCGCAGGAAGATGTCCGACAGGCTATCGTTGTCATCGGCGGTTAGATTGGAGGCGGTGGAGGCGAACACCACCAGAGTGCCGCTGCGGCTGGCCTGGCCATCGCCCGCCTCGCCGTTGGCAGGGAGACCGTCGATGCCCGAGCTCTGCAGCTGTGGCAACGGGGTTTGCAGCAATCCAGAGCCGCCGACGAACAGCACCTGACCGTCGCTGCCCAGAGCGAACACCCGCTGCGGCGGCAGATTGGTGCCCAAGCCCTCGAACTGCTGACCGTCCCAGCGCGCCAGACCATTGGCCAGCTGGCCGCTGGCGACGTTGAAGATGCCGCCGACGTAAAGATCGCTGCCGATGAGCTGCAGCGCGACCACGTTGCTGCCCACGCCGCCGCCCACCGGAACGAAGTTTTCGCCATCCCAGCTGGTGATGTAGCCCACCGGTTCGTTGGCAATGCCGAAGAAGTCGCCGCCGATGTAGAGCAGATCGTTTCCATAGGCCAGGGCCTCCACTTCCCGATTGAGACCGTCGTTGATGTCGGTGCCGATCCCGATCCAGGTGCTGCCATTCCAGCTGGCCAGATGGCGCGCCGGCGCGCCGCTGGCCTCGGTGAAGCGGCCGCCGGCATAGATCAGCTCACCGTCGGTTTCCAGCGCGAAGACCCAGTCGTTCATGCCCTCGCCCAGGGCATGCCAGGTCTGACCGTCCCAGCGGGCGATGAAGTTGACCGTGTTTCCACCAGCCTGTGCGAAGAATCCGCCAACATAGAGCTGCCCATCGTGGAGCAGAGTGGTGTAGGCGAGATCGCTCAGTCCGCTGCCCAGCGCGCTCCAGTCCTGACCATCCCAGCGCGCAATCCGTCTGGCCGGGCGGCCGCCCGCCTCGGTGAAAAAGCCGCCGACATACAAATTGTCGGAGTCCACCGCCAGAGTCCGAACTCGTTCGTTGACACCATTGCCGGCCGGGCCGGCCAGCGCGCTCCATTGGCTGCCATTCCAGCGCGCGATGTTCAATGCCGGCTGACCGCCGGCCTGGCTGAAGTCGCCGCCGACGAACAGTTCCTCCCCGCGTACCGCGATGGCGAAGATCTGGCCATTGACGCCGTTGCCGGCACCAACCCCCAGCGCCGACCAGTCCGCGCCGTCCCAGAAGGCCAGTCGGCTGACCTGCTCTGCGCCGGCTTGGCTGAACTGACCAGCCACCAGCAACTCGTCACCTGCCACCAGTAAAGCCTCAACCTGCTCATCAGTCCCTTGGGTGGCTTCGTTACCTAGGGCAAACCAGTCGTCTCCGGTCCAACGGGCGATATTGCTTGCGGCCTTGCCGCCGGCAACTTGGAAGCGTCCACCGACGTACAGCTCGTCATTGAACCGAACCAGCGAGTCAACGCGGTCGTCGACACCTTCGCCGTTGGGTCCCGCTAGGGCCTGCCAGTCTTGGCCTTGCAACAGGGCAATGCGAGAGGCCCGTTGACCGTCGATCTCAGAGAATTCTCCGGCAACGACCAGCCCATCCGGACCTGCCACCATCGCCAGCACCTCGTCATTGGCGCCGTCTCCGACAGCAAACCAACCGCTGCCGTCCCAACGCGCAATATTTAAGGCGAGCCGGGTGTCGGCCAGAATGAACCTGCCGCCGGCATAGAGATCTGTGCCGAAGTGAGCCAGCGCGTACACGGCAGAGGAATTCGAATTGATGCCTTTGCCCAAAGCCGACCAGGTTTCGCCATCCCAACGCGCGACCCGGTTGACGAGCTGCCCGCCCGCGATGGTGAAGAAACCGCCGGCAAGAATGCCATCGCCGTCTGGAATCAGGGTGGTAACCAATTCGTTCACGCCGCTACTCATGAGCGCGAACTCCTCGCCATCCCAGCTGACCATGCCACGAGCGCCGAGGCCGCCGGCGCGGGGAAAGTTTCCGCCGATATACAGCAAGCCGTTGTGGACCAGTAGCGCGAAGACTGGTCCATCGGTGCCGTTGCCTTCGGAACCGACCAGCGCCGAGAACTCGCGGCTGGCCGGGTCGTAGGCGATGACGTTGGCGGCCAGCACGTTCTCACAGGCGCTGAATTGACCACCCAGATAGATCAGCCCGGAGGGATCGGCGGCCATCGCATAGATGTCGCCATTGCAGCCGCCCGGGGTACCGAACAGCTTGGACCCACCGGGGAACTGGTGTAGGTCGATAGGCTGCGGACGCCAGTCCGCCGAGCCTTCTGTCAGCGAGGCTGTGGAGGCTCGCTCAGTCTGGGCCCGCAGCGGCGGGCCGAGCATAAGCTGCAGAACCATCCAGGAAAGGAATACTGCGCTGAGCAGTCTGCACACGACCGACTCCCTTGGGTTAGGGACTCGGGAGTATAGACCCGATCTCGGGCGTGCCAACTGGCGCGCGCCGGCGCAGAAGGCGGGCCCAGGGCCCAGAAAACCAACAGCATGCCGGATCTCGCTCTTCTGGGCCCTATGCCCTGTGCCCTATTCTCTGCCCGTGCCCTTGCGAGCCAACATCAACCAAGTATCCACCACCGTATCCGGATTCAGCGAAACGCTCTCGATGCCCTGTTCCAGCAGCCAGGCGGCCAGATCGGGATGATCGGAGGGGCCTTGGCCGCAGATGCCGATGTATTTGCCGGCCGCGCGGCAGGCCTTGATCGCGCGCTCGATGAGCAGCTTGACCGCCGGATTGCGTTCGTCGAAGGACTCGGCAATCAGCGCGGAATCGCGGTCCAAACCAAGCGTCAGCTGGGTCAGGTCGTTGGAGCCGATGGAGAAGCCGTCGAAGTGCTCGAGGAAGTCCTCGGCGAGCAGCGCGTTGGAGGGCAGCTCGCACATCATGATCACCTTCAGATCGTCCTTGCCGCGCTCCAGGCCGAACTCGGCCAGGGTGGCAATGACCTTTTCGGCCTCATCGACGGTGCGCACGAAGGGGATCATCGCCCAGGCGTTGCTCAGTCCCATCTCCTCGCGGACCCGGCGCAGGGCGCGGCATTCGAGCTCGAAGCAGGGCTTGAAGCTGGGGTCGATGTAGCGCGAGGCGCCGCGGAAGCCGAGCATCGGATTCTCTTCGCTGGGCTCGTAGCGACGCCCGCCGATGAGATTGGCGTATTCGTTGCTCTTGAAGTCGCTGAGGCGGACGATCACCGGATTGGGCGCGAAGGCCGCGGCCAGGGTGGCGATGCCTTCGGCGAGGCGATCGACGTAGTAGGACACCGGGTCGTCGTAGCCGGCCATACGCTCGCTGATGCGCTGGCGGGTGTCCTCGTCCTGGCGGTCGAACTCCAGCAGCGCCTTGGGATGCACGCCGATGTGGCTGGCGATGATCATCTCCAGGCGAGCCAGACCCACGCCAGCATTTGGCAACTGCGCGAAATCGAAAGCGCGCTCGGGGTTGGCGACGTTCATCATCACCTTAAGCGGCGCCGGCGGCATCGCGCCCAGATCGGTGCGTACCACCTCGAAGGGCAGCTCGCCATCGTAGACAAAGCCGGTATCGCCCTCGGCGCAGGACACCGTCACCGCCTGGCCCTCTTTGATCTCGCGGGTGCCGCGGCCGCTGCCGACGATGGCGGGTATGCCCAGCTCACGGGCGATGATCGCGGCATGGCAGGTGCGACCGCCGCGATTGGTGACGATGGCCGCGGCGCGCTTCATGATCGGTTCCCAATCCGGGTCGGTCATGTCGGTGACCAGCACGTCGCCGGCCTCCACCCGGTGCATTTCCGCTGCCGAGGCGATCACCTTGGCCTTGCCGGCACCGATCTTCTGGCCAATCGCGCGGCCCTCGACCAGCACCTCGCTGCGGCCCTGCAGATGGTATTTCTCCAGCTGCTGGGCCTGGTCGCGGCTCTTCACCGTTTCCGGGCGCGCCTGGACCACATAGATGCGGCCGTTCTCGCCATCTTTGGCCCACTCCACGTCCATCGGCCGGCCGTAGTGGTCTTCGATCGCCAGCGCGATTCGGCCCAGTTCGGCCAGCTCCTCCTGATTCAGGCAGAACTGCGCGGCCTGCTCGGCCGGGGTGGCTTCAATGCGCACCCGTTCGCCGGGCACGTCGGAATAAACCATGCGCTGCTGCTTGGCGCCCAGACTGCGCCGCAGCAGGGCGCGCTTGCCGCTACGTAGCGCCGGTTTGTAGAGATAGAACTCATCCGGATTGACCGCGCCCTGGACCACCATTTCGCCCAGGCCCCAGCTGCCAGTGGCGAAGACCACGTCGCGGAAGCCACTCTCGGTGTCAATGGTGAACAGCACGCCGGAGCAGGCGATATCGCTGCGCACCATCTGCTGGATGCCTGCAGACAGCGCCACTTCGGCGTGATCGAAGCCGTGATGGACGCGATAGGCGATGGCGCGATCGTTGTACAGCGAAGCGAAGACCTCGTGGACCTTCTCCAGTACGGAATCGATGCCGCAGACGTTGAGGAAGGTCTCCTGCTGGCCGGCGAAGGAGGCGTCGGGAAGGTCCTCGGCGGTCGCCGAGGAGCGCACCGCCACGGCCGGGTCGGCGTGGCCGACGCGCTCTGCCAACTCGGCATAGCCCCGGCGAATCGCCGCCTCCAGGCGCTCGGTCAGCGGCGTCTCCACCACCCACTGGCGGATCTCCTGGCCGGCACGGGCCAACTCGGCGACATCATCGACGTCCAGCGCGCTCAGCCGCTGATTGATCCTCTCGGCCAGGCCGCTTTGCGCCAGGAACTCCACAAAAGCGCTGGCGGTGGTGGCAAAGCCGCCCGGAACGGCGACGTCGGCGCTGGCCAGGTGGCCGATCATCTCGCCCAAAGAGGCGTTCTTGCCGCCGACTTCGGCCAGATCGGATAGCCGCAGGCGGTCCAGCCAGAGGATTGCTTCACTCATGAGGGGCTCCGAGGGAACTGGGCAAAACCGCTATGATGCGGTGCACTAAACTCACTGACAAGGCGGGCAGGGCGATGGCGGTGCAGGAAGCAGACCAGGAACGGCCAATATTCTACGTTTCCGACGGCACCGGCATCACCGCCGAAACCATTGGTCACAGCGTGTTGACCCAGTTCGACGGCGTTCGCTTCCGCACCCAGCGCTTGCCCTTTGTGAACAATGAGGTTCG
>JAUIFV010000098.1 GCA_030430155.1 Gammaproteobacteria bacterium
GGTGACGAACATCGCCTGGCTGTTGTCCACCGAGAGCTCGACGTTGGCCTTGTGTAGGGCTTCCGCCGGATCGGCGGACGCTTCCAAGTGGGCGCGCAGCAGGGTCATCGACTTGGCCATCAGCAGCGCCGCCGGAACGCCCTTGCCGGAGACGTCGGCCATCACCAGGCCGAGGCGATCTTCGTCGATGAGCAAAAAGTCGTAGAAATCGCCGCCGACCATCTTCGCCGGAATCAGCCTGGCGTACAGATCGATGCCGGCCTGGTGCAGCTCGGCAAAGCGGCTGGGCAGCATGTTCAGCTGGATCGACTGGGCGAACTTGAGCGCGTCCTGCATCTTGCGGCTTTCGGCGGCGCGCTGGTTGGCGCGCTCGCGTTCGATGGCGATCTGGGCCTGCGCGGCCAGCGCGTTGAGCATGATCTCGTCGTTGCGATCAAAGGGCCGCTTCTCGCGCGGATTGAGCACCTGCAGCACGCCCTGCACCTTGCGCTTGGGATCGAAAATCGGCACCGCCAGGATGGCCCGGGTCTTGAACCCCGACTGCCGATCGAAGGCGTCGTTGAAGTCGGGATCGGCGGCCGGATCACGGACGTTGGCCACTGCGCCGCTGCGCGCTACCCGGCCAACGATGCCGCGGTCATCCGGAACCACGAATTCCGTACCGGCCTTGGCACCTTCGGTGATCCGTCCGACCAGATTCTTGCGCTCCTTGTCGTACAGAAACAGGCTGGTGCGCTCGGCACGCATCACCGCGGTGGTCTTGGCCACAATCACCCGCAGCAAATTGTCGACGCCGACGTTGGAGCCCAGCGCCTTGGACACGTTGAGCAGCGCATTGACGTTGTTGAGCTGTCGACCGAGCTGATTGAGCGCGCTGGAACGTCTATAGCTCCACCACAACACCAACCCGATCAGCACCGAGGCAACCGTGCCGGCGACGTAGATGGCATAGGTGGCCGAGCGCATCGGCGCCAGCCGGCGCTGGTATTCGGCCAGGGTCAGGTCTACGCCGACCACCCCGCTGAGCTCACCGCTGGCGTTGAAGAATGGCGCGTAGGCGGTGATCCACTCGCCCCATTCGTCGCGATAGGGCTTGGAGATGCGCGCGCGGCGCTCGGCGATGGCGGCGCGCAGGGCCGGCGGTACGTCCTCTTCGTAGACCTGCAGCACGTCCATCTCATCCGGCCCGGCCGGCGGCTCGCTGTCGAGCACCCACCACAGCTTGCCGGCGTGCTCGATCACCGTGTAGGCGTAGGTGATTTCCTCGTCAATGGCGACCACATCGACCATCGATTGATTGGGGACCAGGAAGCGCGGATCATCCTTGCGGACACCCTCGCGCAGGCGGTCGTGCTGGGCGGCGTCGATGCCATTGGCGGCCAGCGTGGCCACGCGCAATAGGCCCCGACTGATCTCGCCGCTGACCTCGGTGCGCGCCTCGCCATGCAAATACCAGGCAACCCCGCAGGTCATCAGCAGCATCAGCATGGCCACCGCGAAGCTGCTCAGCGTCGGCGGCACCCGCGGCGGCCGCGCCTGCAGCTCGATGACCTCGCCCGCGCCTTCCTGATCCATCAGCTTCCCCTGAACGACGAGCGCCTAGTGTCGACGCAAACCGCACCGACCAAGCGGCGGCGAAGCAATCGATCACAAAGGATCGATGATTTGTTACCGGGTGGGTAAATTTCTGGTGGAGCCTCGGTCAGGAGCGATACCGGGAACCAACAAGCTCGAGCAACCAGTCGGGCATGGCTACGATTCAGTTTTCAAAGCCGACCCAGGTCTTGGAGAAGTCTCCCCGCTCTACGCACCGGCGATCGCCGTAGAAGTAGAAGTGCCCCGCATCTCCCCACATGAACCCGGTGTCCGAACAACTGGTTAGCTGGAGAATCAGCCCCCAATCGCAAGCCGCCGCAGCGAGTTCGGCATAGGCCGGGTCGCTGGTTTTCGGATAGTGCCATGGGTTCATCCCCCGGCTGGCCAACTCACACATCATTTCCGGCGGTGTTGATTGGATCAGGTTCGGATACCCCATCAGTTGATGAGCGGAAACGCTTTCGTCAGGCTTCATGGATTCGATGAGTTCGTTGTAGCTGTCTCGTTCATCGACGTCGAGCGAAAGCTCGTCATACGCCACGGTGAGTTCGTCCGGCAACGACAGCCCTCCGCGTGCGAAGTCTATGGCGCACGGATCGAATAATTCAGGCAACGGGGTGCTGGTGTAGGTGACCCGCTCAACGTCATCGATGTATGGGTAGAAAAGTACACGCCAAGCGCCATAGTAGGCCTCGTCCGTGCCGGCCATGGCCTCCGTCATATATCGAAGGCGCGAGTCATCACCCTTATCGTAGGCCTGATCGGAGCAGCCAAGAAAGAACGAGAGCAGCCCGGCTTTAGGCAAGCGGAGGTCGGGCGCTACACTGCTCGCCTCAGCCAAATTCACCTGACCGATAAATGCCATCGGCAACCCCCTGAACATTGGCCAGTCGGTCCCCAATGCCAGATCTGGCCAGCCGCCGAATCGGCTGATTCCTAGATTGGGTGCGCCGAGGTTTCCGTCCGCGCTCCACCCATTTGAACCTAAGGGACGAGTCCGGATCAGTAAGGCGGGCGAATGGTGAGCACGAAGTTCACTTTCCTTGTGACCCAAACGCTGCGAACCAATCATCGCTCCGAAGCTCGATTCGGAAGGTCTCGACTTCGACGTTGATGACGGATTCGGGTATACGGACTCGAATACACCTTCACCTTGCTCGCCGAAAGAAATCGCACCTAGGCTTCGCCCATCGAAAGTAAGCAGCTTGTCGCCGATGAACGCCATTGCAGCGGGAACCCGAGATCGCACGACAAACCCGTTGAAGGATTCATCTTCGAACTCGCTATCGGAGAGTTGCCCAAGCTGCCACGTGAGGCCATCGTCCACCTGGGTGACCATGACCTGACCGGCGCAGCGGGAAGCAACCCAGCGCAGACACGGGGACCAGGCCAAACTCGCCTGTGCGTCTCGCCGTGCACCCCGATGCGGCCTGAATCGTCGATCAGGATGATTGCCATCGACATCCAGGATCCAGAATTCTGCGTTGGAATAGCCGGGGATGAGGATTGAGCGGCCATCCGCGGCCACGATCGATCCCCACGCTGCTGCGTTGCTTGGTAAGTCAATACCACGACCAACTTCTCGCCCACCTCTGAACCGAATCACCCGCTCCTGGGTTAGAACCATCCAACCATCGGAGATGGCATGAGCCGTATGCACCTGAGCAGCAATTGACCCGACCGCGCTCAGTGCGCGATCGAGACGGCACTCATGAACACCCGGTCGCTCTGAAGGAATGCCGGGAAGGAGAGCCGTTTCACAATCAGCAGAAAGCGCTAATGGCCGGCTGATCTGATGGCCTGAAAGGCGATCGAGTCCGTTCCCAGGCTTGTCGATAGGCAGCCGGAACGAAGACCAATCACCTCGGGGCTTTCCAGCACAGAAGTCGAAGACCCGCAGTCTGCCGGGCAGCGACTCACCGGCGGTCGCCTGAAAACAGGGCTTGAAGCCAAAGGCAACCACGCCATTGGCGCTCGCCCGAACCACTCGCGGGACTCGAATCAGATCCAAGCTCGCCAGTTCGGCCGCATGCAAACTCTCACGTTCGTTATTGAGAAAGCCTTCGGATCGCGACTGGCCATAGTTACCGCTGCGCGCCAGCTCACGTTGACCCGCGGCAAATTGCCGGTGTTGTCGGGCGCTGGACAGACTTGCCGGCCTTTCTGGAAATATCAGGGAAGCCAAATAGGATAGTTCGTTGGGTCGATCGACGTGGCCACGCGAAACTCGTGCATAGGCAACTTGACGGTCGTCATCGCCCCCCACCTCATGCTCCGCATGGCACACGACCAGCAAGAACTCTCCCCCATTGCCCAGGGGAATCAGATTTGATTGGTAGTACAAGGCTGCAACCTTCGGTGGAAACTGCCACTGAAGCTATTTCCAATCTGATTCATACGCTAGCCCCCGAGCGGGCCTGCAGAGCTTCGAGACGCGCAAATTGCGAATATCTAAGTAGCCATCCCCGCCGCCACCAACGCATCGCCAACAATTCGCGCCCAGCGCTTCTGACCCTCCTCACTGCGAATTTCGTCGTTGCGCAGCTCGATCATCGCGTGCGGCAGGCCGCGGCCGATGGCGTGGTGCTCGAGGGTGTAGCCCATCGCGAAACGGCCATCGTAGGGCTGGTTGTCGCCGACGTTGATCCCTTTCGATTGCAATGCGGTGAACAGGGGCTCGAAGGGCTTGCGCTCCAGCTTCCACAGCACCCCGATGGGCCAGGGTCGGGCGATGCCGGTCATCACCGGCTCGAAGGAGTGGATGGCCAGCAGCAGCGGCCGCTCGCCGCGGGCTATGCGCTGGTCGAGGGCCTGTCGGATGGTTTGATGGTAGGGGCGGAAATAGGTGTTCAGGCGGCGCTGCCGTTCCCTTTCAGTGAGCGCCTGGTTACCCGGCACGTGGACGCCGTCGGAGCGGTCCAGGATCAGATCCGGGCTTTCCGGGGCGCGGTTGGCGTCGATGGCGATACGCGAGGTGCCGCAATGGATCAGCTCGGCATTGAAGCGTTCTGCCAGGGCCTTGGCCACGCCCAGCGCGCCGATATCCCAGGCGATGTGTCGGCATAGATGCTCATCGGACATACCCAGCTGATTGAGCTCGTCGGGCACGGCGTTGCTGGCGTGGTCGCAGACCACCAGCAGGCTGGGGTTGGTGCCGGGCTCGACGCTGTGGGTGCTGATCCAAGGTGTGGTCATCCGGCCAGTTTGCCTGCCCTGGGCGATTGTCGCCAGCCCGCGAAGCGCTTACCCGCCGCCACCGTTTGACCCTTTGCGGCGAGCGCTGCATGCTCGCCGCTATCGGGAACGGGAGCGACCAGCGCGCTATGGATGCCAGCGACGCCCACCGCATGAGCGAATCGGATTGGCAGCAGTTCGAAACGCTGCAACAGCGCCTGCCTGCGCTGTTTTCGCGGATCTTCCACGACCAGGCGGCCGAGCGCTCGGTCGTGGTGGTGCCCGGATTGAGCCTGGACCCGGAGGTGCTGGCCAAGGTCAGCGGGGCGCGCTTCTACGAGGAGCGCATGCTGAGCATGCTGATGCTGCTGCGTATGCCCAGTACCCACGTCATCTTCGTCACCAGCGTGCCCATTGATCCGGCGGTGATCGACTACTACCTCGGCCTGCTGCCGGGCATCCCCGGCCGCCATGCGCGGCAGCGGCTGACCATGATCAGCACCCACGACGCCTCGGCCAGCTCGCTGACCTGCAAGATCCTGGATCGGCCGCGGCTGATCGAACGCATCCGCCGCGCCATTCCGCATCGGCAAACCGCGCATCTGTCGGTGTTCAACACCACCGAGGCCGAAGCCAAGCTGGCCTGCCGGCTGGGCATCCCGCTGTACGCCTGTGATCCGCGCCTGCAGTATTGGGGCTCCAAGAGCGGCAGCCGCGAAGCCTTTCGCCTGGCCGGCATCGACTACCCGGACGGCGTCGAGCAGCTTGAGAACCTGAATCAGGCAGGCGAGGCGATCGTTGCCATGCGCCAGCGCGATCCCGCACTGCGGCGGATGGTGCTGAAGCTGGAACAGGGCTTCTCCGGCGACGGTAATGCTCGACTGGACTTGAACCAGCTACCCGCCGATGCCGATGCAGCCGCCATCGTGGCCGCCCTGCGCAAGCAGATCGAACCCGAAGCCCGAGACATGAGCGCGGCCGAATACTGCGACAAATACGATCGCGATGGCGGCATCGTCGAGGCCTGGATCGAAGGCGACAACAAGGCTTCGCCTTCGGTGCAGCTGCGGGTCAATCCGCTGCGCCAGATCGAGCTGATCTCCTCCCACGACCAGGATCTGGGCGGACGCAGCGGTCAGGTCTTCCTGGGCAGCAAATTCCCCGCTCACCCGCGCTACCGCCGACAGCTGCACGAGGCGGCGATGAAGGTGGCCGAGGTCTTTGTGGACAAGGGCATACTGGGCCGCTTCTCGGTTGATTTCCTGTATTGCGAGCGCGATGGCGCCGAACATCTGCAGGCGATCGAAGTGAATCTGCGCAAGGGCGGCACCACCCTGCCCTATCAGATGCTGCAGTTCCTCACTGCCGGCCGCTACGACGGCGAACGCGGCGAGTTCCTCACGCGCCTGGGTCAGCCGCGTGCCTATGTGGCCACCGACAATCTGCAAAAGCCGGCCTACCGTCGGCTTTGTCCGGACGATCTGATCGACGTCCTGGTGCAGAACGGACTGCACTTCGACAACACCCGCCAGGCCGGCGTGGTGTTCAACCTGATCGGCGCGCTGAGCGAGCACGGCAAGCTGGGGATGGTCTCCATCGCCGAGGATCTGGACGCCGCCCAGGCCCAGTATGATTCGGCCGTTGCGGTACTGGACCGCGAAGCCGAAGTGGGATAGCGATGTCGCGTTGGACCCGGGTTCTGACTTTGGCCGTCGTAGTGGGCATGGTGCCTGGCGCGCTGATTGCCGCCAGCTTCGACTGCAGCAAGGCCGGCAGCGAGGTGGAGAAGCGGATCTGCGCCAATTCCGCACTAGGCGCGGCCGACGAACTGGTCGCCGACAGCTACGCCCGCGCTCGCCAGCGCGAACCCGATCAGGCCCAGGCCATCCGCGCCGAGCAGCGCGTCTGGCTGCGTCTGGTCCGTGAGCAATGCTTCGAAGACGACTGCCTGGCCCGCGCCCTGCTGCGCCGCGCCGTCGGCCTGGAACAGCCGCGCGCAGGTACCGATCTGGCGCAAAGCTACGGCCAGTTCAGCCGCACCGACGAGGCCTGCTTTGTCGCCAACAACGCCGAAGGGCGCGAATGCGAGGGTGAGATCGACAGCACCATTGTGGTCCTGCCTGAAAGTCTGGACCGGGTCGGCGTCTATGCGCTGCTGTTCTTCTTCAACGGCCACACCTGCCAATTCGAGGGTCAGGGCCAGTGGCGGGGCGGACAGATCGTCGCCAGCCATCAGGAGCAATCGAGCTGTGAGCTAACGCTGAGCTACGGCGAAGCCGGCATCACCACCGCGGCCAGCGACAGCTGCCGCGACTACTGCGGCATGCGCGGCACCCTGGATGGGATCGCGCTGGAGCGGCAGTAGTCTTGATCAAGGGAGCGCTCGTGGATTGGCGCTTCTGGCTAGGTCTGGGCGCGCTGCTGCCGCAGGCGCTGTATGTGCGTCAGACCGCGCTGCGGCTGGGGCCGGCGCAGGGCCAGACGCGCGGGCTGGTCGACGGCGATGGGGAGCCGCTGAGGCTGGCCCTGGTCGGCGATTCGATCATCGCTGGTGTCGGCATCGCAGCACTTGACCAGGCCCTGCCTGGTCAGCTGGCGCGCGCGCTGGCGGCGGCCAGCGGCCGGCCGGTAGCCTGGCAGGCCTGGGGCGAAGGCGGGCTGGACGCCGCGGAGGTGCGCGGCCAGCTGCTCAGCGGGGAAGCGCAGCCAGCGGATCTGGTGGTGGTCAGCGTGGGCGTGAACGACGTCACCGGGCTGCGCTCGCGGCGCGCCTGGCAGGAGAGTTTGAGCCAACTGCTCGATCAGCTGGCGCAGCGGCATGCCGGCAGCCACGGCCAGCCGCTGGTCGTGCACCTGGGGATTCCGCCGCTGGGCCACTTTCCGGCGCTGCCGCAGCCGCTACGCGCGCTGTTCGGTCATCGCGCCGCGGTCTTGGACGCCATCGCAGTCGAAGTCGCTGCGACGCGACCCTGGGCGCTGCATATCGCCTCGGAGTTCGTGCCCAGTGACGATCAGTTCGCCGATGACGGCTATCACCCAAATGCGCAAGCCTGCCGCCTTTGGGCCGAAGGTATCGTCGAACGCTTGCCCGCGATGGCTGCCCTATCGCCTCGATGAGCGATGGCGATAGTGATCGACCCGGCGCTTGAGCCATAATCAAGGGCAGTACCTCGCCACTGGAGTGGAAAAAATGATCCTAGGCAAGATGTGGGCCGCCTTTAGAGCCCAGTTGAACAAGCTCGCCAACCTGTTTTGGGAAGCCGACCCCATCGCCCAGATGCGCTACGAGTACGACCGCTCGGTGGAAGAGCTCAAGGATGGTCGCGAAGGCCTGGAGATGTACCGCGGGCTGGTCGAAAAGGTCACCCGCCAGGTCACCAACGGCCGCGATCACGTGGCCAAGCTGAAAGCGCAGACCCAGGCCTATTTGAAGGCCGGCGATCGCGCCACGGCGGCCAAGTTCGCCCTGGAGATGGAAAAGACCAGCAAAGATCTGGCCGCCAACGAAGAGCAGTTGGTGCTGCACGAGAAGTCCTACGAGAACAATCTGCGCAAGATCCAGCACGCCACCAAGAAGCTCGGCGAGGTCAAGGAACGGATCAAGAAGTACGAAGCCGACCTGAAGATGAGCGAAGCCGAAGCCGAGATCACCAAGCTCTCCGAGCAGTTCGACTTCAACATCACCACCGACTTCGGTCAGCTGGAATCGGTAGTCCAGGACCGCATCGACACCAATCGCGGCAAGGTCCGGGTCTCTGCCGATTTGTCGCAGAAGGGCATCGCCGACATCGAAGCCGAAACGCGGATGGAGGAAGCGCTGGCCGAGGATGCCCTCAAGCGCATGGAAATCGAACTCGGCATCCGCACCCCGGAAACCCAAGCGGCTGAAACGCCCTCGGATGAGCCGGTGCAGAAGGATCTGGGGCCGGCGCAGACGAACTAACGGCAGGGCACAGGGCATAGGGCCCAGGGCCCAGGAGAAGCGCGCGGCTTCCCCGGGCCCCGGCTCTTCCTGGGCCCTCGTCTTTTCTGGGCCCTGGGCCCTAATTTTCCCTGTGCCCTTTCTCCGCCCCTCGCTACTAGAGTGCATCCACTAACCAGATTGCTACACTGCAGCATTCTTCGCTGCAGTGCATCAATATGATTCGAGTGGTCTTCAATCAGAAGGGTGGCGTCGGCAAATCGACGCTGGTTTGCAATCTGGCCGCCATCGCTGCCGCGCAGGGCGAGCCGACGCTGGTCATCGACCTCGATGCGCAGGGCAATTCCACTCACTACCTGCTCGGTGGCGAGGTGGTGGACGAGGATGCCGGCAGCGCTGGGTTGTTTGCCGACAGCCTCAGCTATCGGCTGCGCAACCGCGATCCGATGGATTTCGTTGCGGAAACGCCGTTTGAGAATCTGCACCTGATGCCCGGCGGGCCGCCGCTGGCCGAGCTGCAGACCAAGCTGGAAACCAAGCTGAAGATCTACAAGCTGCGCGAGGCGCTGGAAGCGCTCAAGGGCCACTACAAGCAGATCTGGATCGACACCCCGCCTGCGCTGAATTTCTACACCCTGTCGGCGCTGATCGCCGCGCAGCGCTGCCTGATCCCCTTCGACTGCGATGATTTCTCCCGCCAGGCGCTGTACAGGCTGATGGAGAACGTCGAGGAAATCCGCGCCGACCACAACAAGAAGCTGAAGATCGAAGGCATCGTGGTCAACCAGTACAACGCCCGAGCCAGTCTGCCGCGACGGGTGGTGGAGGAACTGATCGCCGAGAAGCTGCCGGTGCTGCCGCAGCACATCTCCTCCTCGGTGAAGATCAAGGAAAGTCACGAGGCGGCCAAGCCGATGGTGTTTCTTGAACCCAGCCATAAGGTGAGCCGGGAGTATCGGGAGCTGTATGCGGGGTTGAAGCACAGATAGGGCTCAGGGCTCAGGGCCCAGGGCCCAGGTCTGCCTGCGGACCACCGTCGCTGCTATGGTTATCGGTATTGGCACAGTAGGAGCTGGTGATGGCTGATGCGCCGAAGACCTTGCCTACCGAGGTTGATCCCAAAGACTTTCTGGCGGCGGTGGAGCATCCCAAGCGGCGCGCCGACGGGGAGCGGCTGCTGCAGCTGATGGCTGAGATCACCGGCGAGACGGCACGGATGTGGGGGCCGTCTATCGTCGGCTTTGGCAGCTATCACTACGTCTACGACAGCGGCCGCGAAGGCGACTGGCCGCTGACCGGCTTTTCCCCGCGCAAGACCTCGATGGTGCTCTACATCATGGCCGGCTTCGGCCGCTACGAGCAGCTGATGGCTCGTTTGGGCAAGCACAAGACCGGCAGTTCCTGCCTCTACATCAACAAGCTGGAGGATGTGGACGAGGCAGTGCTGCGCGAGCTGATAGCCGAATCGGCGGCGCACATCCGCAGCAAGTACCAGCCGGGGCGAGTCTGATCTACCCCGCGTAGGCCGGAAACCCGTAGGGTGGGCAAAGCGAAGCGTGCACGCCTGTGGCTAGTGAAGAGGCGACCGCGAGTAAGGGCGTCGTGCACGCTGCGCTTTGCACAACCTACGAGCTACAGGCCGCGAAACAATCCCGCGATTAGCGGAAACCCGTAGGGTGGGCAAAGCGCAGCGTGCCCGCCTGTGGCTTATGCAGGGCGACCACGATGAGGCGATGGCTCAGCCGCTGCCATGGCGGTAGGCAATCACCTGAGCCAGGATGCTCACCGCGATTTCGGCTGGTGTGTGTGCGCCGATCTCCAGACCGATCGGCGCATAAATGGCAGCCAGCTGTGGGGCGTGTGCGGCCAGCTGCGGATCATCCCGGACCACGGCGATACGCCGCCGGCTGCCCATCATGCCCAGGAATGCCGGGCGCAGCGGCAGCAGGATCTGCAGCGCCTGCAGATCGGACTGATAGTCGCGATTGAGCAGCACCGCATACAGCGGCCGCGCCGTATCCGCGGCTTGCCGCAGCATCGCTGGATCGCTGCCCACGCGAGCGGCGTGGGGGAAATTCGCCGGCACGGCGTGTTCAGCTCGCTCGTCGTGCACCCAGATCTGCAGATCCAACGCAGCTGCCGCGCGGCACAGGGCCTGCCCGCAGTGGCCGGCGCCAACGATCAGCAGTCGTGGATTGGGCTGCAGCTGGACATCAGGTTGTTCCGGCGCACCTTGCTCCGCACCGCGCAGGGTGGCGCTGCGTCCCGCGGCCAGCTCGCTGGCGATGGACTGGGCTCGGGTCAGATCGCGCGCCCCACACCAGCGCCGCAATCCAATGCGCATCACGCCGCCGCAGACGCCGTCGGCCTGCGCACCGCCGCTGAGGCTGATCTCCAGCACCACACAATCGCCCCCGCTGGCCAGCACTTCGCGCGCCGCGGCGATCACTCTGCCCTCCAGCGCGCCGCCGCCAATGCTGAATGTCGATTCCTCGGTGCTGACCAGCATCCGACTGCCGACCCGGCGCGGAGTCGAGCCGCGGGTCTGCAGTACGCTGGCCAGCACCACGCCGGTTTTGTGCATGGCGATTTGCTCTGCCAGTGCGGCGAACAGCGGCTCGTCCACTAGCGACGAGCGCGCAAGCGGGCGATGGCGGTATAAATCGCCTCTGGCGTAGCTGGCGCGCCCAGGTCCACTTGGCTCGCGCCGGGCGCGAAAGCCGCCACCGCCTCGCGAATCGCCTCGCGGACGCTGATCGCCAGCATCAACGGTGGTTCGCCGACGCCCTTACTGCCGAAGATCACGTCGGTGCTGGGATCGGCTTGGCGGCGGTAGAGATCGACTTGGAAGGCCGTTGGCACCTCGCCCACGGTGGGGATCTTGTAGGTGCTGGGCGCATTGGTCAGCAGCTGACCCTGCGCACCCCAGCGCAGCTCCTCGCAGGTCAGCCAGCCCAGTCCCTGCACAAAGCCGCCTTCGATCTGGCCCCTATCGATGATCTCGTTCAGCGAATCGCCGACGTCGTGGAGCAGATCGCAGCGCAGCAAACGGTGCACGCCGCTGTAGCCGCACACCTCCACCTCGCTGACCGCCGCGCCGTAGGCGAAGTAGTAGAAGGGGTGACCCCGGCCAGCCTTGGGATCCCAGTGCAGTCCCGGAGTGCGGTAGTAGCCGGTGGCCGAGAGGCTGATCCGCGCGGCGTAGGCGGCGGCAGTCAGTTCGGCAAAGGGCAGTTGACGCTTGGCATCGCCGGCCACCTGCACGCAGTCGTCAACGAAGGCCACCTGGTCGACGGCGCAGTTCAGACGCTTGGCGGCGATCGGCCGCAAGCGCTCGAGCAAGGTCAGACAGGCCGCCTTGACCGCTTGGCCGTTCAGATCCGAGCCGCTGCTGGCGGCGGTGGCCGAGGTGTTGGGCACCTTGTCGGTGCTGGTGGTCATCAGCTGGATGCGCTTGGGGGAGACTCCGAGCACGCGAGTGGCAACGCCGAGGATCTTGGTGTGCAGACCCTGGCCCATCTCGGTGCCGCCGTGGTTGAGCTGGATGCTGCCGTCGGCGTAGATGTGCAGCAGCGCGCCGGCCTGGTTGTATTCGGTCTTGTTGAAGGAGATGCCGAACTTCACCGGGGTGATGGCAATGCCGCGCTTACGTCTGGCGCTGCCGTCGTTGAACTGCGCGATCTGCTCGCGGCGCCGGTCGTATTCGCTGCTCGCCTTCAGCTGCGCCCACAGATCGGCAATCACGTTGTCGACCACCGGCTGATGGTAGGGCGTGGTGTTGCGCGGCGGCTGAGCGCTGGCGCTGTAGAAGTTGCGCTCGCGGATTTGCTCGGCAGGCAGCTGCAGATGGCGGGCAATGCGGTCGATGATCTCCTCGCCGACCAGCATTCCCTGCGGGCCGCCAAAGCCTCGAAAGGCCGTATTGGAAGGCAGATTGGTGCGACAGATCCGCCCTTCGATGTGCACGTGCGGGCAGTAATAGGCGTTGTCGACGTGGACCATCGCCCGCATCAGCACCGGCGGCGATAGATCGCAGCTCCAGCCGCCGTCGGCGTAGAGCTGCACTTTCAGCGCCTGCAGCATGCCCTCGGCGTCGAAACCGACTTCATAGCGGGCGTGGAAGGGATGGCGCTTGCCGGTCAGCTGCATGTCCAGCTCGCGCAGCAGCTTGATCCGCACCGGTCGGCCGCAGCGCCAGGCGGCCAGCGCGGCGATCGCCGCATAGGGATTGGCCTGGGTCTCCTTGCCGCCGAAGCCGCCGCCCATACGCAGACTGCGACAGACCACACGGTTGGATGGCAGGCCGAGCACCCGGGCGACAATGATCTGGGTCTCGGTGGGGTGCTGGGTGGAGGACAGCACCTGGACGATGCCTTCGCTGTCGACCTGCACCCAGCTGGCCTGGGTCTCCAGGTAGAAATGATCCTGCCCGCCGATGGCCAGCTCGCCGCTCAGGCGCAGCGGCGCGGCGTCCAGCGCGGTTCCGGCATCGCCGCGCGCCACCTGCGCCGGCGGCAGGAAGAACTGCTCCTGCTCGATGGCCTCGGCGGTGCTCAGACAGGCCGGCAGCGGCTCGTAATCGACCGCGACCAGAGCCGCGGCGGCACGCGCGACCGCTGGGGTTTCCGCCACCACCCAGGCCACCGGCTGCGAGTGGTGACACACCTGGTCGACCGGAAGTAGCGGCTCGTCGCGCAGGATCGGCCCGGTGTTGTTGACCCCAGGCACATCGGCCGCGGTGAGCACGGCCAGCACCCCGTGCTGGTTCTGCGCGGCGGCGCTGTCAATGCGCGTTATGCGTGCATGGGCATGCGGCGAGAGCACCGGATGCAGCTCGACCATCCCCAGCGGCGGATGCACTTCGTCGGTATATGCGGCGCGGCCGGTGACGTGGCCAATCGCGCTCTCATGCAGCATGGTTGCCTTGTTGCCGCTCATGGAACCACCGTCGCCGCGAACTGGCGGAACAGATCAGCGGCCAACCCGGAGCGATAGGCCGCGCTGGCGCGGTGATCGTCGATGGGCGCAAAGGCGCTGTGCAGGGCAGCGGCCGCCACCTCTACGCTGTCGATATCCAGATGCCGGCCGATCAGCAGCGATTCCACCGCCAGCGCCCGCTGCGGGGTCGCCGCTACGCCGCCGTAGGCCAGACGCACATGGGCAATGCTGCCGTCGGCCGCCAGGGCCAGCGCAAAGGCCGCAGCAACGATGGAGATGTCGTCGGTCTGGCGCTTGGCGACCTTCAGCGAGGCGTTGATCAGGCCCTCCCGGCGCGGCAGCTCGACCGCCACGATCAATTCGTCGGCGGCTCGCGCGGTCCACCGGTAGTCCAAAAAGTAGCGCGAGATCGCGACTTCGCGCGCACCTTCGGGTCCCCGTAGATGCACGCTCGCGTCCAACGCCAGCAGCACCGGCAGCAGATCGCCGATCGGCGAGGCGCTGCCCAAGTTGCCGCCCAGCGTGGCCTGATTGCGCACCTGGCGCGCGGCAAACCAGGGCAGCATTTGATCCAGCGCCGGGAACACGCCCGCCAACTCGCGCTCCAGTCTGCTCAGGCTGACGCCGGCACCGATCAGCACGCGCTGCGGCTCAATGCTCAGCTGCTGCAGCTTGGCGATCCGGTCCAGGCAGATATAGCCACCCGCTCGCTTGCGACCGTGACTCAAGTCCACGCCGAGGTCAGTGGCGCCGGCGATCCAGCATGCCTCCGGCTCGGCCTGCTTGCGGGCCAGAGCCTCATCTACGCTGCGCGGCCGATGGAATCCGGGCAAATCAGCGCATTCGCCATCGCCGCTGTAAACCGCCAGTCGCTGAGCAAAGGCATCACCAGCGCAGGATTGCCGACGCAGCTGTTGCGCGGCGCGGCGGATCGGCGCGTAGCCGGTGCAGCGACACAGATTGCCGGCAATGGCGCTGTCGGCCAGCGCGTCGGCCGCGTCGCTGTAGCAGCCGGCGAACAGGCTCATCACGAAGCCCGGGGTGCAGTAGCCGCACTGCGATCCGGCGCAATCGACCATTGCCTGCTGCGCCGGGTGCAGCTGGTCACCCTTTGCCAGTCCCTCCACCGTCAGCAGCGAGCGTCCCGCCAGCATACCCATCGGTAGCAGACAGCTGTTCACCGCTTGATAGCTGCTGGTTCCGTCTTGATCACGATGCAGCAAAGCGACCGTGCAGGCGCCGCAATCACCATCGGCGCAGCCCTCTTTGGTGCCGTGCAAACGCTGCGTTTTCAGCCAGCGCAACAGCGACAGCTGCGGGTCTACGCCGGTCAGGTCAAACCGGCGGCCGTTGATGGTCAGAAAAGGCGCATCGCTCATCGCTCAAGCTTAGCGGAATCGGCGTCAGCAGCGCTGAATCGGCACGGCGTAGTCAGCGGAGTCAAGGAGGCGGGCACGCTGCGCTTTGCCCACCCTACGTCCCAGCCACCGCCGGAGAGACTGATCTTGGAACTGGGCCCTATGCCCTGGGCCCTGGGCCCTTTCCGTCAGCTCAGCCCTCAGCCCGCGGAACTATCAAGCAGCGGCCAACAGTAGGCACGCATTAGTCCCGCCGAAGCCGAAACTGTTCGACAACGCCGTACGCAGCGCAGCATCCCGACTCCGCGTCACCAACGGCATGCCGTCCACCGCCGTATCGGGCTCGTTGACGTTGATCGAGCCGGCGATGAAGCCCTGCTGCAGCATCAGCAGACAGTGGATAGCCTCGTGCACGCCGGCCGCACCCAGCGAATGGCCGCCCAAGGACTTGGTCGATGAGAAAGCCGGCACCTGATCACCAAAGACCTCGCGCAGCGCACGCAGCTCGGCCACATCGCCAACCGAAGTCGAAGTGCCGTGGGTATTGATGTAGTCCGGGGGCGCCGATTGCCCGTCCAGGGCCTGACGCATGCAGTCCACCGCGCCGTCGCCGGAAGGGGCGACCATATCGGCACCGTCGGAGCTGGCGCCGTAGCCGATCACCTCGCCGAGGATGGTCGCGCCGCGCTGCTGTGCATGCTCCAGACTCTCCAGCACCAGGGTCCCGCCGCCGCCACCGATGACAAAACCATCGCGCTGCGCATCGTAAGGCTTGGAGGCGGTCGCCGGGGCGTCGTTGCCGCGGGTCGACAGCGCGCCCATGCCGTCAAACAGCATCGCCATGCCCCAGTGCACCTCTTCACCACCACCAACCAACATCACGTCCTGCAGACCGAAGCGAATCTGCTGGAAGCCCAGGCCGATGCAGTGCGCGCTGGTGGCGCAGGCCGAGGACACCGAGTAATTGAGCCCGCGAATGCCCAGCGCCGTTGCGACGCACGCCGACACCGTCGAACTCATGCAGCGCGTGACCATGTAGGGGCCGACGCGACGGATGCCGCGCTGACGCAGGGTGTCGGCGGCGGAAATCTGGTTTTCAGGCGAACCGCCGCCCGAACCCATGATCAGGCCGGTGCGCGGGCTGTGCAGCACGCTTTGCTCCAGGCCGGACTGGGCCAGCGCCTGTACCGTTGCCAGATATGCGTAGGCGGCCGCGTCGCCCATGAAACGTCGCTGCTTGCGGTCGATGGCCTGGTCCAGATCAATCTGCGGACGGCCGGCAATCTGGCTCTTCAAGCCGGCTTCGGCAAAATCCGGCGCCGCGGCTATACCGCTGCGGCCATCGCGTAAAGACGCCGCAACCGAATCCAGATCGTTGCCCAGGCAGCTGATCACGCCCATGCCGGTAATCACTACACGCCGCGCGCTCATAGCTTGGAGGTGTCCGTGAACAGGCCGACGCGCAGATCATTGGCGGTATAGATCTCGCGTCCATCAACCAGCATGCGGGCATCGCCGATGGCCAGGATCAGGCGTCGCTTGATCACCCGCTTGATATCGATGTGATAGCTGACCAGCTTGGCGCTGGGCAGCACCTGGCCGGTGAACTTGACCTCGCCCACGCCCAGCGCGCGGCCGTAGCCGGGCAGGTTCTGCCAGGCCAGAAAAAAGCCCACAAGCTGCCACATCGCGTCCAGGCCCAGACAGCCGGGCATTACCGGATCGGCCTTGAAGTGGCAGTCGAAGAACCACAGCTCGGGCTTGATGTCGAGCTCGGCATGGATGCTGCCAAGACCGTGCGCGCCGCCGTCATCATCAATGTTGACCACCCGATCAATCATCAGCATTGGCGGCGCCGGCAGACGCGCATTGGCGTTGCCGAACAGCCGGCCTTCGCTGCATTCAATCAGCTGGTCGTAGTCAAAACTGGCGCGCATGAGTAAGGCTCCGCAGGCCTGGGCGTATTAAGAGGGGCCGATAGTATTTCACGCGAGCCTGGGTTTTTGGGGCCAGGTCTCGCAAAAAACCCATACGCATGAGTATGTTAGCCGGGCTTCAGCGAGGCGTTGGGCGATCTGCATCTTACTGCCGGGCTGTCGGTGAACGACGGTCCCGCGCGGCAAATCGCCTTTCGTCCGCCCCTAATCGCCTTTAGTCGACTGAGATCCTGGTCTTCACACCGGTGTCGCAGACCCTGTGTTTTCCTCGCAAGCTCGGGCAATAGCGAGTGCAAGTTCATGCGTCTGAGGCAGAAGGGCTTATTGGTCACCGGGGTCAGCGTCGCTGTCACCGTCATTTCGTTTGCCGCTCAAGCCGGAGGATTTCCGCTCACCGGCAGCAACGCCACCGACCCATACCTGATCATGCGCTCGGCGGGGAATGCCTGCAATCAGGGTGACAGCGTCACATGCACCGGCGGCAACGGACTGACTTCAAACAAGTATTACGCCTTTTTTGTGGAGGTCCCGGTCGGCACCGGCGAACTGCGCATAGAGCTGTTTGATGCCGACGTTGGCCTGGGCGGGTCGGAGGCGAGCGCTGGCCGAGATCAAAACGCGGGTCGCTACGACTACACCCTTCGCAACCCGTCCGGAGCCCTGCAAACCACGCGTTTTGCCAGCGGCCGCAGTACCGGTACGGGCTTGTTCAATGCCGGGGGCAGCACAGTCAACTGCCAGACCACCGGCCCGACCTCCGGCGACAACGCATGGTGTCTGTACTACCAGGCAAACTCGCCGGCAAACGGGCACTGGGAGATTCGCATGACGCCCAATGGCTCGGGCGGACAGATCAGCGCGGTCGGTCTACGTGCGCGGGATACCGTCACCGGGCGGGATCTAAACGTCTACGCACGCAGCTACATCCACTACGGCAATCAGACCGTAAATGCTCGACGCGACTACACCGTGGCCAACAATAACAACGCCCTCTACCCCTACGTGACCGCCGGTTGCAGCCTACGCTCATACGACTTTGATTCGGACAATGACGGCAATCAGTTTCACACCTTCGACTACCTGGGTCCGGCCGCCCCGTTAAGCGTGACCCATACCGAAGGCACTACCGGATTTTCCGGCAACGACGCCTGGAGTTCGACCACCGTCCTCCATGCCAGCGACATCGCCGCCAATCGCTACGGCATCTGGCGCCAGCAGATGGACTCCGGCAACGG
>JAUIFV010000099.1 GCA_030430155.1 Gammaproteobacteria bacterium
TTCAGCGGTACCGGCAGGTAGTCGAAGGCCAAGCCCTGCAGTCGCGCCACGAAATCCGGGATGGGCACGATCCAGCGGCGCAGACCCAGACATTCGGCGGTGTACTGGCAGATCTCCTTCAAGCTGAAGGTCTCCGGTCCGCCCAGCTCGAAGGTCCGCTCCACGGCCTCGCTACGCGCCAGCGCCTGGACCATGGCGTTGCTCACGTCGCCCACCCAAACCGGCGCAAAACGCGCATTGGCGCGGGCCAGCGGCAGCACCGGGGCGATCTTCAGCAGGCCGGCGAAACGGTTGTAGAGGCCGTCGCCCTCGCCGAAGATCACTGAGGGTCGGATCAGCGTCCAGGCCAGCGGCGAGTCTTTCACCGCCGTTTCAGCCAGTCCGCGAGTGCGCAGGTAGTGCGACTGACCCTGGCCCGCATTCAGCGCGCTCATCTGGATCAGCCGCTGCACGCCGGCCTTGGCGCAGGCATCAATGACCAGTTTGGTCAGTTCAACGTGGGCGCGCTCAAAGCCGCGCCCGTTGTTGCCCGGCTCGTTGAGTATGCCGACCAGATTGATTACCGCTTCGGCACCGGCAAAGGCCTTGGCCAAGGCCTGGGCGCTGTAGACATCAGTGTTGATCACCCGGACCGCCGGATAGATCAGCAGCTCGCGCTGCCGCTCGCGATTGCGGCTGAGCACCTCCACCCGGTAGCCGGCGTCGACCAATCGGTGCACCAGCGAACGGCCGACAAATCCGGTCCCTCCCAAGATGACGATCCTGCCCATCTGCCCTCCAATCGCTCGTCCGGCAACAGTTCGGTAGCTTACCAACAGCCGCTGGCTGAACGGAGTGCTTGCCCGGGGGCCCCTGGATACAGGGCCCAGGGCACAGGGCCAAGGGCCCAGGAGATCAACAGCGTGCCGGTTCCCGCTCTTCTGGGCCCTGAGCCCTGGGCCTCCGTCCTAAAGACCCAGGGCCCTGAAGATCAACAGCCCGCCGGATCCCGCTGTTCTGGGCCCTGTGCCCTGAGCCCTGGGCCCTGAGCCCTGAGCCCTCAGCCCTCAGCCCTCAGCCCTCAGCCCTTCGCTGCTACTAGCGAGATCGCCCCGCCTCAGGTAGCTTGCCCCGCTTTCACCTTTGGCAACATTGCATGTCCGAACTACGCCTGCCCGCCGAACTCAAATACGCCGCCGAGATTGCCGCCCTGGCTGCGGTCGACGATGCCGCCAAACCGCCGCAGTGGAAGCTCAGCCCGAAGGCCGTGCTGACCTATGTGATGGGCAGCGACAAGCCGGTCAACGGGGTGAGTATCAGCGCCAAATACATCGGCGACCCTGCGCTGGTGCAGGTGGCCATCGCCACCCTGGCATCGGATCGGGCGCTGATGCTGGCCGGTGAGCCGGGAACCGCCAAGAGCTGGCTGAGTGAGCATCTGTCGGCGGCGATCAGCGGCGATTCTCTGCTCACCGTGCAGGGCACCGCCGGTACTAGCGAGGAACACCTCAAGTACGGCTGGAACTACGCGCTGCTGCTGGCCGAGGGCCCGAGCGAGAAGGCGCTGGTGCCTTCGCCCATCCTGCGCGCCATGCGCGCCGGCCAAATTGCCCGGGTGGAGGAAATCACCCGCACCAGTCCGGAGGTCCAGGACGCGCTGATCTCGATCCTGTCGGAAAAGCAGATCGCCATTCCCGAGCTCAACGACACGGTCAGCGCGCAGCGCGGCTTCAGCATCATCGCCACCGCCAACACCCGCGACCGCGGGGTCAACGAGATGAGTGCGGCACTCAAGCGCCGCTTCAACTTCGTCACCGTGCCGGTGGTGGAGAGCCTGGAGCAGGAGATCACCATCGTCCAGCAGCGCGAAGCGCAGTTGCGCAGCGACTACCAGGTCGGCGTGGCGCCGCCGGAGGAGCTGACCCGGATGCTGGTCACCGTATTCAAGGAGCTGCGCGCCGGCGCCACCCTGGATGGCAAGACCAAGCTGCGCAGCCCTAGCGGCGTGCTCTCCACCGCCGAGGCGATCAGCGTGCTGTTCAACTCCGGCATCCTGGCGCAGAGCTTCGGCAGCGGCACCACCGGCGGCGCCGAGCTGGCCCGCTCAATGTCCGGCGCGCTGGCCAAGGAAAGCGCGGATGATCTGAAGATCCTGCGTGAGTACGTGGAGACCGCGACCAAGGGCCGCAGCGGCGCCTGGAAGGCCTTCCAGCAGGGGGTCAAGCAGCTCGGATGAGCGCCGCTGCCATCCATCTGTTCCCGGTCCGGCATCATTCGCCGCGGGCCGCCGCCTGCCTGCGCGCGCTGCTCGATCAGGTCCGCCCGCGGCTGCTGCTGATTGAGGGGCCGAGCGACGCCAATGCGCTGATACCAGTGCTCACCGACGCACAGACCGAGCCGCCGGTGGCGATCCTGGCCTACCGCACCGAGGGTGAGCCGCAAAGCGCGATGTGGCCCTTCGCCCGCTATTCGCCGGAGTTCCAGGCGCTGCTTTGGGCGCATGAGAACGGGGCCGAGGCGCGCTTCATCGACTGGCCGGCCGGGGTGGCGCTGGCCGTCGACGCGTCACGAGCGGACGATGAGGATGACGACGAAGACGACGAAGACGACGACGATGATGGCGCCGGCGAGGCAGACCAGTCCGATTCCGCGGACCAGCCAACGACTCAGGAGCACTACCAGCAGCTGGCTGAGCAGTTCGGCCTGCGCCACTTCGACGAATTCTGGGATGCCTGGTTCGAGACCCCGCAGTATCAGCCCGAAGGCTTTGCCGCAGCGCTGACCGCCTACGCCGAATGGACCGCCGGCAGCGGCGGTCGCGACCAGTCCAGCGCCCAGCGCGATCTGTACATGGCCGCGCGCATCGAGGCGGCACTGGGCGAGGGCTACGCGCCGAACGAGGTGGTGGCGGTGCTCGGCGCCGCCCACGTGGCAGCGCTGCTGGGCGCCGAATTGCCTACCCAACCGCCGCCACCGGCCGCGCTGTCCTGCGCCTTGGCGGTGGTGCCCTATTCCTATCCGCGGCTGTCGGAGGCCAGCGGCTACGGCGCCGGCAATCGCGCGCCCTGGTACTACGAACGGGTTTATCAGGGCGAGCTGGACTTCGCCCGGGCCACGCTGGTGGTGCTGTTGGAGTTTGCCGCCAGCATGCGCCTGCGCGGATTCGCGGTGTCGCTGGCCGACGTCATCGAAGCCTACCGGCTGAGCCTGAGTCTGGCCGCGATGCGCGACAAGTCCGCCCCCGGCGTCGACGAGCTGGCCGAGGCGGCGCAGGCCACCCTGGCCCGTGGCGAGGCCGCGCCGATCCGCGAGTTCCTGCAGCCGCTGCTGATTGGCAAGCGCATCGGCAAACTGGGTGCAGCGGCCGGCAAGAACTCGCTGCAGCGCGAATTCGCCGAAGGACTGGCCGAGTTCGGGCTACCCAGCGCCGACGAGGCGGAGACCCTGACCCTGCGCTTGACCGATTCCAAGCACGCCGCGGCCAGCCTGTTCCTGCACCGGCTGCGGGTCAGCGATGTGCCCTACGCCAGCTACGCCGGTTCGCAGAGCGTGGTCTCGCGCGGTCCCGACAGCGACGACGAGGCCGGCGGCTATGCGGCACTGAATCGCTCGCGCGAGCACTGGGAACTGCAGTGGACGCCGGCCACCGAGGTGGCGCTGGCCGAGCGGGTGATCTACGGCGAGCGCTTCGACCAGGTCTGCCAGCGCCGCCTCAGTGAGGCCATCGGCGGCGCCAGCCACGCTGCCGATGCCACCCGCCTGCTGATCGATGCGGTGCTTACCGACTGCAGCGGCGCGATCGCCAGCGCGCTGGATGCCGCCGAGCGTCTGAGCAGCCTGGATGACGACGTGGCCAGCCTGGCCCAGGCCGCGCGCACCCTGGCCGCGCTGACCAGTTTCGGCAGCAGCCGGCCGCTGCTCAAGCAGGTCGGAAACACCGTGGAGCGGCTGCTGGTGGGCACCTACACCCGCGCGATCCTGCGCCTGGAAGCGGCGCTAGGCGGCGACGCGGAGGCCACCCAGCCAGCGCGGGCGGCGATGCTGGTCATCAACGAGCTGGCGCTGTCGCAAGCGTTGTGCGATCGCCAGCGCTGGATCCAGGCGCTGGCTGAGATTGCCGCCGATCAAAGTCTGGAGGCCAGCGCCAGCGGCGTGGCCTGTGCGCTGCTGTATCTGTCGCGGGAACTGAGCGAGGAACAGCTGCGGGAACTGCTGGCCGGGCGCCTGGGCGACGTCCTCAACCCGTCGCGGGCGGCAGATTTCCTGGCCGGATTCTTCGAGGTCAACGCGCTGGTGCTGCTGAAGAATCGCGAAATCGTCGCCGCGCTGAGTGACTTCCTCAGCGCCCTGGAACCGGAGCACTTCCGCGACGCGCTGCCGGCCCTGCGCCGCGCTTTCGCCCTGCTTGGTGCCAGCGAACGGCGCTTCCTCACCGAGCATCTGGTCGCCCTGCACGCCGCCGCCGCGCCGGCCGCCGGCGCGGCCGTGATCAGCGCCGCCGACAGCGCCGCGCTGGCCGATCTGGGCGACGCTCTGGGCGATGCCCTCGACGACCTGGACGATCTGCTATGAGTCTGCAGCCGCAAGACTCCGCCGCCCTGCTGCGCTGGCGCATGGTTCTGGGTAGCGAGGCTGAAAGCGCCGACGCCTGCTTCGGATTGGCCGGTCTGCTTGCCGATCCGATGCTCGATCAGGATCAGGTGATGAGCATGACCTTGAGCGAGATCGAGGATCTGGATGAGACCCTGGATTTCGTCTACGGCGCCGGCCGCAATAGCGGCTTGACCACCTATCTGCCGAAGTGGCTGTCACGGGTGCGCGAGTTCTTCAGCGCCGATGTGGTCGCGCTGGTGCAAAAGGACGCGATCGAAAAGAAGGGCCTGACCCGACTGTTGTTCGAGCCGGAGACCCTGCCCTATCTGGAGAAGAATGCCGATCTGGTCGCCACCCTGCTCTCGGCCCGTTCGCTGGTGCCCGACGAGGCCAAGGAGATCGCCCGCGGCATCGTCAAAGAGGTGGTGGAAGAGCTGCGCAAGAAGCTGGAGACGTCCACCCGCACCGCGCTGATCGGCGCGGTCAAGCGGCATTCGCGCAGCCCCTTCAAGATCGCCCGCAATCTGGACTGGAAGCGCACCATCGCGCGCAATCTGCACACCTACGACCGCGAGCGCAAACGGCTGGTGCCGGAGTCTTTCCACTTCATGGCCAATCAGCGCAAGCGCCATGAGTGGGACATGGTGCTGGTCATCGATCAGTCTGGTTCGATGGCCACCTCGGTGGTTTACAGCGCGGTGATGGCGGCGATTTTTGCCTCCATTGACGTTCTGCGCACGCGTATAGCCTTTTTCGACACCCGCATCGTCGATGTCAGTGAGCACCTGAGCGACCCGGTCGAGCTGCTGTTTTCGGCCCAGCTGGGCGGCGGCACCGATATCAATCTGGCGCTGTCCTACGCCCAGGAGCATTTCATCGAGCGGCCAGAAAAGACGGTGTTCGTGCTGATCACCGATCTGTACGACAACTACCAGGGCGACGCCAAGATTCTGCAGCGCGCGCAGCAGCTGATCGAATCAAAGGTGAAGCTGCTGGTGCTGCTCAAGCTTTCTGATGCTGGCCAACCCAGCTTCGATCACGACTTGGCCCGCCAGCTGAATGAGCTGGGCGCCCACTGCTTTGGCGCCTCGCCGGATCAGCTGGTGGAGATCGTCGAGCGGATCATGAAGAACCAGCCCTACGACCACCTGGCAAAGAACCGAAATGACCGATAGCGCGACCGAGATACCGCAACTGCCCGTAGCCCAGCTGAAGCTGGTGATCAGCGATCCCCAGGAGCTCGCCAAAGGCACCGCCATCGCCGACAAGGGCGGCTTGAGCCATCTGGCCCGCTACGCCAACAAGCTCTATGCCGATGCCGCCGGCAGCGGCAGCAAGCCCTACAAGGCGCAGATCCACCACGATGACAAGGGCTATCGCGGGCGCTGCTCGTGCATGGCCGCGCGCAGCAGGCCGTTCTGCAAGCACGCCGCCGGCCTGCTGGTGCAGTGGGCGCGCGATCCGGCCGCTTTTGCGGTGGCCGAAGTGGCGCCGACGCCGACCCCCAGCGCCGGCGGCGGCGCAACCAAGCGCAGCAAGCCGAAGACCGGCAAGGTCGACGCCAAGGCGCTGATGGCCCAGGGCGTGGCGCAGACTTTGACTCTGGTCCGCGAGCTGGCGCTGTCCGGGATCAGCACCATCAGCAGCGAGCGGGTGGCGCAGATCCGCGCCCTGGCCGAAACCCTGCGCAGCGAGCGGCTGCGGCGGATGAGCGCGCAGATGCTCGAGCTGGCGCAGATCCTCGATGTGGCCGCCGCCGATTACGCACGGCTGGACAGCGAGGCCTACGCGGCAGCGCTTGCCGACCTGTGGATCTGCGCCAAGCGGGTAGGCAAGCACCTGGACGGCAGCGATCCACTGGCCAAGCAATATGTGGAGAGCCTGATCGGCAAAACCTGGAGCAAGAAGGACCGCGAGCCGGTGGCCGATCTGGATCTGCTCGAGTACGCCTATTTGCAGCAGATCACCGCCGATGACTACATGATTCGCGAAAGTCGCTTCGTTGATCTGGGCAGCGGCGTGCACTACAGCGACAAGCAGATCCTGCCGGCCTTCCTGGCCAAGCGCACCGCGCCCAAGCCCAGCTACGACGGTTTCCTGCTGCACGGCGCCGGCGGCGGTCGCTATCCCAGCTTCGCGCCCTACCGGCTGGACCTGGCCGAGCCCGGCGAAGCGGTCGCGCCTGCGCAGCCGTGCTTCCAGCAGCTGCAGCAGTGGGCGCTGGCCGATGTGGGCAGCGCGCTGGCGGCGCTGCTGGAGGCGCGCAAGGACATCTACGGCGCCGACAGCGTGCCGGTGAGTTTGCGCATCAGTTCGCTGTTTGCCGAAGGCGACCGCCTCTACGCGGTCGATGACAACGACGACAGCCTGCTGATTGCCGGCGGCGCGGCCACCGTCACCGCGCTCACCAACGCCTTGCTCGGCGCCCAGCTGCGGCTGATCCTGGGCGATTTGCTGCTGGTCGGGGCAATGCCCTGCCTGAGCCCGCTGGCGGTACTGATCGAGCGCGATGGCCAGCCCGAGCTGCTCAGCTTGCCGGCGGTCAGTGCCGAAAGCCTGCTACTGCAGCGCAAGCGGCAGCGGGTCAGCGCGCCGCGTCGCGAGCGCTGGATCGACAGCGCGCGGCAGCTCGGGGTGGGCGCAGCGGCGCTGGTGCTGGGCGAAGTTCGCGAAGAGCTGGCCGATGTGCTCGGCGAGGGTCTGAGCGCACTCAACGCGCGCCGCGCCGACGGCGTGGTGGAACGGCTCAATCAGCTCAAGCTGGCCAAGCCGGCGGCGCTGCTCGCCGAGGTCGCGCAGCGCAGCGATCCCGCCGAGAAGCTGGACGATCTGATCCGCATCATGCAGGTGCTGAGCATCGGCCTGACCCGCTTGGCCGCCAGTCGCAAAATCGACCGCGCAAAGCTGCTGCGCTCACCGGTGCATCCAGCCATCGAGGTCTATGCGCCCAGCGAACAGCTGGACGCGCAGACCTTGCTCAACGAGCTGGGTGCCGGGCGCCTCAGCGGCCACGGCCGGGCGATTGCCATCGATCGCGCGCTGGCGCAGTTCGACGAGGAAACTCTGGAGCGGCTGGCACCAATGTTGTTTTCTGACGGCAGCGTCAGCGCGCTGGTGGCCAAACGCTACGCCGAGCATCCGGCGTTGGCCATGCGGCTGAGCAGTGCGATCCTGGTCCCCGCAGAACGCGATCGATCGCGCGCCAGCTACCACCAGTACTACTGGATAGTACAGGCACGGGTGGCCAAGCGCTGCGCGCTGCTGGTGCTGGCCGAACTGGCCAACGATGACGCGCTGCGGCTGCTCAAGGGCGTAGTGCAACAGCCCAAGGTCGACGGCACGCTGAAGGCCATCGCCAATCAGCTGCTGGACCGCGCCGCCGCTCGAGCACTGCCCACCGAGCTGGTCGACAGATTGAGCGCGGCCAATCGCGAAGAGCGGATCCATGCGCTGCGCGAGATCGGCAATCGCGGCGCGCTGGCGCTGCTGCCGCGAGTGCGCCTGTTGGCCGAAACCGATCCCAGCATCAAGGTGCGCTACGCGGCCTGGTTCGCCCAGGCGCAGCTGCTGGATGTGGATGCGGTACCGGGGCTGATCGCGCAGATCGAGCAGCGGGGCGACGACGACGATGGCGCCCGCGAGGCCGTCTACGCACTGGGTCACATGGGCGATAGCCGGGCCATAGGACCGCTGCTGGATGCGTTCGTCGAGAGCTTCAAGCCGTCGATCATCAGCGATGGGCTGTACGCCATGGGCCAGGCGGTCATCGTCCCACTGCTCGATCGCATCGATAACGACCCCAAACTGGCCGAACGCAAAGTGGCGCAGAACGTGGTGCTCAACGGCGGTGCGCAGACCGCGCTGGCGATGCTGCGGGAGCGTTTGGACGCTTGCGGCGCAGAGGACTTCAGCGCCCTGGCGCGCTGCTATCTGAAGCTCGGCAGTGGCGATCCGGCGCTGAAGCGTGAGCTGGCGAGGTACATCGAATCCAGGGCGGAGCAGCTGGAGTTGGCGCTGCCCGGCGACTTCAAGCGCATGCTCAGCAGGGCCCTGCAGCCGGCCAAGAAGAAGGCCTGATGGCGTAGATCAGGAGCGTGCGGGCGGGACGCCCGCGGTCCTCAAGCGGGCTCCGCCTTGCTGGGCCGCGGGCATCTTGCCCGCATGCTTTTCGACGCTGGTCCTGATCGGAAATCTACGGGCAGGACGCCCGCCGGCGGCAGAGCACTAGCCTGGCCCTTTCATCAACTCGCTTTCCGCGCTATCGCTCTCGGGATCGCTAGCGCCGCTGCCCAGGGCCGAGCGCAGCGCATCAATGGCCGCCGCCATCCCGCGCGCCCGCCGCCCCAGGCGAGCGCTGATCTGGCGTACCGGCTGCAGCCGCTGCAGGCTGGCCGCCAGCGCTGCGCGCACGGCTGGATCGGCCTGGCTCAATCCCGACCGCAAACCATCACTGATACGCTCATCGGCAAAGGGCAAATGGCGCAGGGTGCCGGAGGCGAACAGCAGCCAGTCGCGACACTGCGCCTCAGCCAGCGTCATCACTTCGGCCGGGTCTTCCTCGAAATCGATGAAGCCGATGCGCTGCTGGGCATCGACGACTATGTTGCGCGCCTGCGGCTGGCCCAGATAGGTGCCGGCGGCATGAGCTCTGGCAATGGCAGCGATTGCCGATAGATACAGGTGCGCAGCGGAAATCTGGTCGGCCTGGCGCAGCTGCAGCGCCAGCGTGGTGCCCAGATCGCTGAGCAGCAACTCACGCTTGCTGCTGGCGATCACCCGCGGCACCCGCACCCCGAGCGCAGCAAGTTCGCTCAAGCGGCGCAGCTCCACCGCGCAGCTGTGCTCGGCACCGCCGCCCAGCGGAGCGCGCAGCGCCGGCAGCTGCATCCACCCGACCACCCAGTTGAGCAAGTGCATGCGCCAGCGTCTGCTGCCCGAGCTGTAGCGCTTGACCCAGACCCGTTCCTGGCCCTGAGTGGTCGACATGCTGGAGGTCTGATCTTTCATGACCTCATTTTCGCAAATGTGAACATGCTAATCGAACACGAAATGCAGTCGGCTAGCGGGCCATCAGTTCCGATCCCTGGCGAGATCCGTTCACATTTGTCAGGATTCAAGATCCCGATGGTGTCAGCTACGGTGTCAGATCAGTTCCCGACTGGACCGATTCGAGAAGGACCTATCCATGAACTCCGCCAAATCCGTGCTCTCGATCACCCTGATCGCGGCGATAGCAGCCGCTCCGGCAGTCGCTGACGATCAGCAGCAGGCCGCCTGCAGCGGATTCGGGCCGCAGGCGCCACGGGACATCGACCGCCTGGCCGGCAGCAACAGGCGCATCTTTTCGCTGGCCCCGCCAGCCTCCGAGATGAATCTGTGCAACATCCACTTCCACAACAACGCCGAGCACAAGGCCAGAGACTTCGCCATCTTTGCCGGTGACGGCCAGGACGGCGTCCGCGGCGGTTTCAAGTGCGCCATCGGCGAGACCCTGAGCAAGGCCGAACTGGCGCCCATTGCCGAACCGGCCTGCCACAGCTTGAAGCCCGGCGACACCATCGAGGTGCACTGGGTGCATTCCTCGTGCGATGTGGCCCCAGGCAAGGGTCTGAGCGCATGCCTGTCCGACAGCTGCGCCAACCCCGACCTGCGCGTGGAGGCGCAGGTCTTCACCCTGGTCAACGACGCCAACGCGCTGAACTTCGCCGACTTCGCATACGCCGGCAATCAGGTCAACGGCCTGCATCAGGCCAAGGCCATTCCTGACCACACCGGCGCACCGGTGCAGTTCCACGGCTCCACCACCGGACCCAGGTTCAGCGAAGCGGCGTGCTCGCCACTGCAGGTGAGCTGGAGCGTGCGCCCGCAATGCGCCAAGCTGGACATCAACTCCCTGGACAAATGGTGCCAGGGCAATGTCTTTGACGAAGGGCACGCCCACGGCGTCCGCAAGCTGGTCACCAACCCGGCTCTGCTGTCGGAGATCCGGTAGCGTCGCTACTCGCCGTCGACGCCAGCCAAGCCCAGTACCCAGTCGGCCACCGTCGGCTCGCCGGCATAGTGGCTGCGGGGCAGCTGATCGGTCAGCGCCCAGCGATGCAGCCAGGAGATACCACCGCGGCCGTAGTACTCATCGGCATGCCGGTACGCCGCATCTTCCACAGCCGCCGCCATTGGAATGAACGTATAGCCGCGCTCGCGCAGCTGAGCCAACAACTCGGTCAGCGCGTCGGCATTGAGGGCATTGGCGTGGATCAGCAGGATCTGTGGAATCGGCCGCTCGAACTGACGCTGCGCGGCCTGCTCGAAGTACACCACCTTGTCCAGCATGTAGCTGACATAGGCGTCGCGCAGCCGTGACTGCTGTTCAGCGTCGCTGGCATTGAGCGCCTGCAGATAGGCGCGCGCGTAGATCCATTCGCCGTTGTCGACCGTCACTGGCGCCACGCGATAGTCGTGCGCGGCCAGATGGGCATCAACCTGCTGCCGGCTGGACGCGTCCATGCCGGTGTGCAGATAGGGATGGCGAAACCAGCGCAGGGTCAGTCCGCGCTCCTCCAGCAGAGGGCGCAGATAGCGCTCACCACGGCCGATGGACTGCACAAAGCGCTCCGCACTGACCCGGTGCAGATCGACGTGGTCCTCGGTGTGGTTGCCAAGCTCGAAGCCAGCATCCAGCCAATCGACCAGCATCCGCTGCCGCCACAGCGCCAGTCGGTTGCCCTCGACCAGCTTGCCCTCATTGACAAAACCCACCGCCGGCAACCCATCCAGCGCCGCCAGCAGGCGCCGATGACGCTCTTCCACCTGTGCCCGGTCGCTGTGGGCGAACTCCACCCAGGGTAGATCGTCGACGCTGATCACCATCTGCCGAGCCTGCGCGACCGTCGCGGTCACGCTCGCGTAACAGACCCCAATGAGCAACCATTTCAGCATCGTCCTTCCCCAAATCCGTGCATGGGGCCAGACTACGTTGCGCTTATATACCCGAGCTGAAGGAATGGCCGTGCGCGCAACCGGTGAGTGCAGATGTTGATCGCGGTGGTCTTTGTCGCAATCGCAGCCGTACTGCTACCGCTGGCGGCGTTTGCCTCGCAGCGGCAGCGCGCCTACCTTCCAACCGAGGGGCCTGCGCAAGACATCGACATCGCCGCGCTGCAGCGCCAGTCGATACTGATCCATGCATTGCTGTTGGGCCTGGCGCTGACCTCGGTCTGGGCGCTGCAGCTGCCGCTTTCCTGGTATGCGCCGCTGACCTGGGCGCAGATCGCGTTGGGCGCTGTGGTGGTCGGTGCGTTCGTGCTCGTCGCCCTGGCCGAGGCCAAGCGAGCCCCGCCCGATCCGATTCGCACCGCGTTTCGCCGTCAGCCGCTGGCCGGAATGTGGGCGCTGAGTACGCTGAGCGCGGCGGTCGCCGAGGAAGTGGTCTACCGCGCCGCGCTGGTGATGGTGTTGGCGCTGCTGATGCCGTTCTGGCTCGCCGTGCTGCTCAGCGCCGCTGCCTTCGCCAGTGGCCATCTGAGTCAAGGCTGGCCGGGATTGTTGATCAGTGCGCTGTTTGCTCTGGCGATGCAGTCTTTGCTTTGCTTCAGCGGGGCATTGCTGCTGCCGATCTGTGTCCATCTGGCTTATGACGTGGCCGTCGCTGTGGCCGCACGAAGACGGTGAAAAAGTCACACCGGGGACGTCCGCCGAGGAATATGATCGTCGTTCCACACCTAGAGTCGCCACCAATGAAACTCCGCCTGCTGTTGTGCGCTGTTGCCCTCGCCGCCACCCCCGCTTTGGCCTACGAGTACGAGTTCGACGTGCTCAACGATTCCGATCAGCGCATCATCGCCATCGAGGTCTCCGAAGACGGCCACAACTGGGCCTATTTCGATATCGGTTCCGGGATTCCATCCGGCGTCAGCCAAACCCTGGTCTGGGACCAGAGCACCAACGATTCGGACTGCGAATGGCAGTTCCGCGCCACCTTTCAGCACGGCCACGTGCTGGCCTCGGACTGGATCGATTTCTGCGAGGACGATGTGGTGATTGTTTTCGACTACTAGTGCTCGTAGCCAGCAAGAGCGAAAGAGCACTTTAGCGAGCCGCAGTCGTGGGCATTCGGCTGCGCTCGCGCTATGGTTGGGGTGATTGAATAAGCGGAGGCGAGTGGCTATGGCGACCCTGTTGATACGCGGCGGTACCGTCGTCGATAGCGAAACCCAGTATCGCGCCGATGTGCTTTGCGTGGACGGCTTGATTGCCGCCATCGGCGAGGACCTGGATGCACCCGCCGGCGCGCAGGTGGTCGATGCCGGCGACCGCCTGGTGATGCCCGGCGGCATCGACCCGCACACCCACATGCAGCTGCCCTTCATGGGCACGGTGGCTTCGGACGATTTCTACAGCGGTACCGCGGCCGGCTTGGCAGGCGGCACCACTTCGATCATCGATTTCGTCATTCCCAACCCGCAGCAGCCGCTGATGGAGGCCTACAAGATCTGGCGCGGCTGGGCCGAAAAGGCGGCCGCCGATTACGCCTTCCACGTCGCGGTGACCTGGTGGGACGACAGCGTCTATCAGGACATGGGCGAGCTGGCGACCGAGCACGGCGTGGCCAGCTTCAAGCACTTCATGGCCTACAAGAACGCCATCATGTGCGACGACGAGGTGCTGGTGAACAGCTTCTCGCGCTGCTTGGAGCTCGGTGCCATTCCCACCGTGCATGCCGAGAACGGCGAGCTGGTCTACCGCCTGCAGAAGCAGCTGGTCGCCCAGGGCGTGACCGGGCCCGAAGGCCATCCGCGCTCGCGGCCGCCGGCGGTGGAAGGCGAAGCGGCCAATCGGGCGATCCGCATTGCCGAAGTGCTGGGTTCGCCGATCTATGTGGTGCACGTGTCGGCCAAACAGGCGCTGCAGGCCATCGAACGCGCCCGCGGCGAGGGCCAGCGGGTTTTCGGCGAAGTGCTCGCCGGCCATCTGCTGATCGACGATTCGGTCTACTCAGACCCGGATTTCACCCGTGCCGCGGCCCATGTGATGAGCCCGCCATTTCGCCCCAAGGCCCATCAGGAGGCGCTTTGGCAAGGCCTGCAGGCCGGCCATCTGCACACCACCGCCACCGACCACTGCTGCTTCTGCGCGCTGCAGAAAGCCGCCGGCAAGGACGATTTCACCCTGATCCCCAACGGCTGCGCCGGCATTGAGGATCGAATGAGCCTGCTCTGGCACTACGGCGTCGGCACCGGCCGGCTGACCCCCAGCGAGTTCGTCCGGGTCACCTCCACCAACGCCGCGCAGATCTTCGGCCTGTACCCGCGAAAGGGCGCGATGCGGGTCGGCGCCGACGCCGACCTGGTGCTCTGGGACCCCGCCGCCAGCCGCACCATTTCCGCCGAAACCCACCATCAGAACATCGACTACAACGTCTTCGAAGGACGCACCGTCACCGGCATCAACAGCCACACCATCAGTCAGGGCAAGGTGGTCTGGATCGATGGCGAACTGCGCGCCGAGCGCGGCGTCGGCCGTTATTTGCCGCGCAAGCTGGGCGGGGATTATTGGGAAGCGCAGCGGCTGAGAAAGGGCCCAGGGCCCAGCAACTGTCTTGTGAGCTGAGCGCTGCGCCGGCTTTGTGGATAAGCCGATGGACATCGCTTCGCGAGCGTGTGGACGATGGTCGAGCCGCCTTTTGGAGGCGGATCGATCACTCGCCCACACTTGCCCACAGCTTACCCACACGCCGGCGTTGACGTTGGCTGTGTAGTCGGAGCCCCTGCGGGGCCATCATCGGTTTTTGTCTTTCAAAAGCGCAAATGCGGTGACGTTTACGCCGGCACCAAGCCCTCCTCGATGGCCTCACGCATGCGTGCATTGAGGACCTGGATCATCTTGTTCATCACCGCGACGATGGCGAGCTTCGGGGCTTTCCCGGCCTTTTTGAGTTTCTGATAGAAAGCGGTCAGTTTGGGTTCTCGCCGCGATGCGGTGAGCGCGCCCATGTAAAGCACATCGCGCACCGATCGGCGCCCACCCCAGATTTTGCGCTTACCGCGATGTTTGCCGCTGTCACAGGCTAAGGGCGCCACACCGACCAGCTTGGCGATGGCCTTGTTGCTGAGCCGGCCCAACTCCGGCACCAAGGCCACCAAGGTGGCGATCAGGACAGGGCCAACCCCGGCCATGGGCTTGAGTACCTCGCACTCCGGAAAGGTGCTGATCAGCGCCTTTATCCGTTCGTCGATCTGCTTCAGCTGGTTCCCTAAGGTGTTGATTGAAGACTTGATCTGCTTGCTGATCGCCAAATCGTCGAAGCCCCGCAAACGCTGCTGCTGGCGCTGCCGGTCCTGTTGGATCTGGCTTCGACGAGTCACACATTGGCGCAGCTCACGTCGCTCCGCCTCAATCGTGGCGTAGCGGGGGAAGATGGCGACGGTCGCAAAGTGGGACAGGACACGCGAGTCCACCGGATCGGTCTTGGCCAACTGGCCCAACGCCTGGGCGAAGTGGCGCACCTGGCGCGGATTGACCCGCACCGCAGGCAGCTGCGCCTGCACCCGCGCATCAAGCACTTCCAACTCGTAGCCGCCGGTCGCCTCCACCATCACCTGGCAGGGCTCACGCGCCGCGATCCACTTCACCGCGAACTTGATGCCTGACCGGCTGTTGTCAAAGCGCGCAACGCGCTTGCTGCCGTGCCAATTGACATCCAGATGCTCTGATCCAACATCAATCCCGATCCCCATTCCCATGGCCGTTCTCCGCTAGCATAGACAGGTCGAGAGGACCTCCTCGCTCGGCCAAGCCTTAGATTTCGAGTGGGAGCTCGGGCAACTGTACGGGCGCGACGAGGAGACACCGGCCAAGGGAGCCTTGCTGGGCCTCGGTGGCTAACCGCGGGCTAAACGGTCGCCTTGGCCGGCCTCTCGGCACCCAAGATGGCAGATCGCGAAGAACTAAGGGCTTAGGGCCCAGAGCGTGTGCCCAAGCAGCTGCGAGGACGGCTCTACTCTGGGCCCTGGGCCCTTCTTCCCCTGGGCCCTACCAGGAAGTCATAGTTTGTACCCCAGCCCCCTCAACCACCGCCCATGCACGGCCCAAGTCGTATGATTAAGTCCGCAATCCGATCGGACTCGGTGTGAAACCTGGCGATGACTGAATCGACCATGGAAAACGATGATCTGCCGATCCAGTGGCTGGAAGAGGACGCCACGCCTGCAGAGTCCAGCTGGCTGGTGCTGATCGTTGACGATGAGCCGGAGGTGCACGAGGTCACCAAGCTGGTCCTCGGCGGATTGCGCTTCAAGGGCCGCGGACTCGATTTCATCCACGCCTACAGCGGCGCCGAAGCTCGCAAGGTGCTGGCCGAGCGCTCCGATATCGCGGTGATCCTGCTCGACGTGGTGATGGAGACCGATGACGCCGGGCTGCGCTTGGTACGGTTCATCCGTGAAGAGGCGAGCAATGATCTGGTCCGCATCATTCTGCGTACCGGTCAGGCCGGGTTGGCGCCCGAGCGCCAGGTCATCGACGAGTACGACATCAACGATTACAAGGAAAAGACCGACCTCACCGCGCAGAAGCTGTCCACCGCCATCGTCGCCGCGCTGCGCGGCTATCAGGCGCTGGAGGATCTGGCCGTGCTCAACCGCGAACTGGAGAGCAAGGTCGCCGAGCGTACCGAGGCGCTGCAGCGCTCCAATACCCAGCTGCAGGAATCGCTGCACGCGCTGGAGCAGGGCGAACGGGCCGGACGACGGGTGCAGTTCAAGCTGCTGCCCAAGCCACGCTGGGAATTCGGCGGCATGGTCTACACCCATCGATTGCTGCCGTCGGAGTTCATGAGCGGCGACTTCATCGACTACTTCGCCATCGACGATAGGCGTGCCGCCTTCTACATCGCCGACGTCTCCGGTCACGGCGTCGCCTCGGCCTTCATCACCGTCTATCTGAAACGCTTCATCGCCGCCGCTCTGGAGGCGCACCGGCTCGGTCTGCCATCGGCGATCGGGCACCCGGCCAATTTGCTCACCCAGCTCAACCAGGAACTACTGCGCGAACGCGTGGGCAAACACATCGCGATCTACTACGGGGTTATCGACTGCGAGCGGTCCACCCTGCTCGCCGCCAACGCCGGTGCCCATCCCTACCCCTGGTTCGCCACCGACATCGGTTGCCGGTTATTGGAGGCACGCAGCACACCGGCCGGCCTGCTGCCGGACAGCCAGTACGAGGATCAACATTTCGATCTGCCGGAGCAGTTCCGTCTGCTGCTGTGCTCCGACGGCGTGCTGGAAACGCCGCCGGCGGTCAGCGCTGACGTGCGCTGCGATCAGCTACGCCTGGCCCTGCGCGCCGACAGCCGTGGCCTGGAGAGCATCGAGCAGGCGCTGAACCTGCAGCCCGATGAGCCTAGGGCCGATGATCTGGCGCTGCTGATGATCGCCCGGGATCGCCCGGCGTGAGCGGCGAGATCGCCTGTGCTTGCGATGGCGGCACGCGCCTGCTCAAGCTCAGCGGGGAGGTACGACACGACAACGCCGCTGCCCTGGAGGAGCTGATCGAGGGCTGGTTCGACGGCGAAGGCGAGGCGATCAATGAGGTGATCATCGACCTCAACGCGCTGCGCTTCATGGACAGCACGGTGATCGGCCTGCTCGCCGCCATCGCCCGCGAGATGGCCGCCGAGCAGCGCCCCAAGCCGGTGGTCTTTTCCACCAACGCCGAGATCAACTCGCTGCTGCGCAGCCTGCGCCTGGACGAGGCGCTGACTCTGGTCGAGCGCTGCGAACAGCGCCCCGCCGCCCTGGACGCCGACGGCCCCACCCCGCAGGCCGTCGAAGCCGAAGGCAGCAGCCAGGTCTCCGCCGCCAGCATCCTCCGTGCCCACGAGCTGCTGATGGATCTGAGCGACGAGAATCGGGCGGCCTTTCAGCCGGTGGTGGAGTTGTTGCGGGCGGAGCGCGGGAAGGCTTAGGGCGGAGATGAGGGCGTAGGGCTCGGGAAAAGATAAGGGCCCAGGGCTCAGGGCCTAGGGCCCAGAGAGAGCGGGTCTCAGAGCCGCGCTTGGGTAGCGGAGGGTCTGCGCGGTTCGGTCCGAAGATGTCGTGCACGCTGCGCTTAGCACAACCTACGAAAGCCGCCCTCGCGAGCGCGAACCAATCGTGCGGTGAGTCATGCCCGCGCAAGCGTAACGCGTAGGATGTGGTGAGGCACGAACCGCATCGATGGCCGGCGGTTGCGGCCAAACGCGATCGATGCGGTTCGTGCCTCACCGCATCCTACGAAGTGACGCCAGCATCAGGCGCCCGAATACGACCACAACGACCGCGCTCCCGTAGGGTGGGCAAAGCGCAGCGTGCCCGCCTCGGCCGGTTCCGGCTTCGCGTATCAGATCCAACCGAAGCGATCAAAGTCCCGCCGTCGCCCCTGTAGGAGCTTGCCCTGCAAGCGATGCTCCTGATCTGTACAAGCACCCGATCGCCAGCAGGCTGGCTCCCACACAAGAGCACGCTCTTTCCTGGGCCCTAGCAGCTTGTTGAAATTTGGGTGCAGTCGCTCGATGCAAGTCGGGCAAATGGCGTCTCGGAGCGCTG
>JAUIFV010000100.1 GCA_030430155.1 Gammaproteobacteria bacterium
GGTCAGCAGGACATGCGGCCCCTGCTGATCGGGGACCAAACCGATCAGTACCGCGGCAGGACGCAGCGTGGCCCCTCGCGGCAGCAGATCCTCCAGTTCGGGGAGATTCCAGGGTGAGAGATCTTCGGGGTCGTCGATCGGCCGCAGCCGCTCACGCAGCAGGCGGTCAAGCTCCTGGCTCACCAGCCGCTCTCAGCCAACTGCTGCACTGTGTGCGTGAGCATCATTTCCCGGCGTCTGCCTCCCTCCGTGGCAGTTCCTCGTCCATATACCAGCTACGTTCGGTTTCGGACATGCTGGCCCAGCGCGCGATCTCGTCACCGCTGCGCATACAGCCCTCGCAGCGACCGGTCGCGTCGAGTTCGCACACGCCGATGCATGGGGTCATGATCGGCTCGGCCTTGGGCGGTGCCTTGGCAATGTATGAAAACAGGCTCATCGCACTGAAAACTTCATGTATCGGACGAATCTTGTGACGCAAAGACTTGATTACAGTGCAAATGGCGGCAAAACTTGTCGCCATGCTGAATCTAGCCACCCGCATACTAAAGGACTATGGGGCCTGCCTGGCCAAACTCGAGCCCGGCAGCTATGGCCTACCCGAGTCCTTCCTACCCCACGCCAAGTCTGCGATCGCCGAAGCGCATCGGGTCACGCTGCAGGCGCTGGGGCCGGAAAGCCCGGCAGATCTGCGCGAGGCACTAATCCGCGGCTACGTCTATCTGCATCAGTTTGTTGCCGACGAGGAGGCCATGCAGGTGGCCAACGCGCAGGATCAACTCGATCCCTTCGGCAACCCCAACGCTGAAGCCGCCGATGCACAAACCGCCGGCGCGCTGGCCATCATCAATCGGATCAAGCTGGAAATGGAGCAGGCGCTGGAACTGGCCCAGCGCTGGTAACTCGACAGGGCCCAGGGCTTAGGGCCCAGGGCCCGGTCGGATTCCGTCTTTGAGCCTGGGCCCTGGGCCCTGGGCCCTTTGCCCTGAGCCCTCTAGCTCTATTTGATCTCGAGCAACTTGATATCGAAGATCAACGCCTGGTTCGGTCCGATCGGACGCGGGCCGCGTTCGCCGTAGGCTTGCTCGGGCGGCAGGAAGACCTGCCACTGATCGCCGACACGCATCAGCGGCAGGATCTCGCGCCAGCCGGTCAGCACCTGGTCCACCTTGAAGTTGGCGGGCTGGTTACGCGCGAACGAGCTGTCGAACTCAAAGCCGCTGGTCAGCGAACCGCGGTAGTGCACCACCACGTCGGAGGTCGGCGAGGGCCGCGCGCCGTTGCCTTCTTCGATCACCCGGTACTGAATGCCGCTGGGCAGTTCGATGATGCCCTTCTTGGAGCGGTTCTCAGCCATGAAGCGATCGCTCTTGGCCTTGTTCTCGGCGGCCAGGGCGTTGAACTTGGCTTCGGCCTCCTTGCGCAGCTTGTCTTCCATCGCCGCCAGCTGGCCGACCATTTCTTCCATCGACACGCTGGGCTGGCTATTGGCATGGCCTTCCTGCAGCGCACGAACCACGGTGGCGATGTCCACATCCAGACCGCGCTCGCGCATGTCGGTACCGATCTGGAATCCCAGCGCGTAGGAAAGCTTGTTCTTGTCCATTGCCGGCAGTTGCTGCTGCGGGGCCGCACCTTGTTGGGCCAGCGCAGTCACCGACCACAGGCCAGCGACCAGCGCCGCCATCCATTTGATACTCATGCATATCCTCCAAAGAAATTCCGAACCGCCGTCTGTATGCGCCGTTCGCGCCTGGCCAGCGGCCACACCGTTCGTATCGTCGCCGATTCCGAAGGGCCGGCATTGTAAGCGTGGCGGTGCGTTGGTTGCCACAGCTGATCGCAATCAGCGAGTGGTCAAATCAGCCGCATTCTTGTTGTTTTGACCAAGCCGCTCCGACGAGCATCGTCTAACAGGTTGTTTTTATTGATAATGCGCACTTGGCACGAAGGTTGCTGCGGACTGAACGTCCACCCCAGCACAATCAAGGAGCTACACCATGGGTATTTTTTCCCGCATGTCCGACATCATCAACGCGAACATCAACTCGCTGTTGGACAAGGCTGAGGACCCGGAAAAGATCGTCCGTCTGATGATTCAGGAAATGGAAGACACCCTGGTCGAGGTCCGCAGCGCCACTGCCAAGAGTCTGGCCGAGCGCAAGGAGCGTGAGCGCCACCTGGAACTGCTCGATCGCGACCAGCTGGATTGGGAACACAAGGCTACCCTGGCATTGAGCAAGAACCGCGAGGATCTAGCCCGAGCGGCACTTGCCGAGAAGGCCCGGGTCGCCGAGCATGCTGACGGCATCAAGGCCGAACTGAAGCTCATTGGAGAGCAGGTTGAGCGTCTCAATGACGACATTGGCAAGCTGCAGGCCAAGCTCGACGATGCCCGCGCACGGCAGCGCACCATCGTGCTGCGCGCCAACAATGCGCACACCTCGCACCGCGCCAAGACGCAGATTCATTCGGCCAAGATTGACGACGTGATGGCCCGTTTTGAGCACGCCGAGCGGCGCATTGACCAGGTCGAATCGCAGGCCGAAGCGCTGGCCATGGGCCGCGGCAAGTCGCTGAAGCAGGAGTTCGCCGAGTTGGAATCCGACGAGAAGATCAGTGCGGAGCTGGCAGCCCTGAAGGCGAGGATGAACAAGGAGGGTAATTCCGAATGAGTTTACTCGCGATGTTGGAAGTGCCGCTGATCATATTCACCGTGGTGGTGGCACCGATCTGGTTGATCCTGCACTACCGCTCGCAGAACAACGCCAGCAAGAGCATGACGCCGGAGGATGAGAAGCTGCTCGCCGATCTGTGGCAGAGCACGCAGCGAATGGAGGAGCGAATACGCTCTTTGGAGCGCATTCTCGACGCCGACACCCCTGATTGGAAGGACCGCCGATGAGAGACAATCCGTTCTTGAAGCGCAGCAACCCGCACCGGCTGTATCGCAGCACCGACAATCGCATACTGCTGGGCGTTTGCGCCGGTCTGGCCGACTACTACGGCTGGAGCATCGCAATCACCCGGGTCATTGCAATCCTGCTGCTGTTCACGCCGCTGGTCGGCGCGGTGATCCTGGGCTACATCCTGCTCGCAGTGATCCTGCCCAAACGTCCGCAGGAGGTATACCGCTCTCCGGAGGAAGAACAATTCTGGCGCGCCGCCACCGAAGCCCCGACCTACACCGTTGGTCAGCTGCGGCACAGACTGCGCGAACTGGAAGAGCGGCTGCGCGGGATGGAGACCTACGTGACTTCGCCGCGCTATGACCTTGATCGCGAGCTGCGTAAGGCCAGCCGTAGCTAAGGCACAGAAGGGGCCCAGGGCTTAGGGCCCAGGGCCCAGGGCCCAGAACCGCCGTGAATCCGGTCACCGCGACGCTCTTCTGGGCCCTATGCCCTGGGCCCTGGGCCCTATGCCTTCCTCCCTGTGCCCTGGCCCCTGCAACTAGCTAGACTGTCCGGCCCATCGCCACAGGCCGAGACCCCGACATGCCCTTCACCAACCTGCTGATCAACGACGACGGCGCCATCCGCAGCATCACCATCAACCGGCCCGACAAGCTCAACGCGCTCAATCAGCAGACCATCGCCGAACTGCACCAAGCCTTCGCACTAGCCCGTGCCGATGAGTCGGTCCGGGTCATCGTGCTGACCGGCGCCGGGCCCAAGGCTTTTGTCGCCGGCGCCGATATCAGCGAGCTGGACCAGGCCACGCCGGTGCAGATGCGCGATCTGTCGCGCGCCGGGCAGGACATGATGCGGCTGGTGGAAACCCTGGGTAAGCCGGTGATCGCAAGGCTGCAGGGCTTTGCCCTGGGCGGCGGCATGGAATTGGCCATGGCCTGCACGCTGCGCATCGCCTCCGAACAGGCGCGGATGGGTCAGCCGGAAATCAATCTCGGCGTCCTGCCCGGATTCGGCGGCACCCAGCGTTTGGTGCGGCTGTGCGGACGCGGCGCCGCTCTGGAGCTGTGCCTACTCGGTGCGCCGATCAAAGCCCAGCGAGCCTATGAGCTGGGTCTGGTGCAGCAGGTGGTCGCTGCCGATGCCCTGGACGACACCGTCAACGCCACCGCCACCCAACTCGCCGCCAGCGCGCCCCACGCAATCCGCGGCATCCTCGACGCCATCATCCTCGGCGCCGACGCACCCATCGAAATCGGCCTCTCCTACGAAACCCAAGCCTTCGGCCTGGTCGCCTCCAGCCAAGACAAGGCCGAAGGGACCCGCGCCTTTTTGGAGAAGCGCAAGCCGAACTTCACTGGAACGTAGGAGACCCTCTGTGCCCTGGGCCCTTTATCCTGGGCCCTGGGCCCTGGGCGCCAGCAGCAGCTACTGCTGCGCCCCCTGATACTTCTTCTCCCCCGCCTCAATCGCCAGTCGCAGCCGATTCTGCTCCGGCGGCAGCTGACACGTGGAATATTCGGTGAACGCGCATGGCGGGTTGTAGGCCTTGTTGAAATCGATAATCACCCGCCCGTCGACCGGCAGATCGGCATAGTAGAAGCGACCGCTGCCGTAGGTCTGCTTGCCGCTGGTGGTGTCGAAAACGATAAAGAACAGCTGCTCAGCGCCCTCTGCCTGCAGGGCTTCCAGGGCGTACTCCTTGCCATCGACGCTGAACACTGCACGGCCGGGATTGGGCACCTGTTCGATATCGCCGAGGATGGTGGCTATTTCCAGCGTGCGCGGCGGATCGTGCGCTTCCCAACGGGCGTCCAAACGCCATTTGGCGCTGATCGGGAAGTACTCCAGGCCGGCGAATTGCGTGCGCACCGGAGACTGGCTGTCCTTGACTCGCAGGCCGTATCGGCCGCCTCGCTGCACGATATAGAACTGCGCGCTGCCAAACTCCACCACTGTCGGCGTGCCCTGGCTGTCCGCGATCAGATCCAGGCCCAGCGGCTGGTTGCCATTGACGCTGATCACTTCGCCGTTGCTACGGAAGTAAAAGCGCTCGCCCTCCCAGCGCAAATCGCCCAAGTGATCGGGTCCACGGCCCAGATCGATGTCAGCCTCAGCACCGTTGCCGATGCGGTTGAGCCCGGGCTTGAGCCAGTGCAGGCCGACCAGGGTCAGCCAGCCAGTGGGCGCAGTGAGGCGCTCCAGGCGATCGGCGCGCCAAGCCAAAACGTCCTCTTCGTGGCTGACCGCGGGCGCCGGCGCGGTCGCCGCCATGCTCATGCTCAGGGTGATGGCTAGCAGGTTCATATCCAATCCTTGGCTCCGTCAGCCTTCCAGTATGTGGCAATCGAACGATCCATGAGTCTACCTCCCGCGCATGAACAGCGCGTCCAGCTCTTTCATGCTCAGCTGGGTCCAGGTCGGCCTGCCGTGATTGCACTGACCGGAGCGCTCGGTCTGCTCCATGTCGCGCAGCAGCGCGTTCATCTCCGGGATACTCAGGCGCCGATTGGCTCTCACAGAACCATGGCAGGCGGCGGTGGAGAGCAGCTCATTGCGCCGCTCGGTGGCCCGACACAGACTGCCGCGCTCCTTCAGATCAGCAAGCAGATCGCGCAACAGCGCCTCGATGTCGACGCCGGCCAGCGCCTCCGGCACCGCGCGTAAGGCGACCGATTCGGGGCCGGCACGCTGTAGTTCGAATCCGAGCTCGGCGAAGGCTTCTGACTCCGCCTCGGCCAGTTCCGCCTCGGCCGCGCTCACCGCCACCACCCGCGGCACCAGTAGCTGCTGGGCACGCATCTCATCGCTGTCCACCGCGCTCTTGAGGCGCTCATAGGTAATCCGCTCGTGCGCCGCGTGCATGTCCACGATCACCAATCCGACCGCATTCTGGGCCAGGATGAAGACCCCGTGGAGCTGGGCTAGCGCAAAGCCCAGCGGCGGCACCTCGGTGGCCGGCGAAGCCCCTTCGGCCGCCAACTCGCCGCCTGCCGATGGGACGAGCCGGCTGGGCACCCAACTGGGTACTGCCGACGCAAGCTGCGCACCGGCCTCTGTATCAGATGCATTGTCCTGGCTGCTATCGGGTTGCGCGTAGAGCTGGCTATAGCCCTGCATCTGCTCGCGCACCTGGGCCAGGCTGAGGCCGCGCTGCGGGCCGTAGTGCCAGCGCGCCGGCGCAACCGGCTGAGCGTGTTCCTCCGCAACCGGTCGATCGCCCGGTCGTTGATCGGCCAGCGCCTCGTGCAGGCTGCGATAGAGAAAATCATGCACCGCCCGTCCGTCTCTGAAACGCACCTCGTGCTTGGCCGGATGCACGTTCACATCCACCCGCGCCGGATCCAGGGTCAGGTGCAGCACGTATACCGGATGGCGGCCGTGGTAGAGCACATCGGCGAAGGCCTGACGCACCGCGTGCGCCACCAGACGGTCCTTCACATAACGACCGTTGACGAAGAAGAACTGCAGATCGGCCTGCGAACGCGCGGCGGTTGCCGGCGCCACCCAGCCGTGTAAAGCGAGTCCGCCCGCGCTGTGCTGCAGGTACAGACACTGCTCGGCCAAGGCGCTGCCAATTACCGCGCCCAAACGGCGCACAGCGTCGGCATCATCGCTTGCCGGTAGCGCCTGCCAGCACGGCCGACCGTTGTGGGTCAGGCGTATCGCCACCGCCGGCCGCGCCAGCGCCAACGCCTTCAGATACTCCTCGCAGCGCGAGAACTCGGTGCGCTCGGTCTTTAGGAACTTGCGTCGGGCCGGCACCAGGTGGAACAGATCCCGGACTTCGACCCGGGTGCCGACTCGCGCGCTGGCCGGCTCCACCTCACCGACCCGCCCGCCGCTGACCTGGACCTTCCAGCCGTGTTCGCAGCTGGCGGTGCGCGAGGTCAGGGTCAATCGCGCAACCGAACCGATGCTGGGCAGCGCCTCGCCGCGGAAACCCAGCGTGGCTACCGCTTCCAGATCGTCCAGGTCACTGATCTTGCTAGTGGCGTGGCGGGTGAGGGCCAGCGGTAGCTGATCGGCATCCATGCCCAGCCCATCGTCGCTGACCCGAACCAGCGTCACCCCACCCTGCTCCAAATCCACCTCGATCGCACGAGCGCCGGCATCCAACGCATTCTCTACCAGTTCCTTGAGCACCGACGCCGGCCGCTCCACCACCTCGCCGGCGGCGATCTGGTTGATCAGGATTTCGGGGAGGATGCGAATAGGCATGGATTTTTTAGGGCTGAGGGCTGAGGGCTGAGGGCTGAGGGCTGAGGCGGGAGATTGCCAGCCAGGCGAGGCGCTGGCCAGCGCTGCGCGTCGCGCGACATTGGCAATGCGCGGCGACAGGAGCAAAATGTGAAGACCTTGTGACAGGGAGCGAAAGGCGATGACCAGCACCGGCCGAACCGCGTTTGCATTGATCGCACTGCTCACTGCTTCTGTAGCGAGCGCAACCGAGGTCAGCACTGCGAGCGGACGAGTGATCAGCGAGGGCGGCTACGTGCGCATCGAGAGTGCTGGACAAAGCGCCACGGTCGACAGCGACTGGCGCAGCCGCGGTAGCGCAGGCGGCAACAGCACGGTCTTGCTGGAGGATCTGTCGGCCAGCGTCGCCGACGATCACATCCGCCTGCAGCTGGGCAGCGACGTGCTGTTTGATTTCGGCAGTGACGCAGTGACCGCCAGTGCCGCGCAGAATCTGCACAAGGTCGCCCAGGTCATACGCGAGCGCGCTGTCGGCGAAGTGCTGGTGGTTGGCCATACCGACGCCGTCGGCAGCGACAGCGCCAATCAACAGCTTTCCGAACGCCGCGCACTCAGCGTGATGCGCTGGTTGAGCGGCAACGCGGCCATTCCCGGCGCGCTGATGGTCGGCCGCGGCATGGGTGAGCAGCAGCCCTTGGTGGCCGAGCGCACCGCACAGGGCGCCGACGATCCGGCCGGCCGGGCGCGCAATCGCCGGGTCGAGTTTTTTGTAGGCACCAGCGACCAGGTCGATTTGCGCGGCGTCGCCGATGCGATTGCCGTGTACAGCCGCCAGGGCGAGCAGGCCATCGACCAGGCCAACGCCATCGTCGGCGGATTGGATGGCGAGATCGCCGCGGCAATGGCCCTGGGCGGCGCGCAACCCGGGCTGACCAGCGCGCCGAAGTCCTGCGCTGCGGGACGCTTTTGCGAAGACAGCTGCAGCGAGGGCGAGTGCCACTTCATTTGCCCGGCCGGAGCCAAATGCAGCTATGCCTGCAGCGGCGGCAACTGTCAGATGGACTGCGCGGCGGGCGCGATCTGCAACTTCAGCTGCAGCGGCGGCAACTGCAACTTCGCCTGCGCCGCCGGTTCCACCTGCAACACCAGCTGCACTGGCGACGACTGTCGCGGCGGATCTTGAGTTATCGCCCGACGTATCGTCCGTTTTCGTTGCCAAGCACTGACGCTGGTGTTCAGACATCTGCGTCGCGGCCAAGGCGTCCGATCACCGGTCAGTGCCACCGATGAGGTGCTGCGGAAGCCAACCTAGTGTGGTGTCCCCAAATTACCTTGACTTCACAGCGCTAGTGGGCCAGTTCCCTGATACGTCGTTGCTCGTCGCAGCCATAGGCAAAGCTATGCCTTGCTCCTCGCGCCTAGTCTCAGACCAAAATCCATCTGAGCTAAGTTCAACTTACTTTGGGGACACCACACTAGTGGGTGAGCACATCCCCTCGGCCCGTGCCGTCGGCAGTCTGCGCAATCTCGGCAGCCGGACGCGGCTGGGAAAACAGAAAGCCTTGCCCAATACGGCATCCGAGTTCTTCAACGGCTGTCTTTTGCAGACTGGTTTCGATCCCTTCAGCGATCACTTCCAGGTTCATCGACTGCGCCAGCGCACCGATGGCGCGAACCACCGCCGCGCTGCCGCTGCGCCTGCCGGCGCCGAGATCGGCGACGAAGGAACGATCGATCTTCAGCGCATGTATGGGGAACTGGTGCAGATAGCTCAATGAGGAATAGCCGGTACCAAAGTCATCCAGCTGGGCGAGCACGCCGTGCTTGCGCAGGTTTTCCAAGATGCCGCGGATCTGCCTGGCATTCTCCAACAGCGCGCCTTCGGTCACTTCCAGACGGATCCGCTTAGGCTCAATGGCGTTGCTGTCGATCAGATTGAGCACCGTGCGGTCGAAGTCCGGGGTGCGAAACTGCCGAGCAGAGACGTTGATGCCCACGTAAGCATCCGGGTTGGGAAGCTGATGCGACAGTCTGCAGGCCATCGCAAAGATCTCCCAATCGATCTGTTCAATGCTGCCGTTGTCCTCGGCGACGCCAAGGAAATCCGCCGGTAACAGCAGACCGCGTTCCGGATGGTGCCAGCGCAGCAGCGCCTCGTAGCCAATCACCCGCTCGTCATTGAGGCTGACGATGGTTTGGAAGTGCGGCTCAAACTCGCCGCGGGTAATGCCCCGCCGCAAATCGCCCTCCAGATCCAGCACCCGCAGCGCCTCGGCGCGCAGGCGTTCGTCAAACAGCTCGAAACGTTGCCGACCCTCGGCCTTGGCCCGGTACATCGCCACGTCAGCATCGCGCAGCAGCTCTTCGGCGCGCAGATAACGTGGGTGAGCGGCGGCGATGCCGATGCTGGCCGACGTGAACAGCTCCTTGTTGCCCACCCGCATCGGCTCATTGAGCGTGTCAATGACCCGCCGTGCCACTCTGGAGGCCCGTTCGACGCTGTCCAGATCCTCAAGCAGGATGGCGAATTCGTCGCCGCCCAACCGGGCCACGATGTCGTTGCTATCAACCGCCGCGCGGACCCGGGTAGCGGCCTGTTTGAGCATCTCGTCGCCAATCAGATGGCCGACGCTGTCATTGATCACTTTGAAGCGATCCAGATCCAAAAACAGCACCGCGAAGCTGCGCTCGCGGTTGAGCTGATAGCGCATCAGCGCTAGCCCCAAGCGATCGAGCAGATAGCCGCGATTGGGCAGCCCGGTCAGCGCATCGTGGAGCGCTTGGTGCTTGAGCCGCTCTTCGACTCGTTCGCGCTCGCTGATCTGGTCGACCAACTCGCGGTTGGTTGCGGCCAACTCCCGGGTACGCTCGGCAACCCGCTGCTCCAGATCCGCATAGGCGCTGCGCAGCGAGTCCTGGGCGCGCTTTCTTTCCAGACCAGTGGCGATGTGGAATCCGACGAAGGTCAGCAGCTCCTGGTCGCGGCCATTGAATTTGATCTCGGGCGAGTAGCTCTGCACCGCCAATACGCCCTCAGTGCGCTCATCGCAGATCAAGGGCACGCCCAGCCAGCACACACTGCGCGCACCGAAACTCGCCACTTCACCGGCCTCGGCCATGGCCCCGATGGCCTCGCGATCGGCGAGCAGAGCGTGACCGGTGCGGAGCACGTATTCGCTCAACCCCTTGGCCAGCTTGCGCCGTGGCCGCTGCACATCCAGCTCGTCCACCGAGTAGTGGAAAACCAGTTCGGTGGCGTCGTCGGACAGCAGCGCAATGAAGAAATTCTTGGCATAGAGCAGCTCGCCAACGATGCCGTGCACGGCCGAGTAGAACTGCTCCAGGGTCTCGGTGGTGCTGGACAGCTCGGCGATTCTGAACAGCGCGGCCTGCAGCTTCTCGCCGCGCTGGCGTTCGGCGACCTCGAAACGCAGCTCTTCATTGGCTTCGGCCAGCTCTCGGGTGCGTTCCTGCACCCGCCGCTCCAACTCGTCACGGGCCTGCTTGCGCTCCAGCGCAGTCATGATGTGTTGGGCAACGTAGGACAGCAGGGCCTGATCGTCGTTGCCGAAGCGCACTGCCGGATCGTAGCTCTGCACCACCACCGCGCCGCGGATTGCATTGCTACCGCTGCCGATCATCGGCACACCCAGCCAGTCCTCGCTATCGGGCCCCAGGCTCTCATCCTTGGGCACCCCCAGGCGCTGACGGATCTCACCGGAGGGGCCCATCTGCGTTTGTCCGTCGCGGATCAGCGCCAAGGTCAGGCTGTTGGCCAGTTCGGAGGCCGGAAACTCCTCATAGGTGTCGAATACCGCGCTGTCCTTGACGTCTGCGAAGTAGATGAAACGGACCACGTCACGATCGCCGTCATACAGGGCAATCATGAAGTTCTCCGCATACATCAATTCTCCGACGATCTGGTGCAGACCACGCAGCACGTCGGGGAGGTCCAGCGCCGAGCTGGCCATGTCAGCGATGGCGAACAGCGCGCGCTGCACCTTCTCGGCGCCCTGCAGCCGCAGTACTTGATCGCGCAGCGACTGGTTCTCCTGCAATCGACTCAGCGCGTCGCCTACCGCTTCCTGCAAACGCGCCCAGTCCCCGGTATCTTCAATATCGGCGGCGGCAGGTTGCCAGCGCAGTGATGCTATTTGCTCGCCCATCCGATCGCGCAAGGGCGAAGCGGCCCATTCCCGGTCATTCAGGCCGCCGGCGCTAGACAGCTCCAAGCGATCCAGCCCGAAGTAGCCGCTGGCGTAGTCGCTGACGCAACGCTCCAGCGCAGCCAAATCCGCGCATTCCAGGATGCTGATCAGCAGTGATTCCACCGTTGGCGAGCGATCTATGGGCAACCGGAAGTCCTGTTTGTAGGTGGTGCTGAAAGGCCAATCGCGAGTCGTCACCTTACTACCGCGCAGGGTCGCTGAGAATCACCGCCGGGTTCGGAACACGGCGCCCAGGCCAGTGCTGGCCGCGACCAGTCTGCTTGCAACAATGCGCGCTTGGAACCCGATGCACCTTGCTGGCGAGGCTACTGCGGTAAAGATTGATGAACGGCAGTCAATCCAACGTGCGCCGGAAGCGCAGCACCCCCAGCGCTAGCGCCAGCGCCGTAAACACCAACAACGGCGGCAGATGCGCAAAGATCTCGGCGGCCTGGTTGCCCTTGAGCATGATGCCGCGAACGATGCGCAGAAAGTGGGTCAGCGGCAGCAACTCGCCAATGGCCTGCGCCCAGTTCGGCATGCCGCGAAAGGGAAACATGAAGCCGGAGAGCAGCAGCGACGGCAGAAAAAAGAAAAAGGTCATCTGCATCGCCTGCAGCTGATTGCGCGCCAACGTCGAAAAGAACACGCCTACAGCCAGATTGGCGAGTACAAAGATCCCCACCGCGGCATACAGCAGTGCCAGCGATCCGCGCACCGGCACCGCAAACAGCCACATCGCGGCGAGCACCACCAGGGTCACCTGCACGTAGGCCACGCCCACGTAGGGCAGGATCTTGCCCAGCATCACCTCCAGCGGCCGCACCGGCGTGGCAAGCAGATTCTCCATGGTCCCGCGCTCGCGCTCACGGGTGACTGCGACGGCAGTCATCATGATCATGGTCATCGTCAGTATCACCCCCATCAGACCGGGGACGATGTTGTGCTCGGTCAGGCCCTCCGGGTTGTAGCGACGCTGGATGACCAGATCGAAGGGCGGTGCCTGGGGCGCATAGGCGGCCAAGGGACCACGCATCTGCTCGGCCAGCAGCCGGTTGGGCAGCTCCGCCAAGGCCGCCAGCGCACTGCCGGTGGCGGAGGGGTCAGTGGCATCGGCCAGGATCAACAACTGCGGTCGTTCACCGCGCAACAGCTCGCGCTCAAAGCCGCTGGGGATCTGGACCACGAACTGCGCCTGGCCCAGCGCCAGCACACGGTCGGCCTGCGCCGCATTGTCCAGCCGGTCGCCGAGCTGGAAATAGTCGCTGGTCTGCAGGGCAGCGAGAAAGCGGCGGGCAAAGGGGCTGTCGTCGCTGATCAACGCCGCGGTGGGCAGTTGCCGCGGGTCAGTATTAATGGCGTAGCCAAACAGGGTCAGCTGCAGCAGCGGGATGCCGACCATCATCGCGAAGGTCAGCCGATCCCGGCGCATCTGGATGAACTCCTTGTAGACCATCGCCCACAGCCGGCGCCAGCTGAAGTGATCAGCTCCCGCGGTGGCGGGCGGTCGGCGCTCAGCGTCCACGGGCAGCACCCGCTTGCGTCGACGCACTGCGATTCGGGCCAGCGCCCCGCTGCGACTGCATCAGATGGATGAAGGCATCCTCCAGACTGGCCTGCACGCGCTGCCAGCGCAGCCGCTGCTGATCGGCGTAGCGCCCGACGCTGTGCCCCATGCGCTCGGCGTTGCTGCCGGAGAGATGCACGGCGGTGCCAAACACCACCGCCTGCTCCACGCCTTCCAGCGCAGCCAGCGACTGACGCTGCGCCGCGCTGGCGCCCTCGACGACGATGGTTTGCAGACCCACGTGGTCGAGCACCTGCTGCGGCGTCCCTTCGACCAGCAAACGGCCAGCAGAGATGTAGGCCAGGCGGTGACAGCGTTCGGCCTCGTCCATGTAGTGGGTGGAGACCAGTACGGTGATGCCGGCCTCGGTGAGGTCGTGGATGTGCTCCCAGAACTCGCGCCTGGCCTGAGGGTCGACGCCCGCGGTGGGCTCATCGAGCAACAGCAGATCGGGGCTGTGCAGCAGGCTGGCGGCCAGCGCCAGGCGCTGCTTCCAGCCGCCGGACAGGCTGCCGGCCAGCTGCTGTCGGCGCGCGCTCAAGCCCAGATCATCGAGGGCCTGATCGACCCGCTGCGCAACGTTGGGGACGCCGTACAAGCGGGCAGCAAAGCGCAGATTCTCGGCGATGGACAGATCTTCGTACCAGGAGAAGCGCTGGGTCATGTAGCCGACCCGGCGCTTGATCCGCTGCGCCTGGGTGAGTATATCCATACCCAGGCAGCGCCCCTGACCGGCGTCGGGCGTGAGCAGACCGCAAAGCATGCGGATGGAGGTGGTCTTGCCGCTGCCGTTGGGGCCCAGGAAGCCGTAGATCTGCCCCTTTTCGACGCGCATATCCAAGCCATCGACGACGGTCTTGTCGCCGAAACGCTTGGTCAACCCCCGCACCTCGATCACCGCCTCGCTCACGGCAGCCGGACCTCCACCGGCAGGCCCGGATTGAGCCTGAGCCGCTCACCGTCGACCCGGTTGTCGATGCGGGCGCGGATCTGGAACAGCAGCTTCTCGTTGCGATCGCGGCTGAAGATCAGCGGTGGGGCGTATTCGGCCTGATCGGCGACCGCCGTGACCTGCGCCTCGAGCGGGCGAGGCAGACCAGGGCCAGTGATCTGCACCGTCTGCCCTGCGACCAGCCTGCCGGCAATCGCGGTCGGCACGAAGAAGCGCACTTCGAAGCGGTCTTCGGGCGCGATGGCCAACAGCGGCGCGCCGCCCGGCGCCCATTCGCCGCGGTGGAAATAGACTTCGTGCAGCCATCCTGCAGCGGGGCTGTCCAGACGCCGCTGATCCAGGGTCCACTGCGCCTGCTGCTGCGCCGCCTCGGCGCTGAGCACCGCCGCCTGGGCGGCATCGATCTGCGCCTGCCGCGCCGGCAGCGCCGCGACCTTCAGCTGCGCACGCAGCTCATTGACCCGCTGCGCGTCGCGCTGGGCCAGGGTTTGCGCGGCATCGGCCTCTTCTGCAGCAAGCAGCTTGCGGTGTACCAACGTGCGCCGGCGCTCCGCCTCGCGCGCGCTCAGTTCGGCTGCGCTTCGCGCTTGAGCGAGCTGAGCCTGGATCACCGCGCGCTCTTCGGCGCGCAGCCCGGTGCCCAGATCCTGCCACTGCGCCTGAGTCTGCAGCAATCGACTGCTGGTCTCAGCCAGCGCCGCCTGTTCGCGGGTCGCTTCCAACGCCAGCAGCAAGGAATCTGCCTCGACGCGGTCGCCGCGCTGCACGGTCAGCTGTTCAATCCGCCCGGATTGCGGCAAGGCCAAGTGCAGGTACTCCACCTCCACGTAGCCCTGGTAGTAGTCCACCTCGGGTTCGGCGCAGCCGGTCAGTCCGAAAGCGGCAATCAGGGCGAGAACGGGGCGGATTGAGGTCATACCGGCCCCTCCAATTCTGTAGCTGGACGCACGTCCATCACCCGCAAGACGTTTTCCACGTGCATGGCAAGCATCGCGTTGACATCCAGGTCGAGGTGGCGAGAGAACAACTGGTTCCATAAGGCGCTCAGCATCACTGGTGCGATGATCAGCTGCGGAAACTTGGCGACGTCCGCATTACCAATCTCACCGCGCTCCTTGGCACGCTCGATCAGCGTTCGCAACGAAGCCAAAGCGGGTCGTATAACCTCCTCGGCATAGAACTGGGTCAGGTCCGGGTGCTTGGGACCCTCGGCGATCAACAAACGCAGCACGCGCGCCCGCCGCGAGGCGACAAAGGACTGCGCAAAGCCCAGAAAGGACCCGCGCAAGAAGCTCGCCAGCGGCTCGTCCCGCGATTCGACGCTGCGAAATAGACGATCGAGGAAAGGCTTGACCACGCGCCGCAGCACGGCCTTGAACAGCTCTTCCTTGGTCTTGAAGTACAGATAAGGCAGCCCCTTGCTGACCCCCGCGCGTGCCGCCACGTCCTGTAGCCGGGTCTCGGCGTAACCCTTCTCGGCGAATTCGGCAAAGGCCGCATCGACGATCCCCTCGGGTCGATCTTCCTTTCTTCTTGGCGTCGCTGGCTCGGTCATGGCCATCTACTGAATGACTGGTCAGTCAGTAAAACACAGCAAACCTCGGCGGGCAAGCCGAAGCCGGATCCGATCGTTGACGCTGGCGTGGTCGAAAGCTAAGATGTAGTTACATCATGTATTTACATCTTTGTTATGAATCCATGCGTCTGCACCACAGTTAGGAAGGCCAGCCGCGCGCTGATGCGGCATTACGAGGCCGCGTTGGGCGACTGCAGTCTGTCCGTCACCCAGTTCGCTCTGCTGCGGGCGATAGAGCGGCAAGGGGTCGTTGCCCTGACCGACCTGGCTCGAGTCATGGTGATGGAACGGACCTCCCTGTACCGATCCCTGGAACCGCTGGTGCAGCAGGGCCTGGTGCAGGTGACGGCGGCATCCGCAGGGCGCAGCAAAGTCGCCAAGCTGACGGCATCAGGTCGCGAGCAGATCGCTGCCGTACTGCCGCACTGGGAGAGTGCGCAGAAACGGGTTGAGGCACTGATAGGCGAGCAGCATTGGGCACAGATCTCGGCCCTGCTGCTGGAGATACCCGAACTACTGGAGACCACACCGTGAGCCCATCGCTGGACCCACAGAACTGGGACGAATTTCGGTCGCTAGGGCACCGGATGCTCGACGACATGGTCGACGCCATGTCGACGATCGCCGACGGCCCGGTGTGGACGCCGCCTACGGCAGAGGCCAGGGAGGCTTTGAGCCGAGCAACGCCGTTGCAAGGCGAGCCCTTGCAGACGGTTTACGATGACTTCGTCCGGCATGTGCTGCCCTACCCCACCGGCAATGCCCACCCGCGCTTCTTTGGCTGGGTGATGGGCAATGGCACCCCCGATGGCATGCTCGCGGAGATGCTGGCGGCGGCGATGAATCCGCACGTCGGCGGCTACAACCAGAGCGCCGCCCTGGTCGAACGCCAGGCGCTATCCTGGCTGCGCGAGATCATGGGCTACCCGCAAGACGCCAGCGGTCTGATGGTCAGCGGCGGCACCATGGCCAATCTCATCGGCGTCATGGTGGCGCGCAATCAGGCTGACTCGCGCATTCGCGAATCCGGTCTCTGCGCCGCGCCGCGATTGACCATCTATGGCTCGGACCAAACCCACAGCTGGGTCGAGAAGTCCGCCGACATCCTCGGACTCGGACGCGGCGCCGTTCGTCGCCTGGCCAGCGACGAGGACGGGAAGCTGGACCTGGATGCGCTGCGGCTCGCCGTTGAGCAGGATCGACAGAACGGATGCCTGCCCTTCTGCGTGGTCGGCAATGCCGGCACCGTTGACGGCGGTGTGGTCGATGATCTGGACGCTTTGGCCGATTACTGCGCTGAGCAGCAGCTCTGGTTCCATGTCGACGGCGCTTTCGGCGCGCTGCTGGCATTCTCCGAGCAACATCGCGGGCGACTTGAGGGGATGCAGCGGTCCGATTCCCTCGCCTTTGACCTGCACAAGTGGGGCTATCTGCAGTACGAACTGGGCTGTGTGCTAGTACGCGACGGCAAACAGCAGCGAGCTACCTTCGCAACGGAGGCGAGCTATCTGGAGCCACTGGGGCGCGGAATACAGCCGGATGCACTGGAGTACTCGGCACTCGGTCCACAGCTGAGTCGCGGATTCCGTGCGCTGCGGGTATGGATGGGGCTACGCCATCACGGCGTGCACAAGATCGGCCAGATCATCGATCGCAACGTCGCCCAGGCGCAGCGACTGGCTGATCAGGTCGATCACCATCCGCTGCTGGAACGCCTGGGCCCAGCGCCCCTGAACGTGGTCTGCTTCCGTTTCCGTCCCGCCGATACGACTATCGAGGCGGATCTGAAGGCCATCAACCGCGAAATCCTGCTGCGCATCCAGGAAAGCGGCGAAGCAATACCCTCCAGCACCGTACGCAACGGCCGCTTCGCCCTGCGCGTAGCGATCACCAACCACCGCACCCAAGACCAGGACATCGACCAACTAGTCGCCGCCGTCCTCCGTCACGGACAAGCATTAACGACCTGAGCACCATCGGCCGCTAGATTCCGCTCTACTGGGCCCTGGGCCCTGCTCCTCCCCTGGGCCCTTTCGCGTTCTGTGGGCCCTGGGCCCTTCTCCTCCCCTGGGCCCTTTCCTTGCCCTTGAGCTAGTACATCTGCCGATTCATCCCCAGCGACTGCATCACCTTGCTGGCAATCTCCTCGATAGAGGTATGAGTCGTACTCAAATAGGGAATCCCCTCGCGTTCAAACAGCTGCTCCACCACCGAAACCTCGTGCCGGCACTGTTCCAGCGAGGCGTATTTGCTGTTGGCGCGACGTTCGCCGCGAATCTGCGACAGCCGCTGCGGATCGATGGTCAAACCGTGCAGATTGGCCTTGTGCGGCAGCAGTCTCGCCGGTAAACGCTCGCCTTCCATATCCTCGGGAATCAGCGGATAGTTGGCTGCACGTACGCCGTACTGCAGCGCCAGATACAGGCAGGTCGGGGTCTTCCCGGAGCGCGACACGCCGACCAGGATCACCTCGGCATCAGAGAAATTGACGTCGAATCCGTCGTCGTGGGCCAGCGCGTAGTTGGTGGCATTGATACGCGCCTCGTAGTCGGCGGTGATGGCGTGGGCGCGACCGACATGGCTGGTGCGCAGACAGCCCAACTCCTGCTCCAGCGGGCCAATAAACGGGGCGAATACATCCAGCATCAACGCGCCGCTTTCGGACAGTATCGAGCTCAAACCGGGATCAATGACGGTGTTGACCACCACCGCGCGCTGGCCAGTGGACTTCTGAGCCTTTT
>JAUIFV010000101.1 GCA_030430155.1 Gammaproteobacteria bacterium
AGCAGCAGGGAAATAAACATTGATGGTCACGCAAGCGGCCAACACCAGCAACGCAGCAACTCCGCCCCAAATCCAGCGCATCGCAATACTCCTGTGCAAACAATGGGTGACAGCCTTAGTCGATGGTCGGACCGGCACCCTCGGTGGCCGCGATCAGGCGCGCCACCAGAACGTCCCAGTCCACTCGGCGGGAATGCCCCATCACCGTGATCCGCGGCAGTCCGGAGCCGCGAACGATCAGAAATCCGCCGTTGACGTCTTCCAAGCCGCTGATGGTGCAAACGCCGCCCGACAACCGACAGCCGATACCGATCGCATCATAGCCGAAGCGTTCGAACACACGCAGAACGCTGCGTGAAAGGCCGCCCGCGCCGGCACCGCCTACTGAGGACAGATTGTTCACCGCGCGCTGACTGATCTGGCGCCTGCCGCGGTAGTCGTCCGCGCTGCGCAGCCGGGCATCGAAGGCCACAGGTTTGCCGCCAAGTATCCGCAAGTCCTTGATTTCGCCGTTCAACTTGCCGGTAATCTCGCCGAAATCAAAGACTGAAGTCACCTCGCCCAGATCCAGCTCAGCGAACGACGCGCTGGCCGATACCGCCGGCGCCACACCCAAAGGCCGCTCGATCTCGACCGCGCCCAGCGCAATCTGTCCGCCAAATGCCTCAATCTGGGCCCCACCGGTCAGACTCAACTGCTCGGCAGACATGGAAACCGAAGGGAAAGTCGCGCTGAGTACGCCGGGCATGGCCACCCAACCCAGCGCCCGGCACAGCGTTGCCAGGTCGATGCCGCGCAGCTGCAGCGCCGCGTCGGCCCGCCAGGGCTGCGCGCTTTGATCGAGCCGCAGCGACCCCAGCTGCATCGTCCCGCCGAGCAGCGCCAAGTTGAGAGCCTGCTGCGCCCGCCAGATCTGGTCTTGCTGGGTTGCCTGCAGCTGCGCCGGCCCGACCCCGATCTGGCCAAGATTGAGCCCGGCCCAGGCCACCTCGAAGCGACCCTCGGCATCGGCCTGCCAATTCAGTTTGCCGCGTAGCTCGGTCGCACTCAGGCTGGCCAGCTCCAGACTCGTTGCGTTGAGGTCGAGCTCCAGCGCGCTTGGCTCTTGCTGGATGCCGCTGGCGCCCAGATCGAGGCTCCCGCTGAGCCGAATGGCCGGCAACGCCTGGGCTTCCCAGATGCTGCGCAGATAGCGCTCGAAGGTCTGCTCCAGATCGCCGATCCGGGTGCTGAAGCGCCACGCTTGTTGGGCGTTGTCTGGCCAAATCGCGTCGACCCCGAACACGCCCTCTTGGCTTGCCTGTAGCGCCCAAGCCTGGTCCGATCGGCGCGCAGCCAAGTGCAAACCCTGAGTGGGAATCTGCACATAGGCCGGGCTGAACAGCACCTCACCGGCGTGGACCTTCAGCGTCAGGTCGGTGACCGGATCGAAGCGCACGACGAAGTCGCCACTGACCCCGGCGCCAGCGCGCAGGCCGTCGCTGCTGTCGAAGGCCAACTCACTCACCCGGCCCTCAACGATCAAGTCCTGGGTAACGCTTGCGCTGAGCTGTCCGTCCAATGCGCTGGGTGTCCAGCCGATCAGGTCGCCGAGAAACTCCCGCCAGTGCGATAGCGGCAAGTCCCGCAGCGTGCCTGACCAGGAACCATCGGCGTCCAGCCGGGCACGAACGCGGCCATCGCCCAGAGCCAGTGCAACCGCACCGCTGGCGTCTCGCTGCCAGCTCCCCGACAGCCGAGGCGCCCTGGCCAGCCTAACGCTGAGAGCCCCCCCTTGGTTACCTTCCGCATCGGCACTTCGGCTAACCGACCAGCCCGTTCCTGCCAACCGCAGCGCCCCTATGGCCAGGTCGGCTCGACCTTCGTCGGCACTCAGACGGCCGTTCGCATCCAGGCTGATCTTGGCGCGGACCTGCGTTGCAGCCACATCGCCAACGCGTACGGATTTGACTCGCAGAGTCCAATTCTCGGCAGCAAGCGGCGGCGCAACCATCACCAGCAGCAGTGCCACGCGGCAAGCCCAGCGGCCACCGCAACTCAACCGTGCGCGTCCCAGTATCATCAACAGGTCTTTCATCCCAGGAGCACTGCGATGGCCTTGCGCGTGCTGGTAGTCGAAGACGATGCGGTCAATCGGCGGTTCATCGGTGAATGGTTGATCGGTCAGGGCCATGAGTGCCTGCTCACCAGCAGCTTGGCAGAAGCCACCACCGCCGTTCAACAGCGCCGCATCGACCTTTGCCTGGCAGACCTGCGCCTTCCCGATGGCGACGGCCGAGACCTGCAGCCCCTGCTGGCCGAGCACGTGCCTTTATTGCTGATGAGCGGCGATCGCCCGGAGCCAGACGGCGCCTGGCTGCAGAAGCCGCTGACGATCACAGTGCTGACCGCGGCGCTGCAGGGAATTTGTGCGAAAGCCAGTCTGGATGACCCGCTACCAGCAGCACAGCTGCCCGATCTGGATGATTTGGCCGCAGGCGCGGCTCTGGGCGCCGGCCTGAGCGTGCTGGGCGGTTTGCGCGACCTGCTGCGCGTCGAACTGGAGCGAGATGGCGACTGGATCACCCCTGCGCGCATTGCAGATGAACCGCTGGCCGTGCGCGAGCGACTGCACCAACTAAAGGCATCCAGTGCGCTGTGTGGCTTGCCGAGGCTGCACAGCGCCACTCACCATCTGTACGCCGCGCTGATCGCCAATCTGGACTGGCCGGAATCGTTTGCCGCATGGCAACTGGCAGTGAGTCGAGCGATCAAGGTGGTGGCGCAGAACCGCAGCTAGCGCGAATTCGCGGCGGTCGATAGTCAGGCATGGTGCGGTGTATAGCCCGCATACTTCATGAAGCGGCTAGCTGGCTCGGCTAGGCAGCGCCTGCGACCACTCCCAGGTGGTCAACGGTTTTCCGCCGAGCAGGGCCAGGAACAGCGCACGCATCAGTTTGCGCTGTTGGTTGCAGACTGCCGGCGTTGGCATTTCCTGTTCGATCTGTGCCAAGGACAACAGCACCGAGCCAGCAAAACCGCCTTCAGCCGTCGTGGTGCGAACGCCGTGTTCCAGATCGACTCGGTAGTGTCCATCGGGCTCTACGCTGATCCCGTCGGCCGTCAATCCCAGCTGCAGCCCGTAACCCAGCTCATCGAGCAGCTGCTTTTCGAACCAGCGCAGCGGCCAATCCACTCGGGGCTCGCTGGCCATCCGCTGCAACAGGCGCTGATAGCTGGCGTACAGCTTGGGGAGGGCATCGCCGCGGGCAAGCAGGCGGGCCAGCAACTCATTGACATACATGCCGGCCAGGGCGGTGGCACCGCGCAACAGATTCGGCGAGCCATCGACTTCCCAGGCGCTCAGAGTGAGCACTTCGCCGCGCCCGCTGAGCCCGACCAACAGTGGGTTGAATGGCGCCAGCGCGGCTACTCGCTCTCCGCCTCCGCCGCGCGCCTGACGGGCAATCGCCGGCAGCCGCCCATGATCCCGAGTCCAGAGTTCGGCAAGCAGACTGCGCTCGCCGTGGGCACGGCGATGCAGCAAATAGGCGGGCTGGTCGGTCAGCCGCATGGCAGCGCGACAAACCCATGCGGCACTGGCTTAGTCGAAACCGAGCTCGCGTAGCGCCGATTCATCTTCCACCCAATCGGGACGGACCTTGACCCAAAGGTCCAGGTGTACCGGTCCATCGAACAATGCCTGCATGGCCAGCCTCGCCGAGGTACCAACGCTCTTCAACCGCTCTCCACCCTTGCCGATCACGATGCCCTTGTGGCTATCGCGACCGACCCAGATCGTCGCCGCGATCCGCCGCCGTTCGCCCTCGATCTCGAACTTCTCCACCATCACGGCAGTAGCGTAGGGAATCTCATCACGGAGTTGGCGCATCAGCTGCTCACGCACCAACTCGCCGGCCAGAAAGCGCTCGGAACGGTCGGTCAGGGTATCTGCATCGTATAGCGCGGGCTGCTCGGGCAGTTGTTTGGCCAGCCCGTTCAGCCAACTGTGGACGCCATCGTTGCGTTCAGCCGAAACCAAGTGAACCTGAGCAAAATCAGCCAGTTCCGAAATGGTCTTGAGATAGGGCAGCAGCTTCTCGCGGTGCTTGTGCAAGTCAATTTTATTGATCACTAGTGCCACCGGCCGACCGCTGGCCTGCACCTGCTTGAGCACAAAGCGGTCGTCATCGGTCAGGCGCATCGCTTCGACCACCAGGCAAACCAGATCGACCTGATCCAGGGTCGATTGCACGCCGCGATGCATGTGTCGGTCCATCGCGTGTCCGGGCCTGCTGAGCAGTCCCGGCGTATCGACGAAGGCGATCTGCCAATGGTCTTCGGTCACCACGCCAATCACCCGCTGGCGGGTAGTCTGTGGTCGCGGGGAGACCACCGCAATATGCGCGCCCACTGCTGCATTGAGCAAGGTGGATTTACCCACATTCGGTCGTCCCACCAGCGCGACGTGACCGGCGCGAAACGCAGTCTGCTCAGTCATTGACGCAGCGCCTTGAGCAGCGCCGCCGCGGCGGCCTGCTCGGCAGCTCGACGGCTGCTGCCGGTGCCTTCACAGCGCAACGGCGGGTCGGCGATGCGGCAAGAGCCGATGAAGGTCTTGCGGTGATCTTCACCCACGGTATCAACCAACTCATACTGCGGCAGTTCCATACCCTTGCCTTGCAACCACTCCTGCAGTTGCGTCTTGGCATCCTTGGCTGGGAGCTGAGGACGCATATTCAACCGCTCGCCCATCAGCCGCACGACCAGCGTATAGGCCGCGTCCCAACCGTGATCCAAGTGCACCGAGGCGATGACCGCTTCGACGGCGTCAGCAAGAATGGAATCGCGCCGATGGCCGCCGGTTTTCATTTCCCCGGGGCCCAGTCGCAAAGCCGAACCAAGATCGATTTCGCGGGCAATCTCGGCCAACGTGGATTCCTGGATCAGCTGCGCCCGGCGTCGGGTCAGCTCCCCTTCGCGGGAGCGCGGGTAGCGTGCATAAAGCTCGATGGTGACCACACAGTTCAACACCGAGTCGCCGAGAAACTCCAGCCGTTCGTTGTGCTGTTTGGCCGCGCTGCGATGCGTCAACGCCTGACGTAGACACTCGCCATCGGCAGCGATCTGCAGAGTGGCGGCGAGTTTTTGCAGCGAAGTCTCGGCCGATTCTTCAGAAATCACGGTCACGGTGGATCTACGACCCGATCCCTTTACCCGCATTCAACGCCGCTCACCCATCAACCGCCCGGATCCTGCCGGAACAGGTCTACAGACTTGTCGAACTTGGCGACCACGTCCAGATTGAAGACCAGCGGCTCACGGACTTCATAGGCCACGCGCAAAATATAGCCGCCCTTCCGAGTGAGTGTAACGTGATGCCGCTTCACGTTCTTGTTGTAGTTGACATAGAGATTTCTTGAGAACAGCTCCCAGACCTTCTCTGGCGGCATCTTCGCTACACCGGGCGTAGACTGGACCGTTTTCATCGATCCCACCACCGCGTAGTACTCGGTGTAGATGGGTAGCAGCTTCATCGCAATGAAGGCGAAAAAACCGAGCACGGCCAGCACGATGATGAAACTGATCAAAGTCAGCCCGGATTGGTTCGAAGTGCGCATGATCTACTCCACTTTGGTGCCGATGCGGCTCCAGGAAACGAAGCCTGACAGCTTCCAGTCCCAGTGCATCCAAACGAAGAATGCTTTGCCGACCAGATTCTCTTCCGGAACCATACCCCAGGAGCGGCTGTCCTCGCTATTGTCGCGATTGTCGCCCATCACAAAGTAATGCCCCTCGGGTACCGACCAACTCCCTTCTGGACTGCGCATCAGGCCCATCTGCAGCAGCTGGTGTTCTACTCCATCGAGGTTTTCTTTCAGTAAGGCCGCGCCAGTGGACTCGGCGTTGCTGCCCTGGCCCACATAACGACCGACCGGCTGCATAGCCATGCGCTGGCCGTTCAGGATGATTTGCTTGTTCTGATACGTGACCGTGTCACCGGGCAGACCGATCAACCGCTTGACGTAGTTGACGCCCTCATCCTTGGGCTTGCGGAATACAACGACATCACCCCGTTCCGGATCGCCGATCTCCACTACCTTGACGTTGGCCACCGGCAAGCGCAGACCGTAGCTGAACTTGTTGACCAGGATGAAGTCGCCGATCAACAGGCTGGGTACCATCGAACTGGAAGGAATGGTGAATGGTTCGACCAAAAAAGACCGAATCAGTAGGATGATGAACAGCACGGGAAAGAACGACTTGGAGTACTCCACCACCGCCGGTTCGCGGTATTCCTCGGCGCCTTCCTGTTCTGCAGTGCGCTTGCGCTTGGCGGCGAAAAACAAATGGTCTAGCAGCCAAACGGCCCCGGAGACACCCGACAGCACCACCAGCAAGAGGGCAAAATCTATATTCATCGTTTCCCTTCGTTGATACATCCACCCGCAGCGCCTGCCGAGCGTTGCGCGCACAAAGGCGCGCAGCTTACTCCGGCAATCTCACGGCGGCTACTTGTCGTCCATCTGCAGTACCGCGAGGAAGGCCTCCTGCGGAATCTCCACGCGGCCGATCTGCTTCATCCGCTTCTTACCCGCCTTTTGTTTTTCGAGCAGCTTGCGCTTGCGTGAGACGTCGCCGCCATAGCATTTGGCCAGCACGTTCTTGCGCATTGCCTTGACCGTCGATCGAGCAATGATCTGCGAACCGATGGCCGCCTGGATCGCCACATCGAACATCTGCCGGGGAATCAACTCACGCATCCTCTCAACCAGGTCACGGCCGCGACGATCAGCCTGCTGCCGGTGCACGATCAGCGACAACGCGTCGACCGGCTCGCCATTGATCAGCACGTCCAGGCGTATAAAGGGACCGGCATCGTAACGCAGCAGGTGATATTCAAAAGAAGCGTAGCCGCGACTGGAGGACTTGAGCTTGTCGAAGAAATCCAGCACCACCTCGCTCATCGGCAGTTCGTAGTGGATCTGGACCTGCGAACCCAGATACTGCATCGACTTCTGGCTGCCGCGCTTTTCTTCACAGAGCTTGATCACCGGACCAATGTAGTCCGGCGGCACCAGGATGGTTGCTTCAATGATCGGCTCGCGGATCTCCTGAATCTTGTTGCTGACCGGCAGATTGGCGGGGTTGTCCAACTCAATCACTTCGCCGTCGGACTTGAGCACCTCATAGATCACGGTCGGCGCCGTGGTGACCAGTTCCAGATCGTATTCGCGCTCCAGGCGCTCCTGAATGATCTCCATGTGCAGCATGCCAAGGAAGCCGCAGCGGAAACCGAAGCCCATCGCTTCGGAGCTCTCCGGCTCGAAATGCAATGAGGCATCGTTGAGCTTGAGCCGGTCCAGGGCCTCGCGCAGAGCGACAAAATCATCGGCAGAAACCGGGAACAATCCGGCAAAGACGCGCGGCTTGACCTGCTGAAATCCAGGCAGCGGCGTGGTTGCGGGTTTCTGCGCGAAGGTCAGGGTGTCGCCCACCGGCGCGCCGTGCACTTCCTTGATTGCCGCGCACAGGAAGCCGACCTGGCCCTCGGCCAGCGACGCACGCACTTCGCGCTTGGGATTGAACACTCCAACCTGCTCGACCTGCCACTGGCGGCCGGTGGACATGACCAGGATCTTGTCGCCTTTGCGCACCTCGCCCTCGACCACGCGCACCAGCGAAACCACACCCAGGTAGTTGTCAAACCAGGAATCGATGATCAGCGCGCGCAAAGTCTGCGCGCCAGGCTGGGGTGGACCCGGAATCCGGGTGACGATGGCTTCCAGCACGGCCGCCACGCCCAACCCGGTCTTGGCGCTGATCTCCACCGCATCCTTGGCATCGATGCCGATGATCTCCTCAATCTCGTTGCGCACTTTGGCCGGGTCGGCCTGCGGCAGATCGATCTTGTTGAGGATGGGCACCACTTCCAGCCCCTGCTCAACCGCGGTGTAGCAGTTGGCGACACTCTGTGCTTCCACGCCCTGGGCGGCATCGACCACCAGCAGCGCGCCCTCGCAGGCGGCCAACGAACGCGACACCTCGTACGAGAAATCGACGTGGCCGGGCGTGTCGATGAAGTTCAGTTCATAGACCTCGCCGTCGTCCGCACGGTAGTTGAGCGAAACGCTCTGCGCCTTGATGGTGATACCGCGCTCGCGCTCAATGGGGTTGGAGTCCAGGACCTGCGCTTCCATCTCGCGCTCGGTCAATCCGCCACACAGTTGGATCAGGCGATCGGCCAGGGTCGACTTGCCGTGGTCGACGTGGGCGATGATGGAAAAGTTGCGAATGCGCTTCATGCTGGCCGTAGTTTACGCAAACCCGCAATTACAGCACGGAAAGGCCTTCGCTTCCAAGATGCGCTGTTCAGGGAGTCCCAGCGGTAGACGCATCGGCGTTGGGCAGGAAGGCTTCCAGCGCCAACAGCGGCGCCTCGCCCAGAACGGTCCAGCGCATGCCGCCGTGGCTGCGGGTGATTCCCAGCGTTGCGCCACGCTGCCAGCGCTCCTCATCCGCGACGGACTCCTGCTGCTCGGCAAACACTGAAATCGCACTCAACCCGTCACTGAAGACCCAATGCCGATGCGCCGCACCGCCCACCATCGCCTTGAGTTCGTAGCCGGGTGCAGTGGTACCCGGCCACACCGCCGCATCCGGCGGAGTTCGCGGTTCAGTAAATGGTGCTGCGGCGGTTCCGGACAGCTGCAGATCAGCAAATACCATCTGCTCCAACACCTGATCGGAAGTCACGACCGCGCTGCGCAGCGGCAGCCCGGTCTCGTTGTCGATCCAGGCCCGGCGCGCAAATCGAAAAGCGTCATTGGGCTGGAACTGCACCTGCCGCACCGGTCGACCTGCGACGCGGTCGCTGCTACCCATGATTACCGCGTAGTTGCGCCGGATCGCGTCCAGATCAAGCTTTTGCAGACTGCCGATCGCAAGCGGACTCTCCAGGTACTCCGGCGGGCCGCCGCCCTGTTCGCGTTGCACCATGCCCTGCGCGGTGATCAGCGTCTGCGGCTTGCCGGTCAGGGTGACAAAGGTCTGCTGCAGTTTGCCTTCCTGCAGCGACTGACTGACTCTGACGACCGCCAACTCGGGCCCGGAAGCGAAAACCACCGTCGCGTTGTAGACAAAACCCACCGATCGCGTGCTGACCCGGTCCAACCAGGTCTCGCCGTCATTCGCGTGGACGTTCGGCGCAACGACCAAGGCCAGCGCCAACCAAGCCGACGAAAGCTTCATTACCCTAGCGCACACCCGCGGCGTCGGCATCGACATCAGCGCTATCGGATCCGCTCACCTCCGCGCTGACCGGCGCGGTCAGGAAGGAGGCCGTATTGACCACTCCCAGCGGTGCCAGCTGTGCGCCCAGGCTATGCCGGACCATATAGGCATCGCGACCCCGGAAAGGCACGTAGGACACCGGGGTCACCCCGGACTGCACGGACACCAATTGCACTGGCGATTGTCCCAATGCCGGTCCACCAGCGACCGGAGTCATTGCCGGCGGCGACTGTAGCGGTGCGCTTTGCACCAGCGGGCTGCTGCTCGCCGATTCATTCTGCGGCGCCACATAAAGGGTTAGCGCTGCCCAGGCCACCGACGCGGCGATCGCCAAACCAAACGCTCCTCCCATCCAGCGCCGTCCGCCCGCCGCCGCCACCGGCGCCGTTTCGGCATGCGCCGGCTGCGCGGCTATGGACGCGGCCACCCGCGCGGCGAAATCCGCCGGCGCTGGAGCGACTTGACGATGGGCGAGCAGATCTCGGGCCAGCGCCCAGCGCGACCAGCGCTTGCCCAAATCGGCATCGCTGTGCGCCCGCTTCAGCATGAAGCGCAGGGCCTGCGGCTCCTGTTCACCATCGAAGGCCGCCGACCATTCCTGGTCCGGATGATCGTCCTTCATACTCATGGCATCAACTCCTTCAGGTTTCGATCGACCGCATCGCGGCCGCGGAAAATTCGCGATCTCACCGTTCCGATCGGGCAGTCCATCACCTGCGCGATCTCTTCGTAACTCAATCCATCCACTTCGCGCAGCGTCAGCGCCAAGCGAATTTCTTCTGGTAGGGCTTCGACCGTGCTGACTACCGATCGTTCCATCTCCTGGCGCAATAATTCGTGCTCCGGGGTGGCGTGCTCCTGCATCCGCTCGGCCCCGCTCCAGTGCTCGGTTTCAACCGTCTCCACATCCGTGGTCGACGGCCTGCGCCCGTTGGAAACCAGGTGGTTCTTCGAGGTATTCACCGCGATGCGATAAAGCCACGTATAGAAACTGCTGTCACCGCGGAAGGCGTTGATCGATCGATAGGCACGTAAGAACACCTCCTGAGCAACATCCTGCGCCTCGGCCCAGTCGTTGATCATGCGTCCGATCAGACCCAGCACCCGATGTTGGTATTTGCGCACCAACAGGTCGAATGCCCTGCTTTCTCCGGCCTGCACACGCTCAACCAGCGCGCGGTCCTCATCCACCTCAGCCATCCTGGCTTCCATCGACCCCATCCATGTTTGCGCCCCCAGTCCACTTCACGCTATGCGCACAGACTAAGACTTGCGGATGTGGAAAAAGTTCAACGGACTTTCGATCAGCTCGAAGTACCGCTCAACCTCCGGCCAACAGCCGCGCTCGTTCGGTCAGCAGGTTCTCGAAGGTCGCTGCGGGCAAAGGCCTGCAGAACAGAAATCCCTGCATTTCTTCGCAATGGTTGTCGCGCAAAAAGCGCAGATGATCCTCGATCTCCACGCCTTCGGCGATCACCTGACAGTGCATGTTGTGGGCCATGTCGATGGTGGCGCGAACGATGGCCTCATCGGTGGGATCGATGCCGATATTGCGTACAAAGGTCTGGTCGATCTTGATCCGATCAGCAGGGAAGTGCTTGAGATAGTCCAGCGACGATTGCCCGGTACCGAAATCGTCGATGGAGATGTTGCAGCCCAACTCGCGCAGCTCGCTGAGCACTTCGATCAGATTCGGGATGCTCTTGATGTTGATGCTCTCGGTGACTTCCAGATCCAGAGTCTCCGGCGCCAATCCGGAATCGGCCAGGGCGTTCTTGACCACCTCGAGCAAATTCGGCTGCTTGATCTGCAGCGCACTCAAGTTGACGCTGATCCGCAGCGGGATGTCGAAATCCTTCTGCCAGCGCACGGTGTCGAAGCAGGCCGCACGTAGCACCCACTCGCCGATGGGAATGATCAGTCCGGTCTCCTCAGCCAGCGGTATGAAGAAACCCGGGCTGATCAGGCCCAATTCAGGGTGCTCCCAGCGCACCAGCGCTTCCATGCCGATGATGTCCTCGCTGTGCGAATCCACCTGCGGCTGGTAATACACGCGCAGTTCGTTGTTGCGTTCGGCCTGGCGCAGCTTGGATTCCAGCATCAGACGCTGCTGATGCGACTCCTCCGGCAGCGCGACGAAGGTGCGGAAGGTGTTCCTGCCCATGCCCTTGGCGCTGTACATGGCCACGTCCGCACACTTGATCAGGCCGTCGGCATCGCTGCTGTCTTCGGGGAAGAAGGCGATGCCGATGCTGGCGGTGATCTGCATCTCGGCGCCGTCACTCAAGGTCAACGGCGACTCCAGCACCCGAGTGATTTTCTCGGCGATTCGCAGCACGTCGTCCCGCTGCACGATGTGGCGCAGGATCAGGGTGAACTCGTCGCCGGCGTAGCGCGACACCGTATCGCTGGCGCGGACGCTGGCGCGCAGCCGTTTGGACACCGCAACCAGTATCTGATCACCAACCGCATGACCCAGACTGTCATTGATGGTCTTGAAGCGGTCCAGGTCCACAAACAGCACCGCGAATAGCTCGCCGTTACGCTGTGCCTCGGCAATGGCCGAGTGCAAACGGTCGTTGAAAAGCAGGCGATTAGGCAGCTTGGTCAGCGAGTCGTGCAGACCGCGGAAGCGACTGTCGATGCGGTAGTGGTGGACCAGGGAGGCCAGCGAGTAGCGCTCGGCAAGGTTGCGGCAGACTTCCAGGGCTCCATCCCAGTCGGCCAGAGGCTGGCGAGACCCCGCCAACAGCGCGCCTACCGCTTTGCCGTCGTCATTGAGTAGCGGCAGACCGATCAGCGCCCTGATCCGGTAGCGCGACAGCCAGACGTCGCGTACCGACTCCCAGGCGCCGTCGGCAAGCACCAGGGTTTTCCCTGCGAGCACGTCGTAATAGGCCTGATGGTTCCACAGCGAGTCACCGCTGCTGCCCAGCGGCAGCTTGTCCAGCTGCACCAGCAGCTGCGGCTCGGCTTCACGACCACCGCGTTCACGCAGGATCTCGAAGACTTCAAAATGATGATGCTTGGCCATGGCGGTCAACGCGTCGCTGTTGAGCGCATCGTCACCGTCAAGGCAATTGACCGCATTGAGCAAGCGCAGGATCTGGTGACCTTCGACAGCTGCTCCGGCTGCCGCGCTGCCAGTGGCCACCGCGGGCGCGTGCTCCGAGTCAGCCGAGCCCAGCTTGCTCAAGCGATAGCTGACCTCCATCGGATCTATCGGTGAGCGCAGCCAGTCGTCGATGCCGTCGACGCTGACGCCCCAGCCGTAGCAATCGCCGCGCGCCCGACCGCTGATCAAGCCGAGCACACCCTCCAGCTGCTCTGGCCGCTCGCGCAAGCGCTGGGCCAGCTTCTTGGCCTGATCGCCCTCACCGGTGAATTCGACGATGGCCACGGTCGGTTCGGCACCGTGATCCAACAGAGCGTTGGCCTGATCATAGTCGCGCGCGGTCAGGATGGTCTCGTAGGGTCCGCCATCGAGTACGTCGAAGAGATCGCGGCGATCGTCGCGCGAAATCGACACGATCAATATGGAGCTGCTGGCCTCGCTCATCTCTACACCACCCAACGACCGTCGCGCAGACGAAACTTGGGCACCTCGCGCTCCATGATCTGCAGATGACTGGCCAGATTGGCAATACCCTGCGGCAGTCGCACTTGCGGCGCCATCAGCACCACCCGACGGTCGGGATTCCCGACCGAACGGGCCAGCTGGCGCAATTGCGGGCCCACCTGGGTACAGAAGGCCGGCGTCGCCTCCGGGAAGATGTAGACGCCGAAATGATTGCTTTGCAACACATAGCGCACGGCATCCAGCGGTCGTTGGCTGCCGGGCACGGAAATGCCGTCTTCGCGCAGACTGGCCAGTCCGCCACCGGCAGACCAGCTGTAGATTGATTGCCCCTGGCGTCTGGCAATGATGCGAAGGTGGTCGATGATCGCCTTGGACTGCTCAGCGCAAAGCGTCACCAGGCCGGAATCCGCCGCCAGGATGGCCGCATACAGTCCGTCGGGAACTTGGTTGTCCCCGGTGCTGTACAGCACGGTCACGTTGCTTTCGGCGGTCGCCATCGCCTCCCCTGTCCCCGACATCCAGCCCGGTTGCTTACATCGTATGGGTCAGCCGATCTGCGCCGATAGTCCCGGCCAACACGGTTTCGATCTTGGTCTTGACCGTATCACCATCAGGGCCTTCGTTGAACTGCACGCCGATCCCGGCCTGACGATTGCCCTGCGAACCCTGCGGGGTGATCCAAACCACTTTGCCAGCCACCGGCAAGCGATCCTTCTCGTCCATCAGCGTGAGCAGGATGAATACTTCATCGCCCAGGCGATAGGGCCGCGTAGTGGGCACGAACAATCCACCGCCCTTGATGAACGGCATGTACGCCAGGTACAGCGCACCCTTGTCCTTGATCGCCAGCGAGAGAATGCCCTGTCTGGGGGTGCCCGGCATGTTCATCGGTAATACTCCCTGCGTGGTGCCAGAACGGATTTCCTGGAGGCCGGCCAACATAGTGCCCGCACGCACTGTTCAAGTATGGCAGCAAGCGCGAAGTCATCCCGCAAGCCACTACCCATCTCGATGCGCATGCGCTTGCAGTCCAGCCAGGCAGCTTGAAGCGTCGACCCCTGAACTTGTGATGTCAAGTGAAGATACTCTCGCAAATGTGTGAATTTGCTACCACCGAGGGTCAAGTCCAAGGCCGATTCCAGTACTCGCTGGATCACTTCCAGTGATTCCTGCGGGGTCCTGGCCAGGGCCAAAGCGGTTTCTGCCACGCCAGCCTCACCCTTGCTCAGCGGCACGATGCGCTGCAGGGACTGATTCCATATTTGCCAACGCTGTCCTTGCAGAGCTTCCAGCGCCAGTAGCGGTCTGCCGTCGGCCAACTCCAGCGCCAATCCGACCTCGGCGCGGTCAGTAAGCGGCGTCAGCCAGTCCAACGCTTGTAAGACGTCAGGAGCAGGCACCGGCAGTCGCAGGCAGCGGCTCAATACGGTGATGGGCAGGCGCGTGGGATCGCTGGCAAGCAGCAGCAGATGAGAATCTGGCGCCGGTTCCTCCAGGGTCTTCAACAGCGCGTTGGCGGCTGCCGCATTGAGGGCGTCCGCGGGAACGATGACCGCCACCTGGGCGCCCTGACGCTGCGGCCGCATCGAAATCCGCTCGATCAACCGGCGCACCGCTTCGACGCTGATGGTCTTGCCGGTTGCGGTATCGGGCACGACCTGAATGCGGTCGGGGTGGGTTCCGGCCTGCAGCAGCTGGCACTCAGCGCATTGCCCACAGGGCCGTTCGCCGATCTCAGCGCTACACAACAGCAGTCCAACCAGACGCTCGGCAACCACCGCCTTGCCTACGCCTGCCGGACCCTCGATGCACAGCGCGTGGGGCATGCGCTGCAGATGCTGCTGGCGTTTGAGCTGCTGCTCCAGCGCTTCGGTCCACGGCAATGCATCGGGCGGCCAGGCGTTTGCTTTCATCCGCCACCCAGCTGGTATTTGCGCACTGCGCGATTGTGCTCTTTGAGCGTGCGCGAAAACTGGTGTCGACCGTCACCACGAGAAACGAAATAGAGTGCCTCGGTCTCGGCCGGATGCAGAACGGCACGTATCGCCGCCGGTCCCGGCATCGCGATGGGCGTCGGCGGCAATCCGCCGCGGGTGTAGCTGTTGTAGGGATTGTCAGTGCGCAGATGAACTCGACGCAGGTTGCCATCGAAGGCGTCGCCCAGGCCGTAGATCACCGTCGGATCACTCTGCAAACGCATACCGATGCGCAGCCGGTTGATGAACACGCCGGCCACCATGGGCTGTTCTTCGATGGCGCCGCTTTCCTTTTCCACCACCGATGCCAGAATCAACGCCGCGTAGGGGTCGTCCAGCGGCAGATCGGCCTCACGCGCTTCCCAGGCCCGGTTGAGCTCTCGCTGCATCGCCCAATAGGCTTTGCTGAGCAGGTCCAAGTCGCTGAATCCACGCGGGAAATGGTAGGTCTCCGGCAGAAACAGCCCTTCTGCGCTGCTCTGCGTTGCCCCGATCTGGGCCAACACCTCGGTCTCACTGAGGCCATCCAGGGTCTGGGTCAACACCGGATCGGCGGCAAGCGAAAGCCTCAACTCGGCAAAGCGAGTCCCTTCAAGAATGGTAAAGCGATGCTGTACCACCTTGCCGGAGGCGAGCAGATTGAGCAGATCCGGCGCGCTCATCCGGGCGCTCAGCCGATACTCACCGGCCTTGAGGTTCTTCGCCACGCCAAGCTCGCGCTCGAGCAGCCGCCACTGCCAGCGCGGTTGCTTGGGCAAGCCGAGCCGCTCCAGCTCCAGCAACAGCCCGGCGAAGCCCGTGCCCTGCTTCAAATCCAGCACCAGCTCGCGCTCGCCAACATAGGGCTCGGTCTTGAAACGGGTGTAGGCGTGCCAGCCATGCAGCGCCACGGCCGCCAGAGTCAGACCTATGGCACCCATGATCAGTACGACCCAGGCGCGCCGTCGCAGCAGTCCTGCCTGGGCGCGTCGCTGACCTGTCTTCTTCTTCGCTGCCGCCAAAGCTACTCCCTCAATCGAATGTGAATCCCAACCGTTCCAGCCACGGACCCAAGACGTCCGCCGGCTGCGCTATAGGCAGCCTTACATTGTCTAACACAGCGACCGTTTCGATGCCGCGAACGGCATTGCTCACAAACACCCCGTCGGCGGTGAACAGCTGAGCATAGCGAAGCGGGGTCACCTTCAACGGCAACGGCGCTTGCGCAATCAACAGGCCACGCATTACGCCGGCAATGGCGCCGCGGACCAGCGGCGGCGTGTACAGCTTGCCGCGATCGAGCAGGACCAGATTGCCCCGACTGAAGCTGACCGCCTCCCCGTTGCGATGCCGCAGCAGCGCCACATCGGCGCTGGCCCGCGCGGCCTGGCTGGCCGCCAGACGCTGCTCCAGCCGCGCCAAGGACTTCACTGCGGCAAGCCCGGCGCCGCCGGACAACCGCTGGTCGGCGCTAATCGCGCGCAGCGCAGTAGACGCCGCTGGCATCCGATGCACCTCGATCAGACAGGTCAGTTCGCCGCTGCGCCGGGCGTAGCCGCGCCCGCCGTCAGCGCTGTAGCAGATCAGCTTGATGATCACCTCGGCGTGGCGTGCCGCAACCGAGTGCAAACAGCGGCCCAGGTCGTCCCAATCCGGGGCGTTCAAGCGCAGCTGGGCCAGGGATCGGCTCAGTCGGCGACGATGATAGGGCCATAGCGGCAGCGCTCCGGCGCTGGCGCGCATCGTTTCAAATACGCCATCGGCGTAGGCCAGGCCCAGCAGCGGCCGCGCACTTTCCATCGAGCCACAATAGACCTGTTGGCTGATCAAGCGACGATGTCCAGCGCACGCAGCAAACCCCGCGCCTTGGCCCGGGTTTCCTGCAACTCGCGCTGCGGATCGGAATCGGCCACGATTCCGCCGCCAGTACGGAACCGTAGGCTCCCGTCGGCAAGCACCATGCTGCGTATCAGGATATTCAGGTCCAGGCTGCCATCGGAGCCCAAGTATCCCAGTGCCCCGGTGTAGGCGCCGCGACCGACCCCTTCCAGTTCGGCAATGATCTGCATACAGCGCACCTTCGGACAGCCGGTGATGGTGCCGCCGGGGAACACCGCGGCGACGGCGTCCAGCGCATCGCAATCGGCGCGCAGCCTACCCTGCACGTTGGAGACGATGTGATGGACGTGGGCATAGCTCTCAATGGCGCAGAACTCATCCACGACCACGCTGCCTGGGACACAGACGCGACCCAGATCGTTGCGCTCCAAATCGATCAGCATGACGTGCTCAGCGCGTTCCTTGGGATCGCTGCTGAGCTCCTCGAGCAGACGTTGATCGGCCGCTGGATCGGCACCGCGAGGCCGGGTGCCGGCAATCGGCCGAGTCTGCACCCGGCCACCGCGTACGCTGACCAGGCGTTCTGGAGACGAGGAGATCAGCTCCACCCCGGACCAGCTCATCCAACCGCTGAAAGGCGCCGGGTTGGCGCGCATCAACGCGCCATACAGTGCGTGCGCTGCGGCCTCGCTGCGCATCCGCCAACCGCGCGACAGGTTGACCTGGAATACGTCGCCCGCATGCAGATAGTCGATCACCGCGCGGACGTTGTCGACGTAGCGCTGCGGCGGTTCTTCCTGCAGATCGAAACAGCGCACCGCGCCGGTCCAGACCGGCTGATCCTGATCGCCGTCCAGGCTCTGGCGCACCTGCGTCAGCACCGCATCGGCGCCCGGCTCGGCGGCAATCCAGCAGCGCTCGCGCAATCGGTCAACGATAATCGCCGCTGGCGTGCGCAGCGCCAGCGCCAGCGGCAGCCCATCGTCGGCCGACGGCAACTTGAGGCTGGGCTCGAAGTGGCGCGCCATCTCATAGCTGAAAAACAGCAGCCAGCCGCCGCGAAATGGCGGTCCCAGCTGGCTTTCCACGCTTTCGGCCGCACGCCATAGGCGCAGGCTGGCGATGAAGCTCTCGGCCAAAGGCACTTGGCCAACGGTACTCAGCTCGCTTTCGCCCTGGATCAGGGCGCGGCCATCGGTGGCGACCAGGATGTCGTAGCGGCCGTCCCTGCCGCCGGGCGCGGTGCTGCTCAGCAGCGCCGGATAGAGCTGCGGATAGGCCGCTTTGAGCCCGGCAAGGTCAGGAATCGTGGCGCATTCCTGTAACAACGCCGGCTTAGCTAAGGCGCTTGAACAGCAGCGAGCCGTTGGTTCCGCCGAAGCCGAAGGAATTGGAAATCACCATGTCCAGCTTGGCATCACGAGCCGCGTTGGGGACGA
>JAUIFV010000102.1 GCA_030430155.1 Gammaproteobacteria bacterium
CCTGGGCGTACTGATTGCCAGCAACGTGGAGACACTGGTACCGCTGCTGGAGCAGACTTTCGGCTTCAAGGCGCTGCCCGGCGACGTCTATTACATCAATCAGCTGCCTTCAGAGCTGCGCGGATTCGACGTGGCCAGGATCGGCCTGGTCGCGCTGCTGTTCTCAGCCATCGCCACCATCTATCCGGCCTGGCGGGCCTCCCGCACCCAGCCGGCGCGAGCCTTGCGCTATGAGTAGGGCCGACTTCAAAGGCGAGTGGGTGGTCCAGACCCAGGGTCTGAGCATGGCCTATCGCGAGGCCGGCCTGGCAGTCAACGTGCTCGACGGGGTGGAACTGCGCGTAGGCCGCGGTGAGCGTATCGCCATCGTCGGCGCTTCGGGCGCTGGCAAAAGCACCCTGCTGCATTTGCTGGGCGGGCTGGATGTGCCGGTGGCCGGACGTATCTTCCTTGCCGGCGAAGAGCTGTCGGCGCTCTCTGAGCGCAAGCGCGGCGAGTTGCGCAATCGCTACCTGGGCTTCGTCTACCAGTTCCATCATCTGTTACCGGAGTTCAGCGCGCTGGAGAACGTGGCCATGCCGCTGCTAATTGCCGGGCTGCCGGTGGCCGAGGCCAGCGAACAGGCTACTGCGCTGCTGCAGCGGGTCGGCCTGGGTGAACGGCTGCAGCACAAGCCCGGCGAGCTCTCCGGTGGTGAGCGACAGCGTGCTGCGGTGGCCCGTGCATTGGTCAATCGGCCGGCCTGCATGCTCGGCGATGAGCCCACCGGCAATCTGGACGAGGGCACCGCAGGCCAAGTCTACGAACTGCTGCTGGAGCTCAATCGCGAGGTGGGTACAGCCTTGGTGCTGGTCACGCACGATATGCGCCTGGCCCGGCGCATGGATCGGGTGTTGGAGCTACGCGGCGGTCAGCTGCACGCGGTCTGAGCCAAGCCGCGCATGATGAGCAAGGGCGCGGCTATCGCTACTTCATCCGACCATCGGCCGACGGCGGCACCCGACCTGCCGCTACCGCTGGCCGCCGCGGCTCTGCTCGTGGGTGTCATGCTGGCGTTGTATCAGCCGCTGCTCGGTATCTGGAACTGCGTGGCAACCGGCATCGCCGCCTTGGTCCTGGCGGTGCTGGCGCGGACGCAAAGCGGCTGGCAGCGCTGGATGCTGCTCGGCGCCGCGATCCTCAGCGCCGGCCTGTTCTACGCCAACCTGCGCGTTTCCCACGCCATCGCCCCGCGCCTTCCTGATCAAGAACAGGCCATCGAGCTGTCGCTGCTGGCCCGGGTGGAGGGATTGCCGCGCCGCGATCCCGACCGCATTAGCCTGCTGGCGCGCACCGAGCAGGCATCCGGGCCGCTCGGCGCCGGCAGTTTGCTGCGGCTGAGCTGGTATCGCGCCGGAGACGATGCGCCCGCGCTGATGCCCGGCGACTGCCTGCAGTTCCAGCTGCGCCTGCGCGGGGTGCGCGGGCCGGTCAATGACGCCGGCTGGGATCCTGAGCGCAGCGCGCTGGCTGGCGGTTGGGTGGCCAGAGGCAGCATCCGCAGCGCCAGCGCGGCGGACTGCGAACCACGCTGGAGCCTGGATCGATTGCGCTACGGTCTGGCCGAGCGGGTCGATCAGCAGCTGTCGCCTGGCGCCGAGCGCGCCGCGCTGAAGGCGCTGGCCCTGGGCGATACGCGCGAGTTCAGCGACGCGCAGTGGGATCAGCTGCGCCGCTCCGGCTTGAGCCATCTGATGGCGATTTCCGGGCTGCACATCGGTCTGGTCGCCGGCTTCGGAGCGCTGCTGATCACCCTGATCTACCGGACTGTGCCGCGGCTTGCCGAGCGCCTGCCGCGCATCCAGGCCCAGGCGCTGTGTGCGCTGGCTTTTGCAGTCAGCTACGCCGCGCTGGCCGGGTTCAGCCTGCCCACCCAGCGTGCCCTGGTCGGACTTGGGGCCTTCCTGGCCGCGCGCCTGCTGCGTCGCGCGATGGGGCCGTGGTCGGCCTACGCGCTGGCCCTGGTCGCCGTGCTGCTGATCGATCCGATCGCCCCGCTGAGTGCGGGCTTCTGGCTTTCCTTCGGAGCAGCCGGATGGCTGCTGTATCTGTTTGCTCGCGGCGGACGGGCTCGGCCGGCCTGGCGCAGCCTGCTGCTGGCGCAGGCAATTCTGGCTCTGGGGCTGTGGCCGATCACCGCGCTTTGGTTTCAACAGGGATCGCTGATCGGGCCAGGGCTGAATCTGATCGCGGTGCCCTGGGTCAGCCTGCTGGTGGTGCCGCTGGTGCTGCTGGGCGTCGCGGTGCTGGCGCTGCTACCGGCCTTGCTGGCCCAGCCGCTGCTGGTGCTGGCCAGCGGCTCTCTGCATCCGTTGTGGTGGCTGTTGGAGCGGCTAGACCCCTATCAGCTCAGCACCAGCACGGCGGCGCCCGGAACCATCGCGCTGCTGCTGGCGTTGCTTGCAACGCTGTGGCTGTTTGCGCCGTATGGGGTTCGCTTTCGCGCCTGTGCGCTGCTGCTGTGGCTGCCGCTGCTGTGGCCGCGCCCGCCGAACATTGCCGCGGGGGCGATCAAGGCCAGCATTCTGGACGTCGGTCAGGGCCAGGCTATCGTCGTGCAAACCGCGCATCACAGCCTGCTGGTCGATACCGGACCCGGCTCGCCCGGCGGCTTCGACGCCGGCGAGGCGCTGGTGGTGCCCAACCTGCGCCAGCTCGGCGTGCGCGAGCTGGATGGATTGATCCTCAGCCACGCCGACAGCGATCACGCCGGCGGTCGGGACTCGCTGCTGCAGGCAATGGGTGTTGGCTTCCAGCTGGCGCGCATGCCCGAGCCCGAGACGGCGGTGACCGACTGCAATGCCGGTGACGGCTGGGATTGGGATGGGGTGGCATTTTCCATCCTGCATCCGCCGTTGCATTTCCCCTATCTGGGCAACGAGAGCTCCTGCGTGCTGCGCGTAGAGGACGCCTTTGGGGCGGTGCTGCTGATTCCCGGCGACATCGGCACTGTGATCGAACAGCGCCTGGTCCGCGAACAAGCCGCCGCGCTGCCTGCCAACGTGTTGATTTCGCCACACCACGGCAGCGCCGGCTCGTCCTCTGCGGCCTTTCTTGCCGCAGTGGCTCCACAGTCGGTGATTCACTCGGCGGGCTGGGGCAATCGCTTTGCGATGCCGCGCAGCGAAACCGTGGCCCGAGTGGCTGCGGTCGGCGCGGTACAGCTGAGCACCGCGCGCTCGGGTCAGATTACGCTGTTGAGCGACGCTGCCGGTGGTTTCGTGGTCGATACCGCGCGCAGCCGTTCACCGCGCTCCTGGCGAGCGCCAGAGCTGGGAGCGCTTGGCGGCGAATCAGCTGTCGAGCGTCCTTGAATACGACTTGCGCCGAGCTGGCGGCACCCACCACCAGCTCAGCGCCACCAGTAGACCGAAAGCGCTGTAGACCAGCGTGAACACGATCGGCGGCGCCTGGTAGTAGAGCAGCGCATCCAGCCAGTGAGCGATGAAGCTGCCCGGGTAGGTCGCCTCGCCGGCCAAGCGGCGCAGATCCATCTCCCACACCGTCAGCGGACAGGTTTGCCCCTGCCAGGCCTGGGCAACGACGAAGCCGATGGCCGCCAGATGGGCGAGGCGAAAGCGCAGGTTGCGCACCCAATTCCAGCCGCGCCAGCCGCCAACCATGATCAACAGCTGGCTGAGCACCACAAAGGTGACAAAGCCGACGTGGATCAGCAGGATCAGATCAGCGGCGAATCGATACCAGCTCTGCATCGCATCTCGACCAGGATTCGTCCCCACTGCATACCATCGCCTTCCATAACGCACGCCGAAGCGGTTGTCGCCGCAATACGCACTGGCTACCATATCTCATCATTTCCGGAAATATCGAGATATGGATAGCGAGCAAGCACTGGCGGCCCTGCGCGGCCTGGGTCAGGCCAATCGGCTGGCCACCTACAGGCTGCTGGTCAGCCTCGGGCCTAAAGGGACCACGGTCGGCACCCTGCGTGAACGCTTGGGATTGCCCTCGGCAACGCTCAGCGCGCATTTGAACCAGCTGCGCCGAGCCGATCTGGTCAGCGACCGCCGCGACGGTCGCGAGATCTGGGTCAGCGCCAACTACGCGCAAATGCGAGAGCTGCTTGCCTATCTGACCGAGAACTGCTGTGACGGCGGCAGCTGTGAACTGACTACCCAAGCGCAGCCACTCAAGGTGCTGTTTGTCTGCGTTGAGAACTCCAATCGATCGCAGATGGCCGAGGCCTTCGCCCGCATCGAGGGCGGCGCCAGCGTCCAGGCCTACAGCGCCGGATCGAAGCCTTCGGGCAAGGTCAATCCCAAGGCCATTGCCGCTATGCGCGAGTACGATTATGACCTTAGCGCACATAGCTCGAAATCACTTGAAGAGATTGCCGGCATCGATTTCGATGCCGTGGTGACCATGGGCTGCGGCGACAGCTGCCCCTGGGTGCCGGCGAAACGGCGATTGGACTGGGCGCTGCCGGATCCGCGTGATCTGGACGCCGACGGCTACAACCGGGTGCGCGACGAGATCCGCACCCGGGTAGTGGGGCTGCTGGAGTCGTTGCGATGCGGCTGAGAGCCGCGCTTCTGGCCGAGTTTCTCGGCACCGCCGCGCTGCTGGCCATTGTGGTCGGCAGCGGGATCATGGCCGAGCGACTCTCGCAGGGAAACCTTGGCGTAGCGCTACTCGCCAATGCCGCCGCAACCGCGGCGGGGCTGTATTTGCTGATTGTGGTGTTTGGGCCGATTTCCGGGGCTCATTTCAATCCCGCGGTCACCCTGGGTCTGCGCCTGCATGGCGAGCAGCGCTCCACCGGCGAACTGGCCGGCTACGTTCTGATCCAGGTTGTAGGCGCCGTCGTCGGTGTCTGCCTGGCCCACGCCATGTTCGCCGAAGCGCTGTGGCAGCCTGGGATCCGCGAACGGCAGGGCGCGAGTCAGCTGCTTAGCGAAGCGGTAGCCACCTTCGGACTGCTGCTGACCATCCTGCTCGGCGCCCGCTTCAGACCCCAGGCGATCCCGGCGCTGGTGGCGAGTTGGATCTTCGCCGCCTACTGGTTCACCGCCAGCACCTCCTTCGCCAATCCGGCGGTGACCCTGGCGCGCACGTTGACCCAGAGCTTCGCCGGCATACGTCCCGTCGACGCGCCGGCCTTCATCGCCGCGCAGCTGATCGGTGCCGCGCTGGCCGTCGTGGTTTATCGCTGGCTGGATCCATCCGAAGCGCAGGCGCTGAAGTCCTAATTCCGGCGGGCTGGCCCATCGATAGGCGCTGCCCCTATCCTTAGCGCTTTGACACAGCGCAGACGGACCCTCCATGCCGGCGATTCAGACCGAAATCGACACCCGCGACCCGCGATTTGCCGAGAACACCGAGCAGCTTGCCAGCGTCGTCAACGATCTGCGCGAGCAGATGGCCAAAGTGGCGCAGGGCGGCGGGGCCAAGGCGCGCGACAAGCACACCGCGCGCGGCAAGCTGCTGCCGCGGGAACGCATTCGTGCGCTGCTTGATCCCGGCAGCCCCTTCCTGGAGCTGTCCGCGCTGGCCGCACACGGCATGTACGACGACCAGGCGCCCTGCGCAGGGGTCATCACCGGCATCGGTCGAGTGCAGGGCATCGAGGTGGTGGTGGTGGCCAACGACGCCACGGTCAAGGGCGGCACGTACTTTCCAATGACCGTGAAGAAGCACCTGCGGGCCCAGGAAGTGGCGCTGGAGAATCGGCTGCCGTGCATTTACCTGGTCGATTCCGGTGGCGCCTTCCTACCGCTGCAGGATCAGGTCTTTCCCGATCGCGATCACTTCGGTCGGATCTTCTACAACCAGGCCAGGCTGTCGGCGCAGAACATTCCGCAGATCGCGGTGGTTATGGGGTCGTGTACCGCCGGCGGCGCCTATGTGCCAGCGATGTGCGATGAGAGCATCATCGTCAAGGAGCAGGGCACGATCTTTCTGGGCGGACCGCCGCTGGTCAAGGCGGCCACCGGCGAGGTGGTCGATGCCGAATCGCTGGGCGGTGCCGAGGTGCATTGTTCGGTCTCCGGAGTCACCGACCACTTCGCCGAGAACGACGAACACGCGCTGGTCATGGCGCGCGAGATCGTCGCCCACCTGAACCGCCCCAAGTGCCTGCCGGTAGTCACCCGAGACCCGGCCGAGCCGCTCTATCCGGCCGATCAGCTGTATGGAATCGTTCCCAAGGATGCGCGCTATCCCTTTGATATCAGGGAAGTAATCGCGCGCATCGTCGACGGTTCGGAGTTCGCCGAGTTCAAGGCGCGCTATGGCAAGACCCTGGTCACCGGCTTCGCCCACATCCATGGCTACCCGGTCGGCATCGTCGCCAACAACGGCATTCTGTTTGCCGAATCGGCGCTCAAAGGCGCCCATTTCATCGAGCTGTGCAACCAGCGCAACATCCCGCTGGTGTTCCTGCAGAACATCACCGGCTTCATGGTCGGCCGCAAGTACGAGAACGCCGGTATCGCCAAGGACGGTGCCAAGATGGTCACCGCCGTAGCCTGCTCCCACGTGCCCAAGTTCACGGTGGTGATCGGCGGCAGCTTCGGCGCGGGCAACTACGCCATGTGCGGGCGCGCCTATCAACCGCGCTTTCTGTGGATGTGGCCCAACGCGCGGATCAGCGTGATGGGCGGCGAGCAGGCAGCGAGCGTGCTGGCCACGGTCAAGCGCGATCAGATCGAGGGTCGCGGCGGGCAGTGGTCGAGCGAGGAAGAGACCGAATTCAAAGCGCCCATCCGCGATCAATACGAACACCAGGGCCATCCCTACTACGCCACCGCACGGCTCTGGGACGACGGCATCATCGACCCCGCCGACACCCGTCGCGTGCTTGGGTTGGCGCTGTCGGCCACGCTCAATGCGCCGATTGAGGCGGGGCGGTTTGGGGTGTTTAGGATGTAGGTTTTGAGGGCTGAGGGCTGAGGGCTGAGGGCTGAGGGCTGAGGGCTGAGGGCTGAGGGCTGAGGGCTGAGAAGGGCCCAAGGACGAGGGCCCAGGGCCCAGGGCCCAGGGCCCAGTTTCGGAATCGGAATCCTGTTGATTCTGCGCACTTGGTCACGAGAGTGGATTTTCACGCACTGCCGAATACTCGGCGGCACGTCGTTGCTCTTGTAGGAGCCAGCCCTGCTGGCGATCAGATGGCTGGGCGGACCAGGAGCATCGCTTGCAGGGCATGCTCCTACACGCACCCGGGGGTCGATCCTGCCTCAGCCCTCTGCCCTTAATTTGCCAAACCAGCCTCCGCCCCGTATCGTCCCCCCGCCGCACTTCCGCTGCGGCCGCGATCGGGACGACCCGGTTGCCGATCTTTCCTGCGAGGACGACCTCGGCCAATAGCGCCGAGTATGGCGCGGGAGATAGTCATGGCTTGGTTGTTGCTGTTTCTGGCAGGACTGCTGGAGATTTGCTGGGCGCTGGGGATGAAGCAGAGTGCGGGCTTCACCCGGCTTTGGCCCAGCCTGTTCACCTGGATCACAATGCTGATCAGCTTCTGGCTGCTGGCGCAGGCGATGCGCAGCCTGCCGGCGAGCACCGCCTATGCGGTGTGGACCGGTATCGGCGTGGCCGGCGTCGCGGTAGTCGGTGCGCTGTGGGCGGGCGAGGGAGTCAGTCCGGCACGTTGGTTGTGCATTGGGCTGATCATCATCGGCAGTCTTGGTTTGAAGTTGCTGGATTAGGGATTAGGGCTCAGGGCACAGGGCCCAGAAAGCGAAAGCGCGCGCGGTTCGGATTTTCTGGGCCCTGGGCCCTCATTTGCGCTCAAGGCCGCAGGGGCTCAGGGCTCAGGGTCCAGGGCCCAGAAAGTCAAGAGCGCGGGTGGTGGGGCTTTTCTGGGCCCTGGGCCCTTCTCCCTGGGCCCTCACCGTATGCTCAAAGCCGGCGGGCCTGGGGCAATAGGAGCCCCCCTAGTCCAATGCGGCATCCAAATCAGGCAGTCGCCGCAACAGCCGCACCGGGCCCTCGCCGTCGCCGCTGAGTCGGCTGTCGCGGTCATCGGCCAGCCAGGCGACGCCGTTATCGAAGAGCACGCAATGGAAGGGGTTGCCCTGCGTGCCGGGGGCGCCCGTATACAGACAGCGGCAGTTCAACTGCAGCGACAGGCTGCGCGCGCCTTCCAACAACCAGCGCTCCGGATCCTCGCAGGCGTGTGCGAAGCCCAGTCCTACGGGGAACTCCGAATCGTTGCTGCAGCGCTGCACCACGTGCCGATCTAGGGCAAAGTCCTGCGGGTCCCACTGCTCGACGATCACCACCTCGAACTTGTCGCCGAACAGCGCACTCAGCGCCGCCAAGTTGGGCTCAATGTCCAGAAACAGGTCCACGTCCTGCTTGCCTACAAGCCCGCGGCAGCCTCGGTCACCGCACGGAACAGCGCGCGGCCCTTGTTCATGGTCTCTTCCCACTCCTTTCCAGGGTCGGAGTCGGCGACGATGCCGGCGCCGGCCTGCACGTGCAGCTGGCCGTCCTTGATCATCGCGGTGCGGATGCCGATGGCCAGATCAGTCTCGCCCCACCAATTGATGTAGCCGATCGCGCCGCCGTAGAGGTTGCGCCGGATCGGCTCCAGCTCCTGGATGATCTCGATGGCGCGGATCTTCGGCGCGCCAGACAGCGTGCCGGCGGGGAAACAGGCTCGCAGCACCTGCATTGGGCTCAGATCGGCGCGCAGATCGCCCTCCACCTGGGACACGATGTGCATCACGTGCGAGTACTTCTCGATCGCCATCTGCTCAGGCACAGTCACAGTGCCTGATTCGGCGATGCGGCCGACGTCGTTGCGAGCCAGATCGATCAGCATCAGGTGCTCGGCGCACTCCTTGGGGTCGGCCAGCAACCGTTCGGCGTTGCGTCGATCCTCCTCGGCGGTGGCGCCGCGCGGCAGCGTGCCGGCCAGCGGGCGGACGATGACCCGGCCGTTTTCGACCTGATAGATCAGCTCCGGCGAGGATCCGGCGACGTGCATCTGCTCCAGGTCCAGGAAGAACATGTACGGCGACGGATTGAGCGCGCGCAGGGCCCGATAAACGTCTACCGGGCGGGCGTGAAAGGGCACGCTGAGCCGCTGTGAGAGGACGATCTGGAAGGCGTCGCCAGCGAGGATGTACTCCTGACACTGCCGCACCGCCGCCTCGAACTGCTCGCGGGTGAAGCCGGAAACGAAGTCGGCTTCGGTAAGCACCGATGGATCGATGATCTCCGGATAGCTGGGCGCGGCGCTGCGCAGCCGGTGGGTGAGCTGGTCCAGGCGCCGCGAGGCACGAGCGTGGGCCTGCGGCTCGCTGGGATTGGCGTGTACGATCAGATGCAGCTGGCCCAGCTTGTTGTCCATCACCGCCAGCTCTTCGCTAAGTAGCAGCAGGATCTCTGGCGTCTGCAGGGTGTCGGCGCGGTCGCTACGGTTCAGTCGACGCTCGACGTAGCCCACCGTTTCAAAGCCGAAATAGCCGACCCAGCCACCCGAGCAGGGCGGCATGCCCGGCAGCCGCGGTACCTTCTCGGCAGCCATCAAGCGGTCGATCTCGGCCAGCGGATCGGCGACCTCGTACTCCTCTACTACCTCCCCGTCGCGCTCGCGCTGCATGGTCGTTCCCCGCACGCTCAAGCGTTCCCGCGCCGGCAGTCCGATGATCGAATAGCGGCCCAGGTGCTCGCCGCCGGTTACCGACTCCAGCAGGTAGGCATTGGGCCCGTCGGCGAGCTTCAGATAGGCGCTCAGCGGCGTATCCAAGTCGGCGCGCAGCGTCCGCGTCAGCGGGATCCGCGTGTGGCCGGCGGCGGCCAGGGCGTCAAAAGCGGCGGCGTCCATGCTCATTGCGGTCCTGCGTGCGGTGGGCGGGCGATTATGGCGCAAGCGAGGAAACGATGCCGATCCAAAACGCAGCCGCAAACAGCCGATGGCCACGCCTGGAATTGGCCCCAAAGCAGACCAAGCCGCGTCTACTCCCGGGTAACGGGCCTAAAAACTCAACCAATTTCGCGATTCCTCCGGTAAGTGGAGGAAATTCCTAAGCCTTACGGTATATTGCAACTTATTGCATAGCTCTGCAGAGGAGCTCGGACTCTATGCGCATCGATTTACTCGAAGACGATCCGGATCAGGCTGCGGTAATCGAGCATTGGTTGGTGGAAGACGGGCATGAGGTGCGCTGGTTCAAAGCCAGCGGCGAGCTGACCCGGGCCCTGCACAGGGAAGTCCCCGACGTATTGCTGCTCGACTGGGTGCTTCCCGAGTCCAGCGGCATCGATGTGCTGACCTGGGTACGACAGAGCTTCCTCGGTCAGATCCCCATCGTTTTCCTCACCGCCCAGGACAGCGAAGACCACGTGGTGCGCGCGCTGCAGGCCGGCGCCGACGACTATCTGGTCAAGCCGGCGCGGCGTCGTGAACTGCTTGCCCGCATCCAGGCCCTGGGCCGGCGCAGCGGGGTGATTTCCCCCGGTACGCCGCTGGCCAACATCGAACCCTATGAGATCGATCCCGGCCGCCGCACCGTCGCTATCAACGGCGAAACGGTGGAACTGACCAGCAAGGAATTTGATCTGGCGGTCTATTTCTTCTCCAAGGTCGGCCACCTGGTCACACGCGCAGCGCTCCTGGAGAAGGTGTGGGGACGCAGCCGGATCGTCACCACCCGTACCGTCGATGCGCACGTCAGCCGGATTCGCAAGAAGCTGCAGATCGACGAAAGCCACGGCTGGCGGCTGATCTCGATCTATCAGCACGGGTATCGATTGGAGCGGCTGAAAACGACTGACTGAGCAGGGGGTGCTCGATGGCAGAGCAGAAGAAGGGCAAGGCGGCAGCGGCGCGTGAGCCTGAGGGCAATGTCGACCAGATACGCGAGATTCTGTTCGGTGGCCAGCTGCGTGATTTCGAACGGCGCTTTGCTGATCTGGAAGACAAGCTGCGCCGCGACATTGAACGCGCGCGCACCGATCTGCTCAAGCGCGGCGACAACCTGGAAACCCTGATCCACGATCAAACCGAAGCGCTGACTCAGCAGCTCAAGCGCCTGGAAGCAGATTTCCGCAAGCACCAGGGCGCCACAGCCGATCAGCTCAAGAGCCTGGACGAGGCGCTGCGCGAGGAGCTAGATGGCGCTGACGCCAAGGTGCAGGACGCACTCAAGGTGCTCCGCGAGCGCCTGCTCAAGCAGAGCAATGACGCCGCCGACGCGCTGCAGCAGCAGTCCGAGGAGTTCTCTCGCAGCCTCAGCTCGGCGACCGACTCGCTGCGCGAAAGCAAGGTGGCGCGCGACGAACTGGCCGGTTTCCTGAGCGAAATGGCCCTGCGTTTGAATCGGGATTTCGATCTGCCGACGGGCTAACCAAGCATCGGGGGCCAGCCGTATGAGCGGCGAGCAAATCGAGCGACTGCGCGATCTGCTGCAGGTTCCCGATCAGGAATCGCAGCAGGCGCTGGACAAGCGCGTGGACGGCGTCGAGCAGCGGCTGGAACATCTGCCCGATCAGCTGCCTGCGGCTCTGCGCAGCGCCGACAACCAGGGCCCCAACCTCGCCACCGCGCTGGAGCATCCGGTGGCCAAGGCGGTCGAGAGCCTGGCCCGCAATCGCCGTGAGCTGCTCGCCAACGCGCTGTTCCCGGTGCTGGGGCCGGCGATACGTCAGGCCATCACTGACGCACTGCGCGGGCTGGTGGAGAATCTCAATCGGCTGCTGGAATCGACCTTCAGCGTGCGCGGACTGCGCTGGCGCATGGAGTCCTGGCGCAGCGGTATGCCCTATGCGCAGGTGGCGCTGCGCCACATGCTGCGCTACAGCGTCGACCATCTGTTCGTTATCCAAAACGGTTCCGGCCTGCTGCTGGCCCAGGCCCACCAGTTCGAGGCCCAGGCCAATGACAGCGATGCGGTGGCCGCGATGCTCACCGCCATTCGCGACTTCATGCGCGACTCGGGACTGGCGCCGGGCGAGGCCGAGCTGCGTCAGGTTGAGCTGGGCGAGCATCTGCTGCGCCTTTATCCGGGCCCCGATGCGTATCTGGCCGCGGCGATTTCGGGTGTGCCAGGTCGGGACGTGGACGATTCGCTGAGCGAGCTGCTGGAGCTGATGCACCGGCAGCTGCCGCAGGCGCTGCAGGAGGGCGAGAACGACCTGCAGGTGGCCGAGCTGCTCAACCGCTGGTTCAGCCACTCCGGCCGTTCGCAGGAGGTAGACGAGGAACAGCAGGGGCGGCCGATCATGGCCTTGACGCTGATCGGTGTGCTGCTGCTCACCGGTTTGGTCTGGGGCGCCGAGCGCTGGTGGACCGGGCGCGAAGCGGCCTCACTGGGCGCGATACTGGCGGCTGAGCCAGGCTATCAGGTCCAGACCAGACGCAGCGGCTGGCGGCAGATCCAGGTCAGCGGCCTGCGCGATCCCACTGCCGCCCCGATGGTAGAGCTGCTGCAGCGCGCCGAGCTGGATGGCGAGCGCGTCTACAGCACCCTGCAGCCCTATCTCTCGCTGCAGCCGGCGTTGCTGCAGGCTCGGCTGGAAGCGCTGCTGCAGCCGCCCGCCGGGGTCAGCATTCGCAGCGTTAACGGGGTGCTGCGTATCGAAGGTGAGGCGGATACCAACTGGCTCAGCGAGGCGCAGCAGCGGGCACAGGCGTTGGCCGCTTTGACCACGCTGCAGTGGCAGGTGCAAACCGAGGCCGAACCGCCGCCGCCGGATCCGCTGCCGGACGTCATCGAGATTGAGCTCAACCAGGGCGCCGAGCTGGACCAGAGTGCTCGCGCCGAGCTCGCCAAAGTTGTGGGCTGGTTTGCGCCGCCGGCCAATCCCGACCCCCGCCTGCGCGTGCAGTTGATTGCCGAAACCGACGGCGTGGGTGATCTGGCCAGCAATCAACAGCTGGCCGAGGCGCGACTGCAGGCGGTGCGCGAGGTGCTGCTGGAACTGGGCCTGGCCGAACAGCGGCTGTTGCCCGGCATCGCCCGTCCGGAAGTGGTGTCCGGTGAGGATTTCAGGCATCGTCGGGTCAAGGTGGAAGCGGTGATCGCGCAGTGACTGTAGAGGCTCGAAAGATTTGCATGCTCGGCGACTTCGCCGTCGGCAAGACTTCGCTGGTCAATCGCTTCGTCAACAACGCCTTCTCCGAGCGCTACCTGTCCACTGTCGGGGTCAAGATCGACACCAAGCCGGTGCAGCTGCCGAACCGCCAGCTCAAGCTGGTGCTGTGGGATCTGGCCGGCAGCGAACCGCTCAACGGCGCCGCCAAGAGCTATCTGGTTGGCACCCACGGTATCGTTCTGGTCGCCGATGGCACCCGACCGCAGACCCTGGATGCCGCGATGCGTATCCACGAGCACGCCGAAACGCTGATTGGCGCCCGTCCCACCGTGGTGCTGATCAACAAGGCCGACCTGGAATCGCAATGGCGCACCACACCGGCCGACCTGCACAACGCGCGGCAGTGGGCACTGAATGCCTGGGAAACCAGCGCTCTAACCGGCGCCCACGTTGAGGACGCCTTTCTGACCCTGGCCGGAGCCATGCCGTGAGCGCGGCCGATCTGCCCGTCAGCGCGCAGCGCTATCTGCTTGCGCAGCTGACCAACCAGCGCCACATGCTGTGCTTGCACGTGCTCAATGGCGTAGGGACGGTGGTCAGCGGCGACCCGGCACACTTCGGATTCGCCGTCGCTGACGACGGCAGCGTGGTAACCAGCGATCTTGGACTGGGCGTGGTGGACAATCGGCATGGGCTGCAGCTGAGCCACGTTCAGCTCGGCGACGGTGCCTGCTTCGATCTGCATCAGCTGATTGAGGATGAGCGGCGCCTGTGGGTGCTCGTCGACGTCAGCGACAGCCGCGATGAGATCCGTCAGGCGCAGCAGCGATCCAACGACGCCCGGCTGCGCCTGGACGAGCTATCCGAGCGCGAACGACTGCTCCACGCCGAGCACCAGGCGCTGCGCGAAAGCAGCGATCAGCTGCGCCGCCATCAGCACATGCAGGCCGAGTTCGTGCGCCGCCTATCACATGAGTTCGGCACCCCGATCAGCGCCGTGCTCGGTCACCTCAACCTGATGGACGCGCCGGGCACCACCGTCGACCAGGCCCAGCGCAGTCTCACCGCGGTGCGCCGCGGCGTAGCTCATCTGCGTCAGCTGGTGGAAAGCGTGCTCGATCAGGCCAGGCTGCAGAACAACCAGTTCGAGCTGCACCCGGCGGTAACCAATCTGGCTGAGATGATTGATGATTTCCGCGAGCTGTACCTGGGCAGCTCGCTGCAGCGCGGTATCGCCTGGCGGGTCAGCTTGGAGGCGCACGGTTGCACCGCGGTGCTCATCGACGAGCTGCGCCTGCGTCAGATCCTGCTCAATCTGATCGGCAACGCCTTCAAGTTCACCAACCAAGGTCAGGTCGCGCTCAAAGTCCGCTGGCACGATGCGCTGCTCAGCGCTGAAGTCAGCGATAGCGGGCCGGGCATGAGCGAGACCGAGCAGGCCAGGCTGTTTTCCGACTACGGCCGCAGTAGTCAGAGCGTGCGCGGCACCGGTCTGGGACTGTCGATCTCGCGCGAGATCGCCCAGCGCATCGGCGGCAATCTGCGCCTCCTGGAATCGGCACCGGGGCAGGGCAGTCGGTTTCTGCTCGAAGTGCCGGCGCCCATCGTCCACGGCGCGCCCGAGGATCAACCCGCCGAGCTGGTCGCCCAGCGCGTGCTGGTGGTCGACGACGACGATGACCTGCGTCCGCTGCTGGTGGCGATACTCGAGCAGCTCGGCTGCAGCGCCACTGCGGTGGCGCGGATGGACGAGATTGCGTTGGATCAGAATCCGCCGCCCGATGTCGCCGTGGTCGACATGCATCTGGGCCAACTGGACGGCAGTGTGATCCTGCAGCAGCTGCGGGTCAGCTGGCCGGACTGCTATCTGCTCGCGCTCTCCGCCGACAGCAGTCAGGACGTGCTCGAACGCAGCCGTCGGGCCGGTGCCGACAGCTTTCTGCTCAAGCCGGTAGAGCCCGGCGCCTTGAGCCTGGCCCTGCAGGTGGCGGCGCAGCGCAGTGAGGGCAACGCATAGGGTCCAGCAGCGCTGCGACTCAAGGACCGCGGGCGTCCCGCCCGCATGGCAGCTGATCGTTCATCAATAGGCATTGGTCGGGAGTACAGCGCCTGTGACCCGAAGCCTGCTTGCCGCAGTGATCTAGCCTGCATTATTCATGAACCTTCTACTGCGGCTTCCGCAGACGCGCCGTGGTGCGGTTTGCTCCCTCCGATCGACTCAACGTACTGTCAAGTACGCCTTCGTCGATCTACAGTCCGCGAAACGCACCACGACACGCCTGCGAAACCCTCGCTACGAACGTTCATGAATAATCCAGGCTAGAAGCGCTCCCGAGCGTATCCGTCACGCCTTGCAAGCCCCCACTTTGCCCATACCCTTACTTAGCCCCGCGTACACAGGCTAATATCGACCGTATGAGCGCTATTCCAAAACTGGTGCCCAATCGTTTCGAACAGCTGATGGGGCTGTATGCGGACAATCACGCGCTGCTCGGCCGGCTGCTGCAGCTGACCGAAACCCCGCCCGGCCGCTACCGCTCACAGATCGATGAGCACCCTGAGTTGATACTCGACGTGCTGGGCAAGGCGCCATACACCAGCTTCCTGCGTCTGACCCACCGACTGCCGGACGGCAACGAAACCGAGCCCTGCGCCTACCTGCGCGTTTATCACGATGCCCGCCAGACCGAGGTCACCCACTGTCGCTATGGCGCCATACTGCACCGGCTGTTCCTGCCCGCCACCCCGGCCAAGGCGATAGGCGATCACCGCCTGCGGATGAACGTGTTCTGTGGCAAATGGCTGGCCTACCTGCTCGATCTGGGCCACGGCCGGGAAAGCTTCAACTGGACAGGCGACGTCCCCGAAGGCCTGCTCATCGAAGCCCACGCCGACGACGACTGGTGGCAAGTCGCCGATCGCCGCCTGCTGCAGCCCAAGATCCGCAAGCCGCGCAAGCGCTCCACGGCGGTGCAGCAGTAATAGCCGCCTAGTCCCGAGAACGCATCAAGCCTAGGATGTGGTGAGCAAAGCGAACCGCATCAATGGCCAATCGGATCAAAGGAAGCCGGTCGTTCGTAGGTTGTGCAAAGCGCAGCTTGCACGACATCGCAGTTGCAGGCTTCTCCGATTCTCCAGGGTTCGATAAGTGTCCAGACAGAAGCCAGCTCCGCCACAAACTCCCAAGTCCATCACGCGACTCGCCAGCGCGTTTCTCGTCTTCGCCGTCGCGGTCGGAATGGCGAGCAACGTCGGTAGCAGTTGTGCGGTCACCCTAACGGGCGTACTGCGGCAGGAGTGCCGATTCGTCGCTGCATGCGATGTCGTACAAACGTCGTTCAAAGATGCCTTGCTGATTTCTGGTGTCTTCCTCGTCGTCGCGCTCGCTATGTTGGGCGGATTGATGCTGCTGAGGAAAAGAGCCGCGTAGACGCTATGCCCCACTGAGGAGGGTCGTCGACGATCATTGCTTTCCCGAATCAACCTTCGAGAGCGAACGCAGGAGAGCAAGTGATGTCGACGACCCAGATTGGATGTTGCCAGATGATGGCGGTGGTGGTGGAGATTTCTTCGGCGAAGTGGCTGGTGGGGTCTTACAGCGGCGGCAAGAACGTGCGCAAGAAGGCGCTTTCGCAAGAATGCCCGCAAGCGCGTTTGTTGGCGCTGTTGGCGGAGGTAGCGACGGCCCTGGAACGCGCCGGCGGTGATGCTGGGACGCGCGTGGTGGTGGCTTACGAGGCGGGTCAGGAAGGCTACTGGCTGGTCCGAGCGCTGCGAGCGGCGGGGATCGAAGCCGAAGTGATCGATGCCACCAGTCTGCAGGTGGACCGCCGTGCGCGGCGGGCCAAGACCGACCGGCTGGATGCCGAAGCCTTGGCGCGGGCGTTGTATCTGTGGATGTCCGACGGCAAGGCGCTGCGGATGGTGCGGGTGCCGAGCCTGGCTGATGAAGACGCCCGCGAATGGCAGCGCGAACGGGACCGGCTGGAAAGTGCCCGTCGCGGCGGGCTGGACCGGATCGGCAAGAAGCTGCGCACCCACGGGATCTGGGATTGGGATGCCGAGCGTCTACGCCAGGGGAGCTTGCGCAAGCTCGACGGCGAGCCGATCGGCGAGATGCTGCAGCAGGTCCTGCTGCTGGAGTTGGACCGGGTGGAGCAGACCGAGCAGTGCTTGCTGCGATTGAGTCACTGTCTGGGACAGATCAATCCACAGACGCAGGCGCGGATCGATCAGCTGGCTCGGCTCAAGGGTATCGGCCCGGTGGGTTCGGTGGCCCTGGCGCTGCTGCTGTACTGGCGCGACTTCGACAACCGTCGCCAGGTGGGCAGCTGTGTGGGGCTGGTCGGCACCCCGTACGACAGCGGGACCAAGCGCGAAGATCAGGGGATCAGCAAGATCGGGGATCCTCGACTACGCGGGCTGCTGATCGAGTTGTCCTGGCTATGGCTGCGCTATCAGCCCGACAGTGCGATCAGTCAGTGGTTTGCCCAGCGCACACAAGGCCAGGGCAAACGGCACAAGCGGATCATGATCGTGGCAGTGGCTCGCCGCTTGGCGATCGCACTGTGGCGCTATCTGCGCGACGGCATCATTCCGGCCGGCGCCCAGCTCAAGGCGGCCTAAGGCCTGACGACCCCCGACGACCAGGAGCAAAAAAGAGCGTTTGGCAGGTCAGAGCCAAAGCATGCGAGATCAGGCAAGGTTGAAGTGAGCGCGCCCGTACCACATCCAGGTTGCACCGCAACCGATTTAGTAGAAGGGGCGCGTTCGAACATCGGTTTCCCAACGCAGTGCGCATTTGGGGAGAGGCCTAGGCCATAGGCCAGGCGGATAGAAGGTGGTGAGGCGTCAACGCCCACGTGTACAAACCGAGCTTCAACAGTGTGGTGCCGATCCCGAGAAGTTGAGCGTTAGAAAACCAAAGGACAGAGCAACAGCAGACAGCAAAGACGAAAGCAACAGAGCTCGGCAGCTCTTGACAGCGGGTGGGGTCATAGAAGGATGTGGTGA
>JAUIFV010000103.1 GCA_030430155.1 Gammaproteobacteria bacterium
TTCCCGACGCTTGCAGAGCCGCCTTGCGCTCCTCATCGGTGATTGGTCCCAGTTGGGACGAGGGCGGCCGGATCAGGGTGCGTTCCACCACGCCGGGCACGCCCTTCTTTTGCAGCATGGATGTTACCGCCTCCCCGACGCCAACCTCGCGAATTGCGTCCTCGGTCGAAAAGCGCGGGTTCTCGCGGTAGGTTTCAGCCGCCAGTTTCAGGTTCTTGCGATCGCGCGCGGTAAAGGCGCGCAGGGCGTGCTGGACCCGGTTGCCGAGCTGACCGAGGACGTCGTCGGGAATATCGGAAGGGTGTTGGGAAATGAAGTAAACGCCCACGCCCTTGGATCGGATCAGCCGCACCACCTGTTCGATGCGGTTCTTCAGTTCGGCAGGGGCGTCATCGAAGAGCAGGTGGGCCTCGTCGAAGAAGAACACCAGCTTGGGCCGATCCAGATCTCCCACCTCCGGCAGCTCTTCGAACAGCTCCGAGAGCAGCCAGAGCAGGAAGCTGGTGTAGATGCGCGGGCGCAGGATCAGCTTGTCGGCGGCGAGGATGTGCACAGGGCCGCGACCGTCGGCGGCGGGGCGCAGCAGATCGCTAAGCTGCAGCGCCGGCTCGCCGAAGAACTGATCGGCGCCCTCCTGCTGAAGTCCGAGCAGGGCACGCTGCACCGCGGCGATGGAGGTGGTGGACACCAATCCGTACTGGCTTGAGATCTCCTTGGCGTGCTCGCTGACGTGGGTCAGCATGGCGCGCAAATCCTTCAGATCCAGCAGCAGCAGGCCGTTGTCATCGGCGACCTTGAACACCACCTGCAGCACGCCTTCCTGCACGTCATTCAGGCCCAGCATGCGCGCCAGCAGCAGCGGCCCGATCTCGCTGGGTGTGGTGCGCAGCGGATGCCCCTGTTCGCCATACAGATCCCAGGGAATGACCGGAAATGAGTTGGGCTGCCAGTCGGTGATCCCGAGCAGCTCCAGGCGCCGGGCGAAACGCTCGCTCATCGAGCCCGGCTGGCTGAGTCCGGCCAGATCGCCCTTGACGTCTGCCATGAACACCGGCACACCGCGGGCGGAAAAGGCCTCGGCCAGTACCTGCAGGGTCACGGTCTTGCCGGTGCCGGTAGCACCCGCGATCAGGCCGTGGCGATTGCCATAGCGGCTCAGCAGCTCGACCGGTTCGTTACCCAGCGCCAGCGGCATTCGGGAAGGATCGATCATCGGGACTCCAATAGGGCGGCGGTCGATCCGCATTGTAGGCAAAAGCCGGTCAGCTGTTGATGGCGCACAGCAGGATGACCGGAAACTACCCACTCGCGGTTGCCAGTCACCGCGCCCTTGTGTAGCTTGACGCGGTTAATCAGGGGCGGGGGAAGGGCATTGCTGCTGCATCACTGTGTAGGACGCGGGCTGCGCTGGCTGGCGGTGCCGATGGTGTTGCTGGCGGCGCCGGCAGACGCGCTGCGCCTGCAGGATCGCCCGGGCACCCGGTTGCCAACCATTGATGAGGTGGCGGTCAGCGGGCTCTACCAGCAGATCGCCGATGCGACCAGCGAGTTCCAGGCCGGATTGGAACTGCGCCGCGGTGGCCAGCCGGCCGAGGGTCGGCGCCGCGGTGACGCCGCGCAGGACGCGCTCAGCGAGGCTGCGCAACGCTGCGCACAGACCCCGGGCTGCGACGCTACCCGTTTTGTCGAAGCCTTTCGTACCCTGCTGCGCCTGCAGACCCTGCTGCTGGACCCGGCGGTGCCCGGGCAGACGATCGCTCCTGAGGATCCCTTGCATGCCGCGGGCGAAGGCGGGCCGATGCCGCAGCTGGACCACCAGCTCAAGCAAACCCGGGCCATGCTCAACGGCCGTTCGCTGAGCGAAGTGATCCCGCTCAACGAGCCGGTCAAGGCGGCGATGGAGGACTGGCTAACCTGGATGCGACCGATGCTGATCGAGGCCTGGGTCAACTACCAGTTTCTGCGTGGCGAGATGGTGCCGCCCTATCAGCAGGCCGGACTACCCGAAGCGATATTGTTCGGCATCCTGGCCAAGGAGTCGGCCGGTCGGGTGCACGCGGTGTCTCGAGCCGGCGCCAGCGGGCCAATGCAGTTCATGCCGGCAACCGGGCGTCGCTTCGGACTGCACGGTCACGATGGCTTTGATTTGCGCTTCGATCCGGCCAGCGCTTCGCGCGCCTCGGTGGCCTATCTGATCGAGCGTCTGGGCGAACTCAATCACGATCTGGAGCTGTCCCTGGCCGCCTACAACAGCGGTGAGGGTCGATTGCGTCGATTGGCGGCCAAGCACCAGGGCAAGGGCTTCTGGTCCGACTCGATCTACTATGCGCTGCCCGATGAAACCCGCGACTACGTGCCCAAGGTGCTCGCCGCGGCCTGGCTGTTCCTGCATCCGGCCGACTACGGTTTACGCTTTCCGGAGTTGCCCACCTCGGTCGGCACGCTGGTTCTGCGTCAGCCGGCTTCGCTGGGTGAGCTGTCGATCTGCCTGGGCCAGTCTCCGGCTCATCCGGTCGGCTGGTTTCGCACCTTGCGCAACCTCAATCCGCGGGTGCAGGCCGACCAGCGCCTGCCCGCCGGGGCCAGCGTGCGCATGCCGGTGATGCTGCAGCCGGTCTATGCCCAGCGTTGCTTGAATGACGAGTTCCAGCAGCGCGTCGCCGAGCTGTTCGATGCGCGCTATCCGAAGGGGCCGAAGATGATTGCCTACACCGTGCGCCGCGGCGACACGCTGGCGTCACTGGCGCGCAAATCCAAGTGTTCGGCAGTGGCTGACATCGCCCGTATCAACAAGATCAAGGGACCGCGCTATGCCATCCGTGTGGGACAGAAACTCAAGCTGCCGACCTGCTCATGAGCTTTGATTTGCCCGCCGGCATGTCTGCGCCGACCCCGGCAGTGCACGCCCACGAGGATCTGGCCGCGCTAATCCGCGCCGGCGCGCCGCTGATTGCGATCGACACCGACGAAGAGCCGGAGGTGATTCAGACCTTCCGTCATGTCATCGCCCAGACCCTGCGCCCGCTGTTCAGCTGGAGCGTTACCCAGGGGCTCAAGCGGCTGGATTTTGCCGACGACGTGCCCGGACGCACCTGCGGGCCCAGCGAGGTGCTGCAGGTGATCCGCGACAGCACCCAGCGCGGAATCTACCTGCTGCTCGATTTCGCCCCTTATCTGCGCTACGTGGCCACGCTGCGCCATCTGCGCGAGATCGCCCAGCGTCAGGGCTGCGCCGAGCACACCGTGGTGCTGATCGGAACCAAGCTGGACCTGCCGGCCGAGCTGGAGCGTTTGGCCACCCCCTTCCGCATGCAGCTGCCCAGCGAGGCGGAACTGTCGAAGATGGTTCGCGAGGAGGCCTCGGCCTTCTCCCGCGAGCAGGGCGGCAAACGGGTGCAGGTACATCTGCCCAGCCTCAATGCCATCGCTCGCTGCCTGCGCGGTCTGAGTCTGAGCGACGCGCGGCGCATCGCGCGGCGCTTGATCGTCCACGATGGTGCGCTCACCGCCAATGATGTCGCGGTTGCGGCCAAGCTCAAGTTCGAACTGCTCGGCGACAGCTCGGTGCTGCATTTTGAGATCGACGACGCCAAGCTCGACGACATCGCGGGCCTGAATGCGCTGAAGCGCTGGGTGGCGCAGCGCCGTGCGGTGTTCCGCGGCGAAACCCCCAGCGGTCAGTTGGATCCGCCGCGCGGCGTGCTGCTGCTGGGCGTGCAGGGCTGCGGCAAGAGCCTGGCCGCCAAGGCCATTGCCGGCGGCTTCGGCGTGCCGCTGCTGCGTTTGGAAATGGCCAGCCTTTACAACAAGTTCCACGGTGAGACTGAGCGCAACCTGCGTGAAGCGCTGGATCGCGCCGATCAGATGACGCCCTGCGTGCTGTGGATAGACGAGATTGAGAAAGGGCTGGCAGGCGGCAGCGCCGATGACGGCGTCTCCCGCCGGGTGCTGGGCTTCCTGCTCACCTGGATGGCCGAGCGCAAGCATCCGGTGTTCCTGGTTGCCACCGCCAATGCGATCGAACAGCTGCCGCCAGAGCTGCTGCGCAAGGGTCGCTTCGACGAGATCTTCTTTGTCGATCTGCCCGATGCGGACGTGCGCAAGGAGGTGCTGGAACTGCACCTGAAACGCCGCGAGATCGAGCCTGAAGGCTTCGCGCTGGCGCGGCTGGCCGAACTCGCCGAAGGCTTCTCCGGTGCCGAGCTGGAGCAGGCCATCGTCTCGGCACTCTACGCCGCCCACGCCGAACAAGTCCCCTTGAGCAACACCCACCTGCTCGCCGAACTACGCCGCACCCGCCCGCTGTCGGTGGTGATGGCGGAGAAGGTCGAGGCGCTGCGGGAGTGGGCGCGGGGGAGGACGGTGTTGGCGGATTAAACGATTTGGTTTTACGTGTTAGGTTTTACGTTTTACGTTAAGAGACAGAGCGCTAGCGAGTGCTTGGGCTTTAAACGTTAAGCGTAAAACGTAAAACGTAAAACCTCCCCGACTGACTACTGGACCCCCCGACCATGGCCCACCTCTCCCCCCTACCCGCCGACACCCACCCCGAACTCGCCGAGAGCTTTGCGATATTCGAGCGCATTTTGGGCTTTGTGCCCAATTCGCTGCTGACGCTGCAGCGTCGGCCCAAGATCGTGCAGGGCTTCGGGGTGCTCACCAATGCGGTGATGGACGCCGATGGTGAGGTGGATCTGGGCTTCAAGCGATTGATTGCGCATTTCTGCTCGCGAGCGGCCGGCTGTCAGTACTGCATGGCCCACTCGCTGGTCGCCGCGCAGATCCACGGCGTTGCTCCAGAAAAGGTCGAGGCGCTGTGGGAGTACCAGAGCAGCCCGCTGTACAGCGAGGCTGAGCGGGTGGCGCTGGACTACGCGCTGGCCGCAGGTGCGGTGCCGAATCAGGTCGACGAGGCGCTGATGAAGCGCATGCGCGAGCACTGGAGCGAGGAGCAGATCGTCGAGATCCTCGCCGCCGTCTGTCTCTACGGCTTCCTCAACCGCTGGAATGATTCAATGGCAACGGAGTTGGAGTCCGGGCCGGCAGCGTTGGGCGATAAGGTGCTGACCCAGGGCGGTTGGACGGGCGGCAAGCATCGGGGGTGATAAAGACGGTTGTTACGTTTTACGTTGTTACGGTTTACGAAGGAGCAAGAGCGTGCCGAGTTGTGAGGGCTGCAAGTTCAACCGGCTGTTGCTCTTTCGTAAAACCTAAAACGTAAAACCGTAAAACCGCGCCTTTTTTTGCCAAAAAAAAGGCGCCTAAAAAGGCGCCTCAATATTGCTCTCCCAGACCCGGGGTCGCCCGTCTGCCGTACGGGCCATGCTGATGTCTGTCTAGACAGCCTCGGCCATCGAAAGTTCAGCGCGTACCGCGCGGCGGCCTTCGACCGACTCGCGCAGGCGGCGCACCGAGCGCAGTACGCGACGGTGCAGCACTTCGATTTGCGCGTAGCCGACGTCTTTGGTCTCGTGATAGGCCACCGCCAGCCACAGCGCCAGACCGCGCAGCATCAGGGTCTGGTTGCCCGAGCGCACTCGCTCCATGGCAACTTCGGTGCCGCGACCCCAAGGCGAGTAGCGATCATGCCCTTCGCTGCAATAGAAGTGCGGGATCTCCAGCTTGCTGGCGGCGCTGAACTCGCGCTGGGTCAGCGCATGCAGGGCACGGCGCTGTTCGGCGTTGAGCCCTTCAATGGCCCGCTCGACTTCGCTGAGTTGACGGCGCAGCATCCAGGAGCGACCGAAGGCCAACGTTTTCACCAAGAGCTTCATGCTGTCCATCCTTCAGGTCGATGCCGGTTGCGTAGTGATTCGAGGCTTGACGATATGCCGTTTCACGGTCGGTATCTGCACTCTATGTCACAAAATGACCGTATAGGTCAGATCACGGCGCGATACTGTATGAATTTGTGACATCCGTCAAGGTTTCGTCGCAAATGTGACGCCAAGGGTCAGTTTTTGCTGCTCCTGCGGACGCAAAGCGAGCAAGAGTTGAATTGGCAACGACCTGTGCCGCTGCTCACGTCGGACCTGCGGTGCTATCGTTCGCCCCCATTTTCGCTGTCATTGTTGGAGTCCCCCGTGCGCCGACTCGCCGTGTCCGTATTTACCCTGGCCTGCACTCTGCCCGCGATCGCGGCTGAGGGTATGTGGCAGCCCGGCCAGCTGCCGCAGATCGAGCAATCGCTGGCCGACGCGGGTCTCAAGGTCGATCCCAAGCGGCTGACCGACCTGACCGCCTACCCGCTCAATGCGGTAGTTGGGCTGGGCTTCTGTACCGCCTCGTTCGTCTCCCCGACCGGGCTTGCGGTAACCAACCACCACTGTGCCTACAGGGGCATCCAGTACAACTCCAGCGCCGAACGAAACCTGCTTGACGAGGGTTTTCTGGCCAAGACTCTGGGCGAAGAGTTGCCGGTGGAGCCGACCCAGCGCATCTACGTCACCACACAGATCAGCGACGTCAGCGAGCAGGTGGGCGGAGGCCTGGCCGAGCTGGCCGACGGCAACGCCCGCTATGACCAGGTCGATGCCCGCTCCAAGGCGCTGGTCGCCGAATGCGAGCAGGGCGGTGGGGTGCGCTGCGACGTCTACGTGATCCACGGCGGACTGCAGTTCAATCTGGTCCGCCAGATGGAGATTCGCGACGTGCGGTTGGTCTACGCACCGGCGCAGGCGATCGGCAAGTTCGGCGGCGATGTGGACAACTGGATCTGGCCTCGCCACACCGGTGATTTCGCCTTCTTGCGCGCCTATGTGGGCCCGGACGGCAAGCCGGCCGACCACTCGTCCGCCAACGTGCCCTACCGACCCAAGTCCTATCTGAAGGTGAACAAGGACGGCGTGCAACCCGGTGATTACGTGATGGTGGCCGGTTACCCGGGACGCACCAACCGCTACCGGCTGGCTGGCGAAGTGGCTGACGCCATTGAATGGGGCTACCCCACCTACATCGAGTACTACAGCGCGCAGCTGGCGCTGATCGCCGAGCAGACCGCCGGCAGACCGGAAGCGGCGATCAAGTACGCCGCCAATGTGGCCTCGCTCAACAACGGGCTGAAGAATTTCCAGGGCAACCTTGATGGCTTTGCCAAGCTCGATGTGGTCGCCGAGAAGCGCCGATTGGAAACGGCGATGGAAGCGTGGCTGGCGGCCAACCCGGAAGCGGTGCCCGGCTACCGTGAGCAGCGCGATGCGCTCGATCAACTGCTCGCCGAGCAGCGCGCGCAGCGAGAGCGCGATCTGATCTGGAGCCAGCTGTGGCGCACCGGGCTGTTCTCCACCGCAAGGGATCTGTATCGAGTGGCGCTGGAGCGGGAGAAACCCGATCCGCAGCGTGAGTACGGCTACCAGCAGCGTGACGAGGTGCGCATCCAGGGTCGATTGGCGCAGTTGGACAGGCGCTTCGATGCGCAGGTGGATCGGGCCCTGGTTGCCGATCTGCTGCGTCGCTATCTGGCTTTGGGGCAGGCTCAGCGTATTGCCGAGCTGGACCAATGGCTGCAGCGCGACGCCGACGGCGGCGCGGACCTGGATGCGCGTCTGGGAGCGCTTTACGCCGGCACCCAGTTGGGCGATGCCGCAACCCGCGAGACATGGTTCAAGACCAAGGCCGGCGCTTTTCGCGGCGCCGATGACAGCGCGCTGCAAATGGCGGTCGCGCTGATGCCGGCAGTGCTGCGTTTGGAGCAGGAGGGCGAGCGGATCAAGGGTCAGGAATACCACTTGCGCCCGGCCTTCATGAGCGCTTTGATCGCCTACAGAGAAAGCCTGCAGCAGCCGGTCTATCCCGATGCCAATAATTCGCTGCGGATCAGCTATGGCCAGGTTGAGGGCTACTCGCCACGCGACGCGGTCAATTACTCGGCGCAGACCCGTTTGCACGGTCTGGTGGAAAAGCACACCGGCAGCGATCCCTTTGACGCCACGCGAGCGCAGCTGGACGCCATCGCCGAGCAGCGCTTCGGCAGCTACGTTGATCCCGAACTCGGCGCAGTGCCCGTCAACTTCCTGGCTTCGCTGGACATCACCGGCGGCAACTCCGGCTCGCCGGCACTCAATGCCCGCGCCGAATTGGTCGGGTTGGCTTTCGATGGCAACTACGAGTCGATGTCCTCAGGCTGGCTGTTCAACCCGCGTCTGACCCGCGCCATCCTGGTCGATGTGCGCTACATGTTGTGGATCATGGACGCGGTGGATGGCGCCCATCGATTGCTCAAGGAAATGCGGGTGAAACCGGAGTTCGCCAAGCCTTAGTACGCATTGTTTATGAACTTGCCGAGCACGCGCAGAGACTTTGGCCTTGGTCGGTGGCGAGGGCTTCCGGTCGCTGTCGTGAAAGCAGGGGCCCAGTGCTCCTGTTGCTTGCACGGCGTCTGCAAGGACGCTGGATCCCGGCTCAAGGCCGGGATGACGGGCAGCATGCGTCGCGGCAGCACGGCAGCGTCCAGTTCTACTCCAGCCCGAGGCCTGTGACGGTGACCGCAGTGCGGACGGGTTCCAAGGACCAGCCGCCGCGGGCGCTGGCGCTGCTCGGGCCCACCGCGATTGGCAAGTCGGCGTTGGGCTACGCCCTGGCCGCCGAGCGCGCAGTGACCGTGATCAGCGTCGATTCGGCGCAGATCTACAGGCGCATGGACATCGGCACCGGCAAGCCTAGTGCGGCCGAGCAGGCCCAGGTGCCGCATCGGCTGATCGACATTCGCGAGCCCTGGGAGAGCTATACGGCCGCCAACTTTGTCGAAGATGCCGTTGCCGCGATAGATCAGGCGCATGCGCAGGGGCGCTTGCCGCTGCTGGTGGGTGGTACACATCTGTACTATCGGGCGCTGGCCCGCGGGCTCTCGCCGCTGCCATCGGCCGACCCGGCACTGCGCGAACGGCTCAGCATGGAGCTGGATGAGCTGGGCGCACTGGCGCTGCATCAGCGCCTGAAGGCGGTCGATCCGCCGGCCGCCGCGCGCATCCATCGCAACGATCCGCAGCGGCTGCTGCGCGCGCTGGAAGTGATAGAGCTGACCGGCCGGCCATTGAGCGAGCAGCAGAAGCAGTCCGAACAGCAAGGCTATCCGCTGCTCGCCTGCGCCCTGCTGCCGGCCGACCGGGCCTGGCTGCACCAGCGCATCGCGCAGCGCCTGGATCAGATGTTGGCCGCTGGCTTTGTGGCCGAAGTGGCCGAGCTGGCCGCCGATCCACGCAACAGCGCCGACAAACCGGCGCTGCGCAGCGTCGGCTATCGACAGCTACTGGCACATCTGAACGGCGACTATGACTTGCCCGAGGCGCGCGATAGAGCAGTCTTTGCCACCCGTCAGCTGGCCAAGCGACAGCTGACCTGGCTGCGCAAGGAGCCCGAGGTCGAGGTGTTGCCGCAGAACGACCCGCTGGCGCGGCTGCGCGAGCTCGCCGCGCAGGTCTACGAACGTTCGTGAACAATGCGGGCTAAGGGCGCATAAATCTGTTGGAATCAGGCATCGAATGGTTGTTACCGGCCGGACCTTTCGCTACCCTTAGCGCCCTTTTCGCCGAGGCTCACTCGGCGCGGGCCCACGGACAGGGTCTGGGTAGTATCCTTGGCGTGTGGAATCGCAGCGCCAAGCACCGCGGAGAGGTGTCCGAGTGGTTGAAGGAGCACGCCTGGAAAGTGTGTATACGGCTTATACCCGTATCGAGGGTTCGAATCCCTCTCTCTCCGCCATCCTTTGCGGCATTTGAATAACGTCGGCAATCCAAGCCGGATTGTGCAGGTGTTTTGCAGATGCCGATACTGATGCGCCGCTGTGAGGCGGCGTGGCAGCAATGCTTCAGTGGCGACGCCGGCGGTAGTGGCGCGTCCGTTTTCAATGGTGTCCTCTGTCAGTCCCCCGCGTCGGGCGGCCGTAAACTCCGCCAGGCCCGGAAGGGAGCAACGGTAGCGGTTCAACCGAGCGCCGGGGTTCAGCTGGCAGGGGGCGCCACCCTTCACCCCTTGGCCGGGAGGTGCGCGCAGCGATGAGCTATCAGGTTCTGGCGCGCAAGTGGCGGCCCCAGCGCTTTGCCGAGTTGGTCGGTCAGGAGCACGTGGTCCAGGCGCTGGTCAACGGTCTGAGCAGCGGCCGCCTGCACCACGCCTTTTTGTTCACCGGCACCCGCGGCGTTGGCAAGACCACCATCGCGCGGATCCTGGCCAAATCGCTGAACTGCGAACAAGGGGTCAGCTCCGAGCCTTGCGGGCAGTGCAGCGCCTGCGTCGACATCAGCGCCGGCCGCTATCCCGATTTGATGGAAATCGATGCCGCCTCGCGTACCGGTGTGGACGACACCCGGGACCTGCTCGACAAGGTGGTCTACGCGCCAGCGCGCGGTCGCTGCAAGGTGTACCTCATCGACGAGGTGCACATGCTCTCGCTAAGCAGCTTCAATGCGCTGCTGAAGACGCTGGAAGAGCCGCCCGAACACGTACGTTTCCTGCTTGCGACCACCGATCCGCAAAAAGTGCCTGTGACCGTGCTGTCGCGCTGCCTGCAGTTCAATTTGCGCCGACTGACGCGCCCAGAGATTGCCGGCCAGCTGACCCACATCCTCGGCGCCGAGGAGGTCGCATTTGATGCCGAGGCGGTGGACGAGATTGCCCGCAGCGCCGATGGCAGCCTGCGCGACGGACTGAGCCTGCTCGATCAGGCACTGGCCTATGGCGCCGGCGAGGTGCGCGCCGAGCAGGTGCAGCGGATGCTCGGTGCGGTGGGCCGCGGCCAGCTGATCGAGCTGTATGACGCGCTGGTAGCCAGCGACAGGGAGCGGGTTTCTGCTGCCCTGGCCCAGCTGGAGTCGCGCTCGCCGTCATACGCACGGGTGGTGCAGGATCTGATCGAGCTGACCCATGATGTGGCGGTGCGCCAGCTGCTGGGCGCCGAGGGCGACTCGGCGCTGGTTGATGAACAGCACCTGCAGGCGTGGGCGCAGGCGCTGTCGCCGGAACTGGTGCAGCTGCACTATCAGCTGCTTAACGCGGCAGTGGGCGAGCTCAAGCACGCGCCGGATGCGCGCATTGCCTTCGCCATGGCCATCGTCCGTTTGCTCGCCTTCGAGCCGGCGGGCGGATCCGCCAGTGGCGGCGGTGCTGGTTCAGCGGGTGCGCGTCCGAGCGCGCCGCGCACAGCGGCAGCCGACAGTTCGCCGTCACGTGCACAGCACACCGTAGCCGAATCGCGAGCAGCGCCGGCCCCGGCGGCAAGCCCGGCGAGCAAGGCTGAGCATGACAGCGCCGCTGAGCCGGCGCAGCGCTGGGCGAGCATGGTGGAGTCCGAAGGGCTGCGTGGACCGCTGCGCGAACTGGCGCTACGCCTGGAGCCGCGTCAGTTCGACCAGCAGCAGTGGCGCCTGGCGCTCAGCGAGGGCTGCGAGTATCTGCTTAGCGATTTCACCCTGGCCGAGCTGGCCAGAGTGGTGGAAGAGCACAGCGGCGGGGCCAAGCTGATTGTTGATCGCGGCGGCAAGTCGGACGCCACCCTGGCCGCGGCGCAGAAGCAGGCGGAGCGGGCCCAGGCCGATGCCACCGAACAAGCGCTGCAGAGCGATCCGGTGGCGCAGGCATTGATCAACGAATTCGGCGCGCAGCGGGTCAATGAGCTGCACTGACGCACGAATCAACTGGAGGATGAAGCAATGATGCGTGGGCAAATGGCACAGCTGATGCAGCAGGCGCAGAAGATGCAAGAGCAGCTGCAAAAGGGCATGAAGGAGGCGCAGGAGGCGCTGGCGCAGACCGAGGTGGAAGGCCAGGCCGGCGGCAATCTGGTCAGCGTGGTGATGAACGGTCGCCACGAGGCACGGCGAGTGCGCATCGATCGCGACCTGCTCAAGGACGACCCGGAGATGGCCGAGGATCTGTTGGTGGCGGCGATCAACGACGCGGTCAACAAGGTCGCCGAGGTGTCGCAGTCGCGAATGAAGGAAGCCACCGGCGGAATGAATCTACCGCCTGGAATGAACCTGCCGTTCTGAACGGCAGCCCAGACCGACGATGGCCGCCGACGCCCTGGAAGAGCTGATCGAGTCGCTCAAGCTGCTGCCGGGGGTAGGCCGCAAGACCGCGCAGCGGATGGCCTTTGCGCTCCTCGAAGGCGAGCGTCTGCCGGCGCAGCGGCTGAGCCGTGCGCTGGCCGCGGCGGCCGAGCGGATCCGCCGCTGCAGCCGCTGCCGCAACTACTGCGAAGACCAGCTGTGCGCGATATGCCGCAATCCCCAGCGCAGCGCCGAGATCCTTTGCGTGGTCGAATCACCCGCCGATCTCCACGCACTGGAGCAGGCTACCGGCTACGGCGGTCGCTATTTCGTGCTGCACGGACGGCTGTCGCCGCTGGATGGGGTCGGTCCGGCCGAGCTGGGTCTGACCCTGCTGGCCGATCTGCTCGCCGACCACCCGGTGAGCGAGGTGATCGTGGCCACCAACCCCACCGTCGAAGGCGAAGCCACCGCCCACTTCATCACCGAAATCGCCACCGCCGGCGGCGCCCAGGTCACCCGCCTGGCCCACGGTATACCGGTGGGCGGCGAGCTTGAGTATGTTGATAGGCAGACCTTGGCGCATGCTTTTGGCGGGCGGTTGAAGGTTTGATCGGCCCGCCAATGGCGGTGGTCGAGCTGCCAATCTGAATCGAGGCCGCCTTGCGCTTCCCGCAGGTTAGTATTGCCCGCTGCGAACTCGGGAGTATTCAGGAATGAGCGAAACCCTATTCAGCAAGATCATCCGCCGCGAGATTCCCGCTGACATCGTCTACGAGGACGAGCATCTGCTCGGCTTCCGCGATGTCAATCCGCAGGCCCCGGTGCACGTGCTGTTCATTCCCAAAACGCCCATTGCGACGCTCAACGACGCTGCCGACGACGAGGCCGAGCTGCTGGGGCGGCTGCTATTGGCGGCGCGGGCCTTCGCCAAACAGGAAGGCTTCGCCGAGGCCGGCTATCGCACGGTGATCAACTGCAATGCCGACGGCGGGCAGTCGGTGTATCACTTGCACCTGCACCTGCTGGCGGGGCGCAAGTTGAGTTGGCCGCCGGGGTAGTCTGGAGCGAGAGAGCAGGGCCCAGGGCCCAGAAAGAATCGATCGCCGCGACCATGTCGGCCCCACTGGGCCCTGGGCCCTATTCCCTGGGCCCTTACACTTGAAACGCCAACAGCGCTCCTAATCCTCAATATGCCGCAAATCCTGCAACGGTCCCTTCTGCGCAGCAAAGTACGCGGCCAGGTCGGCCATGTCCTCATCACTCAAGGTGGCGACGAAGCCGCTCATGATCAGGTTCTCGCGGCTGCCGTCCTTGTAGGAGCGCAGCGAGTGCAACAGGTAGTCCTCGTACTGACCGGCAATGATCGGGTACTGCGGATCGCCGATGCCGTTGCCGTCAACGCCGTGACAGGCCTGGCAGGGTTGGGATTTTTTCTGGCCTTCTCCGGCATCACCGGCCATGGCGGGCGAGGCGGCGAGCAGCGCGAGGCTTGCAGCGAGTAGGTACCGACGCATGACTGCTCCTTAATTCTGCTTCTTTTCCAACGCCAGGAAGCTGGCGATGTCTTCGATATCCTGGGTGGAAAGACTCTCACCCTGGGCGCGCATGGTGGGGTGTGCGCGAGTGCCGCTTTGGTAGGCGGTCAGCGCGGTGACCAGATACTCGTAGTTCTGGCCGCCGATCTTCGGCACTTTGTAGGTCGGGTAGGTGTTGGCATACCCGGCAATCCCATGGCAGCCGGTGCAGGTGTAGAAAAGGACTTCGCCGCGCTCAGGATCTCCCTCAGCATAGGCGGGAGCCGCAGCCGCAGCGAAGGCGCTCAGTGCTAGCACCATGGCATTCAGTTGCCTCATCGGCGTTTTCCCCGGATTCGATGAACGTGACCCGCGCCTGGCGCGGAAGCCGCCGATTATAGGGCTTCGCGAGAAAGTTGTCCCTCTCGCCTGCTGGGCCAGATCAGTTGACCGTTGGGCGAATCGCGACATCGCCGTCGCGCCCGATCTGTCAGGCTGGTGCTGGCTGGGCATTCGCGCCTTTGTCGCCAAACGCTCGCAACCGCTGGCGGCGACGCTGTATCCAATCCAAATGGGACCTTTTGCTGAATCTAGTCTGACAAAGACGCAGTACATGACTTCATGCCCATGATTGTTCCGTATGGGTGTCCTACTCTGGTAACACACCTTCCAAACCAGTGAGCAGAACATGAATCGGCCCGCTTATTCCTTCGTCCTAGCCGCCATTGCATCTTTGGCGATCATCGGTTGCGGTCAGCAGTCGGACTCCGCCGCCAATGGCACCGCCAACGCAGACGCCGAAGGCGAGAAGAAGACCGTCGAGGCGCGGGTGCCGGTGGAGATCGCCACCGCCCGCCGCGCGCCGGTCACTCAGGCCTTCCAGGGCACCGCGACGCTGGAGGCGGTGGCGGTTTCCGAGGTGGTCTCCAAATCCAGCGGCGTGGTGCTGCAGGTGCTGGTGGAGGAGGGCGACCCGGTCAGCAAGGGCGACGTGCTGGCCCGACTGGAGTCGGATCGCCAGCGCCTGTCGCTGGCCCAGGCCAAGGCCGATCTGGCCAAGCTGGAAAGCGATCTGAGCCGCTCCCAGAAGATGTTCGAGCGCAAGCTGATCGCCAACGACGCCTTTGATCAGGTGCGTTTTGCGGTGGAGACCCAGCGCGCCGTGGTGGCGATGCAGGAGCTGGAGTTGTCCTACACCCAGATTCGCGCGCCGATCAGCGGCGTGGTCAGTCAGCGTTTGATCAAGCAGGGCAACCTGGTGCAGATGAATCAGAGCCTGTTCCGTATCGACGACTTCGATCCGCTGGAAGCGGTGGTCGCGGTGCCGGAGCGGGAGATGCAGGTGATCGCTGCCGGTCAGCCGGTGAAGATGCTGGTTGATGCAGTCCCAGGTGTGGCATTCGAAGGCGTGGTGGCGCGAGTTAGCCCGGTGGTCGATGCTTCCTCAGGCACCTTCCGGGTGGTCGCCCAGTTCCGCGACGAGCAGGGCCGTTTGCGCTCGGGCATGTTCGGTCGTTTGGCGATCGTCTTTGACGTGCGCGATGAGGTGCTGGTGGTGCCGCGTCAGGCGCTGCTGGCCGAAGACCAGGATGCGGCCGTGTACCAGATCGATACCGACGGCGTGGCCCGCCGACAGCCAGTGACTCTGGGTCACGTCGGCGACGGCGTAGCGGAGATTCGCGACGGCCTGGACAGCGGCGCCATCGTGGTCACGCTGGGGCAGTCCGGACTGCGCGAGGGCACCAAGGTGCAGGTGTTGAACCCGCCGGCAGAAGTGCCCGGCGGAAGCGCAGCACAAACTGCTCATCTGGCCAAGAACGAAGCCCGGGTCGAAGGGAGCTAAGCCGTGAACGTCATTGAATTGGCTACCCGGCGGCGGGTAACCATCCTCATGTTCACGCTGTTGATGCTGCTGTTTGGAGTCATCGGCTTGAGCAGGCTGAAGGTCAATCTGCTGCCCGACCTGTCCTACCCGACCCTGACGGTGCGCTCGGAATTTCCGGGCGCCGCGCCGACCGAGATCGAGAATCTGCTATCGGAGCCGATCGAAGAAGCGGTTGGTGTGGTCAAGAACGTGCGCCGCGTGTCCAGCGTGTCGCGCACCGGCCAGTCCGATGTCATCTTGGAGTTCGCCTGGGGCGCCGACATGGATCAGGCCGGGCTGGACGTGCGCGAGAAATTGGAGTTGCTGCAGTTGCCGCTGCAGGCGACGCGGCCACAGCTACTGCGCTTCGATCCGTCTACGCAACCGGTGGTGCGGCTGGGGCTGCTGGCTGCGGATCAGGAGAACACCGAAACCGCGCTGAAGAGCCTGCGCCGGCACGCTGATGAGGAGCTGACCAAGCGCCTGGAGCCGCTGGACGGGGTAGCCGCAGTGAAGGTAGGCGGCGGCTTAGAAGATGAGATCCAGGTTGCGGTCGATCAGCAGAAGCTGGCCCAGCTGGGTCTGAGCGTGAACACCGTGATCGAGCGGCTGGGGCGCGAGAACGTCAATATCTCCGGCGGTCGAGTGGAAGAGGGCAGTCAACGCTTTCTGGTTCGCACTCTGAACCAGTTTGTCACTCTGGACGAGATGCGCGAGATGGTGGTGGCCGCGCCGAATGGGCGCATGGTGCGGTTGCGGGATGTTGCCGAGATCAGCTCCGGCTTCAAGGAACGTGAGGCGATTATCCGCATTGACGGTCGTGAGTCGGTTGAGATCGCGGTCTACAAGGAGGGTGATGCCAACACCGTGACAGTGGCCAAGAAGGTGCAGGGCGCGTTGGAGCGGCTGCGCAAGGAACTGCCAGCGGGCGCCAGCCTGGAGGTGGTTGACGATCAATCGATCTTCATCGAAGGATCGATTGCCGAAGTCATTCAGAGTGCCCTGCTGGGCGGTATCTTGGCCATCCTGACCATCTACTTGTTCCTGGGCAACGGCTGGGCCACGGTGGTGATTTCGCTGTCGCTGCCGGTCTCCATCATCACCAGCTTCTTCTTCATGCAGCAGCTGGGCATCACCCTCAACGTGATGTCCCTCGGCGGCATCGCGCTGGCCACCGGCATGGTGGTGGACAACGCCATCGTCGTGTTGGAGAACACCGCGCGGCTGCGCCGCGAAGGTCTGGGAGTGCTGGAGGCCTCGGTGCAGGGCGCCAGCGAGGTAGGGATGGCGATCACGGCCTCTACCTTGACCCACATCGCGGTGTTTCTGCCGTTGGTTTTCGTCGAGGGCATTGCTGGTCAGCTATTCCGCGATCAGGCCCTGACGGTGACCTTTGCGTTGCTGATTTCGCTGGTGGTCGCGGTCACGCTGATACCGATGTTGGCAAGCCTGGAAGCGCGCGCGCCGACGGCCTTCGTCGATGAAAAGGCCGATCGCGAGCCATCGTCGAAGCTGACCGCGGTGGTGGCCTTCATGATGTGGATTGCCGCGCTGCCCGTAGCGGCGCTGAAATGGCTGCTCGCTGGACCGGCGCGCGTGGTGCAGAGCGGCTACGCGGCAGTGGAATCGGCCTACGCCCGAATGCTGCCCACGGCACTGAACAATCTGACCGCCGTGCTACTGGTCGCGGTCGCTTTCATGGGCTTGTCCTATGCTGCGCTGCGCAGTTTGGGTCTGGAACTGATTCCTGAATTCGCCCAGGGCCAAATCACGCTGGACCTGAAGATGCCGCCTGGTACCCCGCTGGCTGCCACCGATCGCTATGTGGCGCAGCTGCAGCAGGGGGCGATGGAGGTGGCTGGGGTCGAGCGCATCTACGCCGTTTCCGGAAGCGGCACCCGGCTCGATGCCAACCCTACCGAGGCCGGTGAGAATATTGCCAAGCTATTGATTGACCTTGATTCCAGCGTCGCTTCTAGCGAGGAAGCCCGGGTCCTGGCCAGCCTGCGTCAGCTCACCGACCGGATACCCGGTGCTGAAGCCAAGTTTGGTCGACCGGCGTTGTTCAGCTTTGCCACCCCGGTGGAAGTCGAAGTCGCCGGCTATGAGCTGGAGCAGTTGGAGCGCGGCGGTGCGATGGTGCTGGCGGCGATGCGCGCCAACCCGGCCTTCGCCGACGTCAAGTCCAGCATAGAGCAGGGACATCCCGAAGTCAGGATCCGCTTTGATCAGGAAAAGGCCGGCGCACTGGGTCTGACCGTGCGCGAAATTGCCGATCAGGTGGTGCGCAAGGTGCGCGGCGAGATTGCCACCCGTTACAGCCTGGGTGATCGAAAGATCGATGTGCTGGTGCGTTCACGTGAGGTGGACCGCAATTCGGTGGCCGACCTACGCAATTTGCTGGTCAATCCCGACGCCGAACGACCGGTGCCGCTGGAAGCGGTGGCGACGCTGGAAGTGACCCAGGGACCGGGCGAGATACGTCGCTCCGACCAGGAGCGCATCGCCCTGATTCAGGCCAATCTGGCCAGCGGCGACCTCGGTACCGCAGTTGCCGGGCTCCAGGCTCAGCTGAGCGACGTTGTCTTGCCGTCGGGTGTGGAGGTGCGGGTCGTGGGCCAGAACGAGGAGATGCTGCGCTCCTTTGATTCGCTCATCTTCGCGCTGGCACTGGCGGTGTTCATGGTC
>JAUIFV010000104.1 GCA_030430155.1 Gammaproteobacteria bacterium
GAGCAGAAGCGTGCGGCTTCGTACGGTACTGGGCCCTGGGCCCTGATCCCTGTGCCCTCACCCGTCTAGGCCCAGAAAAAGCAAGAGCGTGCGGCTTCGTACGGTACTGGGCCCTGGGCCCTGCGTCCTGGGCCCTTACCCACTCGGCCCGTGAGTCCTGTGCCCTCGCCCGTCCGGGCGTCCCATGAGCGCCGAGACTCTCATCTTCGGCGCCAGCTCGCAGATCGGCGAGCCGCTGCTGCCATTGCTCAGTGCGAACGGTCACCGATTGATCGCGGTCAGTCGGCGGCCGACCGCCAATCGACCCGGGGTGCGTTGGCAGGCGGGCGGCTTCTCAGAGATCAGCCATGCGCCGCCGACGGTGATCAGCCTCGGGCCACTCAGCGATTTCTCGCATTGGTTCGACGCGATTGAAGGCGTCGAGCGGGTCATTGCGGTGGGCTCGGTCTCGCTGCGCCACAAGCGATCCTCGGCGGCGGGCGAAGAGCGCCGCGTTGCCGATCTGCTTGACCAATCCGAGCAGCGCTTGCGCCATCGATCCGAGGCGATCGGCGCCAGGCTCACCCTGCTCCGCCCCTGCCTGCTCTACGGTGCCGGCCGCGATCACACGGTCGCCCCCGCCCTTCGTTTTGCTCGTGAGCGCGGCTGGCTGCCGGCGCCGATGACCGCCAGCGGTTTACGCCAGCCGCTGCACGTGGCGGACCTGGCCGAGGCGATCAAGCAGTGCGTCGAAGGCGCGGCGGTCGGCCAGACGCTGGAGCTGGGCGGAGCCGAAAGGCTGAGTCTGGCGCAGATCCTGGCGCACATTGCCGACAGCGTGCCTGGTTGCCGGCTGCGCCGCTTCCCTACCCTGCCGCTGCGCTGGGCCGGCGCTATGCTGTCGCCCTGGTCGGCGTCGGCACGGCGGGTGCACCGCGCGCTGCTGCGTTCGGCTGACGATCAACTCGCGGACGAAACGGTCACCAGCGGCTGCCTAGACTGGCGTCCCGGCAGCTTTGCACCCACGCGACGAGCAGACGAACCCCGATAGCATGTCCTACACCCTGACCGTCCACGACAGCTACGGCGCCATCGACGCCGCGGATTGGGACGGCCTGCGCAACAGCGATCAGCCCTTCACCAGCCACGCCTTCCTGTATGGTCTGGAGAGCAGCGGCAGCCTGCGCGAAGACCTCGGCTGGGTGCCATTTCCGGTCAGCCTGCATCTGCACGGCCGACTGGTCGGCGTTGCCCCGGCCTATCTGAAAAGCAACTCCCACGGCGAGTTCGTGTTCGACTGGGCCTGGGCCGAGGCGCACCAGCGCCACCAACAGCGCTACTACCCCAAGCTGCTGGTTGGCATCCCCTACTCCCCCGTTCCCGGACAGCGACTGATGGTCGCCGAGGGAGCCGATGCCTACGCCCATCGCCGCGCACTGGCAGCCGGGCTGGCGCAAATCGTCGAACAGCACCAGCTCAGCTCGGCGCACGTCAACTTCCTCCTTGATCAGGACGCCGCCGCCTTCGCCCACGACCCCTGGCTGATGCGCGGCGACATCCAGTTTCATTGGCGCAATCGCGGCTGGGCCGACTTCGATCAGTTCCTCGCTGCACTGGAGCAGAAGAAACGCAAGAACATCCGCGCCGAACGCCGCGCCGTTGCCGCTGCCGGCGTGCGCATCGAGGTTCGCCACGGTGACCAGATCGACTCGGACCTCTGGGCCCAGCTGCATCAGCTGTACTGCCGCACCTTCGAAGACAAGTTCAATACTCCGGCCCTTACCGAGCGCTTCTTCGCCGATCTGGGCCGCACGCTGGGTGCCGGCGTGGTCGCGGTCATCGCCAGCCGCGACCAGCGGCTGATCGCCATGGCGCTGTGCCTGCGCGACCGCAACACCCTCTACGGTCGCTACTGGGGTTGCACTGAGGAAGTCCGCGGACTGCACTTCGAATGCTGCTACTACCAGGGCATCGAGTACTGCCTGCGCGAAGGGCTGACCCACTTCCAGCCCGGCGCCCAGGGTCACCACAAGCTGGCCCGTGGCTTCCTGCCGCAGCGCACCCGCTCAGCCCACTACATCCGCCTGGCGCCTTTCAGGCGTGCGATACGCGTAGCGATCAATCATGAGCACGCGGGGCTGGCTGAGGCGCGGGAGGAGTTGATGGGGCATTCGCCGTTTAGGGCTGAGGGCTGAGGGCTGAGGACGGGCAAGGGCTCAGGGCTCAGGGCCAAGGGCCCAGTAGATCAAGAGCGCTTCGCGGCTCGCTGTTGTTGCTCTTCCTTGCCCTGGGCCCACAGTCCTTCCGTTGCGTCGGTGCGCAAGACCATTAGTGCCGAACTCGCCGGACCTTGCTTTGCTGGGCCCTGAGCCCTGAGCCCTGAGCCCTGGGCCCCATGCCCTGGGCCTTTGCCTGCCCTAAACCTACTAACCCCAACACCACCCTGTTATCATCGCCGGTTACCCGCTTCCCCCGTCCCGGTAGCTCAGCTGGATAGAGCGGCGCCCTCCTAAGGCGCAGGCCACAGGTTCGACTCCTGTCCGGGACGCCAACTTTTTTGCCGCTGACGCGAGTACATCGTTGCGCCAGGGGCTTCGCATTTCACAAAACGAAGGAGCAGCGCATGAATGCACAGAGCCTGTTGTCCGCGCTCGGCATGAGCACGGAGGAGTCCGGCACCTATCTTGGTCAAGATCAGTGGAGCAGCAGCCGCGGCGCGCCGATCGTTTCCGAATCGCCGGCTACCGGCGAGGTGATTGGCACCGTCTACAGCACCACCGCTGAGGACTACGAAACCGTGATCGCGCGCGCCCAGGAGGCCTTCAAGGTCTGGCGCAGCACCCCGGCTCCGCGCCGTGGCGAAGCGGTGCGTCTGTGCGCCGATGCGCTGCGCAAGCACAAGGATGCGCTGGGCAGCCTGGTCGCCGCCGAGATGGGCAAGATCAAGCCCGAAGGCGATGGCGAGGTGCAAGAGATGATCGACATCGCCGACTTCGCGGTCGGTCTGTCGCGTCAGCTCTACGGCTTGACCATGCACTCCGAGCGCCCCGGCCACCGCATGTACGAGCAGTACCAGCCGCTGGGTCTGGTCGGCATCATCTCGGCGTTCAACTTCCCGGTCGCGGTGTGGGCCTGGAACTCGATGCTGGCCGCGGTCTGCGGCGACATCAGCATCTGGAAGCCCTCGCCGAAGACCCCGTTCAGCGCGGTTGCCTCGATGAAGATCTGCAACGACGCGCTGCGCGGCGCCGGCTTCCCGGATCTGTTCTTCCTGATCAACGACGCCGACAACAAGATGGCGCAGGATTTCGTCGACGACCGGCGCATCCACCTGATCAGCTTCACCGGTTCCAGCCACGTCGGTCGCCATGTCGGTGAGCGCGTCGCTGCGCGGATGGGTCGCTCGCTGCTGGAGTTGGGCGGCAACAACGCGATCATCGTCGACCAGACCGCCGATCAGAAGCTGGCGATCCCGGCGATCGTCTTCGGCGCGGTGGGCACCGCCGGCCAGCGCTGCACCAGCACCCGCCGTCTGATCGTTCACGAATCGCTGGTCGATGACATGGTGGCCAAGCTGAAGACCGGCTACGAGCAGGTGCAAAAGCGCATCGGCGACCCCACCGATCCAGCCACGCTGATGGGCCCGCTGATCGACCAGGCCTCGGTGGATCGCTATCTGGCGGCCTGCGAGAAGGCCAAGGCGGCTGGCGGCACCATCGTCACCGGCGGCAAGGCGCTGACCGATCGCAAGGGTTATTTCGTCGAGCCCACCATCATCACTGGGGTCCCGCACGACCACGACGTGGTTCACACCGAGACCTTCGCGCCGATCCTCTATGTGTTGCCCTTCGCCGACATCGACGAGGCCATCGATATCCAGAACGAGGTGCCGCAGGGCCTGTCCAGCGCGATTTTCACCGACAGCGTCAAGAACGCCGAGCGCTTCCTGTCCTGCGCCGGTTCGGACTGCGGCATCGCCAACGTCAACATCGGCACCTCCGGCGCCGAGATCGGCGGCGCCTTCGGCGGCGAGAAGGAAACCGGCGGCGGTCGCGAGTCCGGCTCGGACGCCTGGAAGGTCTACATGCGTCGCCAGACCAACACCATCAACTGGTCCGACGACCTGCCGCTGGCGCAGGGGATTAAGTTTGATCTGTAGGTGATTGCGTTCCGCAGCGCCGTTTGGCGCTGCGGAACTTGTAGGGCCCAGGGCACAGGGGTGCCGCTTCGGCCGCGACTTCGATGGTGAACTGTTCGGTTCGCAGCATGCCCTACCTTTTAGGGCTGAGGGCTGAGGGCTGAGGGCTGAGAAGAGACTGCTTTCGGCCAAGGGTCCGCGCAAATCCGTAGGATGGGCAAAGCGCAGTGTGCCCGACGTGTTAGCGCATAGCGCTAAGACGTGCCGCTCCTGGCAGGTCCTCGGAGACGCTCACGGCTCTTGGTAGAAGCGTGCTTGCACGCGATCAGATGCCGCGTACTGCCAAGCGAACAGCCTTCGCGAGCAAGCAAACTACGAAAGCCAAAGCATCGTAGGCTGAGGCAACGCAAGCGTGCCCCAGATCTCGCCCCCACCGTCTCGAGTCACCTCCTCGGCGCGATACAACCCGGCGGCTCGTGAAGAACGGCGAGGAAGGCCGGCAGGGCGTCTTCACCATCTGCGCGGCGCTTGGCGAAGCGGTCCTTGCATAGCTGCGGACAACAGGCCTCGAGCTGATCCCAGGCTGGGGTCACGCTACATACCGGCGCCAGATGCACGCAGCTGTCGATGCTGGTGTTGGGCGGCTGATAGCAGCTGGTCACCAGATTGCTGCAGCGCTCGGTCAGCCCTTCGGGCGTGCGCGGGTCGTTGAGATGCTGACCGACACCGTCACGAAACATCACCACCGTGCCGTCCACGGCCGCCACCGTTTCCACCGGCTTGTTGCGGCTGGAGCGGGTGCACAGATGCAGATCACCAGCGCCGCTCTTGCGCCAGCGGATCTCTGCCGGCGCACCGGATTCAAGCCCACCCAGCGCGGTCTCCAGAGCGGCGCGCTGCGGATCGGGCAGCTGCGCACGAAAATCGGCACCGAAACCGCTGCGGGTGATGGTCCAGGCGCCTTCCGTGCCGCACAGCGGAGTGACGCCGGCCGTATCGGCCTTCTTCGGCGGCGGCACCGTGGCGATGCCGCGCGTGCCTTCGGTGGTGCTGCCCTTGGGGCAGGGATAGTCGCTGAAGCTGAGTTCACCGCTGGAATCGCGGCAGCGATAGATGGTTTCTTCGGCGAGCAGCGGAGCGCCTAGCAAACAGCAGATGAGCAGAGCGGATCGAATGATCACCGTTTGACGCCTCCGGACTAGCAGTGGTCCGAATCTTCGCATAGAGCCGGTCACGGGCGCATCGGGCGGTCGCGCTCGCGATCGACGATGCAGAAAAAGCCAAACGGTGCATCACTCTCGTTACGCAGCTGATGCACTTCCAAGGGCTTGACGTAGGCTACATCCATCGGCTTGAGGTCGTCGCGCAGCTCATCGGTAATCAGCACGCCGGCACCCCGTGCGGCAATGATCACGTGCGTGTGCAGGTGTTTCTCGAGCGAGGTATAGCCGCCCGGCTCGATCTCGAAGTAGCGCAGGTCGAAATCGGCCTGTTCGCCATGCCGTCCGATCAGCTCGACCCGGCGCACCTGGGCAAAGTCATCCTCGGTGCTCTTGTACTTGCGGTCGTCGCGATGCTGCCAGTGAAAGCCTTCAATGAATTTGAGCAGGCTGTGGATACCTTCGCCGTTGGGCCCGGGCTCGAATTCGCAGCTGGAGCTCCATTCGGTTTGCGGCTCTTCCAGCCTTTCACCGCAGATCTGGCGGATACAGTCTTGATAGCTACGCGTTCCTACGCTCAGGTCAGCATTGTGGGCCTGCAGCGAGCCACCGATCAGCAGCACCGAGTCGTTGCCGTAGTCGTTGCATAGCCCCGGCAGTGAATCAAAACTCATCCCACCGGCCGGACACGGCCAGGCCGGCCCCAGCTGGCCCAGCGGTTCGCGCAGCGCGGTGACCAAATCGGCGCACTCCTTCGCGCTGTACGGGAAGCGACCGCCGGGAGCCGGAAACACCGAAATATCGGCGCCAGCCAGACGGAACAGCGTACCCAGCAAAACGTCATGGGCGATGCCGTGGTCGCGACTTTGGGTGTGACTGCCGCTAAGCGCCGGATGGGCCATGCAGATCAACCCATAGCGCCGATTCAGCTGCCTGACCCGGTCCAGACCAAGCACCATCGGGCACATCAGCACGCCCTTCAGGCCCAGTTCCAAGACGAACTCGGCGTATCGATCCAGATCCTGGTCTGGCGCCGCCAAATGCGGAAAATACAGCGCGTTGCGACCGGTTTGCCGGTTGGCTGCAGCGACCGCCTTGGCGCAGGCGTCCACGCGGCGCTTGAAGCTCTCAAAATCGGTGGAGACCAGGTTCTGATCGTCCTTGACAATATCGCCACCGCCGAGCGCAAACTGACCAGCCAGCTTGCCCAGCTCGGCATCGCTTAGGCCCCGCGGCTTGACCGCCGTGGCCAGCAGCGGCCGATCATAAACGCCCAGCAAGGCGCGGATGCCATCGATGCCGTATCCCGGGCCATGGAAGTGTTCGAGCAAGCCATCGGGCAGCTGGGCGCCGACCAGACGAATGCCCTCGGCCATCGACACATTGCCGTAGAGCAGATTGACCAGCTGCCCCAGCTGCGCCGACGCCAAGTCGGCACGATAGCGGATGCGCGCCACAAAGTGATCCGGCCCGTCGGCATCAAGACTCTCAACGCGACCAACCACGCCTTCCAGCAAGCGCGGATCGGTGATCAGCCGCTCCGGCAGCTCTACGGTTTGCTCATAGGCGATGAAGCGGGCAGTTTGCTCAGCTGCTGTTGCGTCGGCGCGCAAGCGATAGGTGGCAACAATGGTCTCAGCAGGCGGACTTGTGGAATCGGACATGCAGTAGTGGGTCCATCGGAGGAAGGTCCGCGACGATCACGCCCGACCGCACCCCCTGTGGTGGTCACGGGCGACTGGAAGCCGGCCAGAGAGCGCTGCCTCGGATGCGTCGGCGCGGCCCACGGCACGTCAACTGTGACGTTGGGCGAGGATTCCGCGACGCGAACCATTCCCTATAAAAGTAGTGCGCGAGTATACCTGCGCGACGCTGCACGCTGGGATGAATTCGACCATTGCCCGCAATATGGCCGTAACATTCGACACAACTCGACAACCGAGTCTGCCGAAATCGCCATTTCGGTAACCCAAAGTTGGGTGCAATCGGTCTAAAGGGTACGCTGGGCGCTCTGCAGCCGGGCGATGCGCAGGCTGGGCACGGCCTGGGCGTCTGCGCTAGACCACAGCGCCTCCGCCTTGGCCAACGCCTGCTCCGCCAGCGCCTCCCGTCCGTCCGCTGCTGCCGCTTCGGCGTAGGCCAGATGCAGATTGGCGACGCCGGGATAGAGTTTCGATGCCCCTTCCGCGCGCTGCACCGCGACGGCCGACTGTCCGCCATCGACGAGTGTGCGTACACGCTGCTCTAGCATCGAAATCTGCACCCACAGGAAGCCACGGGCACCCATGTTGCGATGACCTGAAGACTCATAGTGCAGCAGGCCCTGATCAAACTGGGCGACCGCCTGCTGGAACTGCCCGCGCAGCTGCGCAACGCGCCCGCGTGCCATGTGCAGCAGGAAGTCCAGGTCGCTGCGATTCCAGGCTTTGAGCACCTCCTGCAGCTGCGCCAGTTCCGCTTCGACTTCATCTGCCATGTCGGCATGCAGATAGGCAAACATCCGCGCGAAGGCGCCAACCTGGCGCATCTCACCGTCGAATCCGGCCAGAGTCTGTTCAATGTCGGCCAAAGTGGCTTCCAAGCCCTGCATTTCCGTTCGCAGGCCGGAAAAGGGCAGCTTCATATCCATGGCCAGCACCAATGGCGACACCACGGCCTTGGCCACCTCCGCGCATCTATCGGCCTGCGCCAGTGCACGCTCACGCCAGCCGGGGAACATGTACAGCTGCGCGCTGGCGCAGGCCACGGTGGCATGCTGAGTGGCTTCGCTGGCCACCGTCCTGGCCGATTGCAGCTGCTTCTCCATGCCCTCCCAGTCGCCCTGCAGAGCGGCGTACTCGGCCAGATCCAGCAGCGGATTGACCAGATCCGGGCGCAGCAAGGCAGCACGCTCGGCCTGGCGGATGGCTTCATCGTAATCGCCGTCGATCAGCGCCAATCGACCCAGGGACTGCGGACCCTCGGCCGATTTCGGTTCGGCCTCGGCAAAGGCCTGCGCCGCCTGCAGGGCGCCCTGGCGGTCGCCCAACGACAGCTTCAGATCAGCCAGGCGCAGATGCAGCCAGGTGTCGTTGGGATTGAGCTGCAGCGCGCGCTCGAATGCGCGCAAGGTTTCCTGACGGTCGCCGCCGAAGAAGTTCATCGACATGGCCAGCTGCAGTTGTGCCTCACCGCTGGTCGGATGCAACTCGGTCCACAGCTTCAACACCGCGATTCGCTTGTCCGGCTGATTGCTGATGCCGTAACTGATTGACCGAGCCGTAAAGCGCGCCGGATCATCCAATCGATAGTCGTGCGCCAGCGCGTTGCGCAGGTCGCTCTGGGCATCAGCCTGCCGGCCTTCGTCCAGCGCTACCATGGCGCGCAGCAGGTGAGCGCGAGCGAAGCTCTGGTCCAGGGCTATCGCCTCGTCGAGCAGCGCCGCAGCCGCGCGCTGATCGTTGTCTATACTGCGCGCGCTCAGTGCAGCCAAATAGAGCGCGACTGCCTTATCGTCGCCGCTGTACTGCTCGTCCAGCGTCGCAGCGCTGGCGAAATCGGGGCTGCCGATCTGTCGGGCCATGATCTGACGCAGCTCGCCACTGATGCGGTCGGCCAACTCGGTCAGGCGCGGGGCAGACACTTCGATCCGCTGCTCTTGGACGCCCGGCGCGGTCGAACTTAGCTCGAAAGTCGCGCTCCAGGCGCCGCTCTGACCATCAAGACCGCCACTCAATATCCACTCATAGCGCGCGTCCTCGGCCACGCGCCGTCGCAACGCCGCCGGCACGCCGCTGCCGTCGCTGCTGCCGCTGCGGCGCAGACGGGCCAGCAACCAGGCGGTAGTGGTAACCGACTCCGCATCCACAAATGGATCGCTGGACAAGCTGGCTTCAATCATCTTGGGCAGACCCAGGGCCAGTGGCTTGAGTTCTGCCGCGTTGCTCTTGGTATCCAGCCCGAACAGCAGGATGCGCTGTCGATAGCCCTCGCGAGCCACGGTGCTGGAGACCAGCTGGCCATCCTCGTCGGCGCGCTGCAGGGTGTCGGCCATCGCGCCGGTCGGCCGATCGCCGAAGACCAGCACCGCCGCGGTCAACGCAACCAGCAGATTGAGCGGCAGCAGCACCCTTTCCGTCGCGGTCCAGCGATCCGGGCCGGGCGCGCCGTGGTTGTAGGCGAACACCAGCACTGCGGGCAACATCAGCGCCAGCAGCGCGATCAACGCATCTACCCAACCTTGCGACAGGTGATAGCGCTCAACAACGAAGTTGGAGAACTCCACCCCGACCCAGGCGGCACCCAGGTAGATACCCAGCAGGGGAAACACGCGGCGCTTTTTGAGCTCTGCAAACACGGCCATGCCTTATCGCCAGAATCTCAGGATCCATCAACGCGATATTACCCTCGCCGACAACGGCAACCAGCCACAGTGCCAGCTGTCATTGTTTGGGCGCTGTCGATTCTTCCATTCAGTTTACAGATAGCCGCATTGCCGGTGGGCAAGCTCAGGCCACGTAGCCGGGAGATGGCCTGGCTGCATTTTGGGGGCGCCAGGCTGGGATGGAGAAAGGGCTGAGGGCTGAGGGCTGAGGGCTGAGAAAAGAGTCTCCTACTCCAGTGGACCCGCTTACTCAACACAACTCCGATTAGCCGATCGGGTCGAATCTCAAAAGCTCCGGCTCCGACTAACTCGCTCTTCCTCAGCCCTCAGCCCTCAGCCCTATCCCGCGGACACCACCACCGGTAGCGCGCAACAGCAGCCTGCTGCCGCTGCAACATCAGCAGCAGGAATCAACGCAACTCCACTATCGATAGATCGGCACGGCCGGGTTGCGCCTAAACTCGAATATCAGATGGGTTTCCAGGTGGCCCACCTCGGCGCGCTGGGTAAACGCAGAGAGCAGGAAGGCCCGTAGGTGCGCCGGATCACGCACCGCCACGTGAACCAGATAGTCATCGGCACCAGCCACGTGGTAGTAGGCCAGCACTTCGGGAAGGCGGGAAAGGTGCTGGTGAAAGGCCTCCACCAGCGCTGTTGAATGCTGCACCAGGCGCACTGCCACCATGGCCTGCAGGCCGATACCGACCGCGTCGGCATCGACCTCGGCATGGAATCCGGAGATCACTCCGCGCTCGCGCAGGCGGCGTATCCGTTCCAGCGCGGTGGACGGCGCAATACCCACCTGCGCCGCCAGATCCTTGTTCGACATCCGTGCATGCTTGCGCAACAGGGCGATGAGTTCGATGTCGATTCGATCGAGATCGGTGATTTTGTTCATTGCTCGAAGATTATTCGGAATCAACGCTCCAGCCGGCTGAAAATACTAGCATTCACGCAAGACCTGAAGATTACGCTGGAAATTGTCCAGCGATTCGATACCCCGCATGGCTGGAGGGAGTCATCATGAAGCACCAACTCGCGACCGATCTGGTACACGCTGCTCGCCAAGGTGCGACTGCAGGCGGCTGGCACGTGCCGCCGATAGACCTTTCCACCACCTATCCTACGCCCAACCCAGCCGAAGCCAGCGCCAGCCTGGACGCCTTCGTCGAAGGCCAAGCGAGTGCCGCCAACCCGGTCTACAGCCGTCTCCACAACGGCACGGTCAGGCACTTTGAGACCGCCATGGCCAAGCTGGAAGGCTGCGAAGATGCCGTCGCCTTTGCCTCTGGCATGGCCGCGATCAGCGCGCTGATCCTGGCCGCTGGCGGCAGCGGCAACAAGCACATCGTGGCGGTCCGTCCGGTCTACGGCGGCAGCGATCATCTGCTCAGCTGCGGTTTGCTCGGCAACCAGGTGAGCTGGGTGGAGGCCGATCAGGTAGCCGCCGCCATTCGCCCCGACACTGCTCTGGTGATGGTGGAAACGCCGGCCAACCCGACCCTGAAGCTGGTCGACATCGCCGCGATCGTAGCCCAGGCCGGCGAAGTGCCGGTCGCGGTGGACTCGACTTTCGCCACGCCGGTGCTGCAGCAGCCGATCAAGCACGGCGCCGCGCTGGTGATCCACAGCGCCACCAAGTTTCTCGGCGGCCACGGCGACGTGCTCTCCGGCGTGGTGGCCTGCAGTCAGGACTGGGCGGCGCGCCTGCGCCAAGTACGTATCCTGACCGGCGCCAACCTGCACCCGCTGGGCGCCTACCTGCTGATTCGCGGGCTGGCGACATTGCGCTTGCGGGTGCTGGCGGCGCAGGCCAATGCGCTGGAACTGGCAGGCCGGCTCAGCGCACACCCGCTGGTGGACCGGGTCTATTTTCCAGGCATGTCCGGTAGCGCAGCGCAGCGTTGTCTGTTCCAGCGCCAGATGTCCGGCCCCGGAAGCGTGCTGGCCTTCACCCTGCGCGGCGATGCGCTAGCGGCCGAAACGCTGATTGCCGGACTGCAGCTGATCACCCCGGCGGTCAGCCTGGGCTCCGTGGATACGCTGATCCAGCGCCCGGCCGGACTCACCCATCGCATCGTCGATGCCGAGGCTCTGGCGGGGTCGGGAGTGAGCCCGAATCTGTTGCGGTTGTCAGTAGGCATCGAATACCTTGAAGACCTCTGGGCCGACCTGGAGCAGGCGATGAGCAAGGCCATCGAGCCGACTCACCTCGCTGCCTGAGCGCCCTTGCGATGGTGGCAGTAGCAGCCGGGGGAGGATTGTGGAAACCGTCGCCGGCAAAGCCGTACCATCGGCCGCCCGCCCCTACCGAGCCGTCGCCATGAAGGACTTTCCCAGCGCCGCTGCCGGCGTGCTCGCCAGCGCGTCCACGCAGTCCGACATCGACCCGTTGGAAACCAGCGAATGGCTGGAGGCCTTCGACGCGGTGGTGCGCGAGCACGGTCAGGAGCGGGCGCAATATCTGTTTGACCGCCTGGCCGACCACGCCCAGACCCGCGGCGTGCGTTCGGCGCGGTCCAGAATCACGCCCTATCGCAACAGCATCGGTCTGGAGGCGCAGCCACCCTACCCTGGCGATCTGAAGCTCGAGGCCCGTATCGGCGCGGCAATACGCTGGAATGCGCTGGCGATGGTGATGCGCGCCAATGCCGAGGCGCCGGAGCTGGGCGGTCATCTGGCCAGCTATGCCTCGGCGGCCGATCTGTTCGAGGTCGGCTTTCAGCACTTCTTCAAGGGGCCACAGCACCCGCAGGGCGCCGATCTGGTCTATTTCCAGCCGCATTCGGCGCCCGGCGTCTACGCCCGAGCCTATCTGGAAGGCTTTCTGGATGACGCCGCGCTGCGCCGCTACCGGCAGGAAGTGCTGCTGCCCGGTGCCGCTGAAGCCGATAGCAGTCGCGGCCTGAGTTCTTATCCTCACCCCTGGCTGATGCCCGATTTCTGGCAGTTCCCGACCGGCTCGATGGGCTTGGGTCCGATCAGCGCCATCTATCAGGCTCGGTTTCTGCGCTACCTGCAGCATCGCGGGCTGGCGCAGACCGAGGGCCGGCGGGTTTGGGGCTTCTTCGGCGATGGCGAGATGGACGAGCCGGAATCCATCGGCGCACTTTCGCTGGCCGCGCGCGAGCGGCTGGACAACCTCACCTTCGTTATCAACTGCAATCTGCAGAGGCTGGACGGACCGGTGCGCGGCAACAGCCGCATTATCGACGAGTTGGAGGCGCTGTTTGGCGGCGCCGGCTGGAACGTGATCAAGGTGCTGTGGGGTTCGGACTGGGATGTGCTGTTTGCGCGCGATCACAGTGGCGAGCTGCTGCGCGCTTTCGCGCAGACCGTCGATGGCCAGTTCCAAACCTTCTCCGCCAATGACGGCGCCTACAACCGCGAGCGCTTCTTTGCGCAAACCCCCGAGCTGGCGGCGCTGGTGGCCAACCTGAGCGACGCCGACATCGACCGCCTGCGCCGCGGCGGCCATGACCCGCGCAAGCTTTACGCCGCCTATGACGCCGCGACCCGGCACAGCGGCCAGCCCACGGTGATCCTGGCCAAGACCATGAAGGGCTATGCGCTGGGCAGTGCCGGTCAAGGGCGGATGACCACCCACCAGCAGAAGAAGCTGGGCATTGAGGATTTGCGCGCCTTCCGCGATCGCTTTGGGCTGCCTTTGGACGATCAGGCCTTGCAGCGCCTGGACTTCTATCGTCCGCCGGCCGACAGCGCCGAATCGGTCTACCTGCAGCAGCGTCGCGAACGGCTCGGCGGCGCCATGCCGCGACGTCGGCAGCGCGCCAGCAATGCTTTGGCGGCGCCACAGGCCAGCGCCTTCGCCCAATTCGCGCTGCAGGCCGACGGCAAGACCATGTCCACCACTATGGCCGCGGTGCGCATGCTCGGTCAGCTGCTCAAGGATCCTCAAGTTGGTCCGCGCATCGTGCCCATCGTTGCCGACGAAGCGCGCACCTTCGGCATGGCCAATCTATTCCGCCAGGTCGGCATCTACTCGCCGCTGGGACAGATGTACGAGCCTGAGGATCTGGGTTCGATGCTCTACTACAAGGAGGAGCAAGGCGGCCAGATCCTCGAAGAAGGCATCTCCGAGGCCGGCGCGATTTCCTCCTGGATTGCCGCAGCGACCAGCTACAGCGTCAACGATCAGCCGATGCTGCCCTTCTACATCTACTACTCGATGTTCGGCTGGCAGCGGGTGGGCGATCTGATCTGGGCCGCCGCCGACCAGCGCGCCCGCGGCTTCCTGCTCGGCGCCACCGCCGGCCGCACCACGCTGTCGGGCGAGGGTCTGCAGCATCAGGATGGCGGCAGCCATCTGGGCTTTGCCAGCGTGCCCAGCTGCCGCGCCTACGATCCCAGCTTCGCCTACGAGATCGCGGTGATCTTCGAGCACGGCATCGACGAGATGCTCAACCAGCAGCGCGACTGTTTCTACTACCTGACCATCGGCAACGAGAATGCCGAGCAGCCGTCGATGCCCGAAGGCGCCCGTGAGGGCATCCTGCGCGGCATCCACCGCCTGCCGCGCTCCAGTACGGAGCGCGCCGACCTGCAGCTGCTGGCCTCCGGCGCGATGATGACCCAGGCCCTGTCCGCGGCGCAGCTACTGCGCGAGCAGCACGGGCTGATCGCCGAAGTCTGGAGCGTCACCAGCTACAGCGAACTGCAGCGTGACGGCATGCGCGCCGAGCGCGCCAGACGGCTGGGTCTGGCCGATGCCGGCCAGCCGGCCTACCTGACCGCGCAGCTGGCCGACTGCCAGGGCCCGGTGATCGCGGTCAGCGACTACGTCCGCGCCCACCCGGAAATGATCCGACCCTACGTCCCGCAGCCCTATCTGACCCTGGGCACCGACGGCTACGGCCGCAGCGCCACCCGCCCCGCCCTGCGCGCGTTCTTCGAAGTGGACGCCATCGAGATCGCGCTCACCGCGCTCCATGCGCTGACCGAAGAAGGCCGGATAAGCAAAGCAGACCTGGCCAACGCCCGCAAACGCCACCGCCCCAACGCCGACCCTACGCCGCCCTGGGAAAAGTAGTCCCAGAACGAGGCTCCACCACCCCAAACGCGCGATTTCCCATGTCCTGGGCCCTGCTTTTGCTGGGCCCTTCTTTTCCCTGTGCCCTGGGCCCTACTGTTCGTGGGCCCTGGCCCCGGGCCCTGGGCCCTGCTCCTCCCTGGGCCCCGGACCCTAGCTTGCCCCACCTAGTACTTCTGTCACTGTTCACTGTGCTACATCACTAGCACACTAAAGCCCCACACCCAGGAGTACCGCGATGAAAGTCCGACAGCTGTCCTTATCGATACTGTTCGCCTGCGGCATGGGCGCGGCGCTGCCCGCCCTGGCCCAGAGCAACGTCGAAGCCAAGCCTGCCAGCGCCAGCATTGGCGTTCCCAACCCGGCGGTGCACGTTCGCGAAGCGGTGCAGCGTCTGCGCGCCAATGACGTGCTGGGCCTGGTGCAAACGCTGATGCCGCCGGCGCAGTTCCAGATGCTGCGCGGCGCCTACGAGATTGGTCGCCAGGAAACGCCCACCGATGAACAGCGCGAGAAGTTCGCCGAGGCCGTGGCCAAGTACGCCGACCCCAACTCGGTGGAGATTCTGATGGCGGAGATCGAGCCCAAGCTGATCGAAGCCCGTCCGAAGGCCGAAGGCGCGATCCTGATGGGCCTGGGCGCAATGCAGATGGCCATCTCCGCGCCGGACACCGACCTGACCGAGGAGCAGCGCGCCGCGCTGCGTCTGGCGATGCCGGGCATCGAGCGCTGGGTCAAGAGCACCGACTTTTTGTCCAGCGATTCCATGCGACAGGCGCTGACCCTGGTCACCGACGCAGCGCGCGCTACCGGCATCTACAGCATTGAGGACATGCAGCAGCTCAGTCTGGAGCAGGCGCTGGGTCAGGCCGGTTCGGTGCTGGCGGCGACCAAACAGGCCTTGCGCATCTACGGTCTGGACCTGGATACGATCGCCGATTCGGTTTACGTCGAAGTAGTCGACGTCGACGGCGAGTCAGCCACGGTCAAGACCACAGTGACGATCTTCGACGCCCCGCTGTCGAAAGAAATGGAACTGGTGCTGGTGGACGGGCGCTGGTACGGCAAGGAAGCGGTCATCAGTTTCGACTTCGATGATCATGAGTTTGAGTATCACCGCGAGCGGACGAGGGTTGAGGTCGAGAGCTGAGAGCTGAGGAGGGAGGGCCCAGGGCCCAGGGCTCAGGGCCCAGGAAAGCGCACCCGAAGCCCCCCGCTGCCGCACGAGCAGCAGGGGGTTTCGGGTACAGGATCCGACCCTGGGCCCCTGTTGCTCCCGGGCCCTAGGCCTTGGCTCTTCTGGGCCCTGGGCCCTAGCTCTTCTGGGCCCTGGGCCCTGGGCCCTGAGCCCTTTCTCGCTCCTGCTACGCGGCCATGGCGCCATCAATCCAGCCCTTCAATTCAGGCTTCGATCGCACCCCCACCGCTTGCCCGACCGGCTCCCCGTCGCGAAACAGCAGCAGCGTGGGCACGCTGCGTACCGCATAGCGGGCGGCGACGTCCGGGGCCTGCTCGATGTTGACCTTGGCAATGGGCAGGCGGCCGGCGTACTCCTCGCCGAGTTGATCCAGGGTCGGCGCCAGCGTCTTGCAGGGGCCGCACCAGGTGGCGTGGAAGTCGACCAGTACGACGCCGGGTTGACTAGTGAATTCGGCGAACTGCGCCGATCCGATTTCGGTGACATTGCTCATGATTAGCTCCTTCAGGTTGGTCGACTACGCTGCGATGTCCAGATCGACAGCCGGGAAGTCGACCTCGGTGTCGGCGACGTGGTTGATGTAGTTGGTCAGCGTATTCAGCGCGACCAGAGCGACCACCTCGATTACCACGGTGTCATCCCAGCCGGCCAACTTCAGCGCCGCCACGTCCTGGTCATCGACCAGTCCCCGCTTGTTCACCACCGTCTTGGCAAAGCTGGCCAAGGCGGCGTCGGCCGGCTCGCTGCCGCTGGCCTGGCGTGCCGCGGCGATCTGATCTACGTTCAATCCGGCGTTCTTGCCGATGTAGGTATGTGCAGCCAGGCAGTAGGCGCATTGATTGGCTTGGGCGACGGCCAGGGCCACGATCTCGCGCTGCGCCGCGCTCAGCCTGCCCTTGCTCGCGGCATCGGAGAAGCCCAGATAGCCGTGCAGCGCGGTCGGCGAGTGGGCCAGGGTGGCGATCAGATTGGGCACCACGCCGAGCTTGCGTTTGACGCCGTCCAGCGTCTGCCGGGTGCTGTCGTCGGTCTGGGTCAGGTTGATGGGGTTGATGCGTGCCATGTCGTACTCCTGTGTGGTTGGTGGGTGTACTTTAGCCACGCAGTGGGTACGATTGGACTCACATCGTACTTAATGCAACACATATCGTCTCATCATGACCGACAGACTTTCAGCAATTCTCGAGCACTTCGACCTCCGCGCACGGGTCTTCCACTCCGGCGCGATGTGCGGCGTCGCCACCTTCGATGAAGAGAATGGCAGCGGCCATCTGCACCTGCTGCGCAGCGGCCGGCTGTGGTTGGAAAGCCCAGGCTCGGCGACTACCGAGCTGAAGCGACCCACCCTGCTGTTTTATCCCAGGGCCGCGCCGCACCGTTTGCGCAGCGACCCTGACGAGTCTGTGGACCTGCTCTGCGCGTCCATCGATTTCGGCCCTGCTGCCCTCAATCCGCTGCTCGCCAGCCTGCCGTCAATGTTGCAAATCCCGCTGCAGGAAACGAGCATCCTGGACAAGACCCTGGATCTGCTGTTCAGCGAGGCCTTCGCCCAGCACTGCGGTCGACAGGTCGCTCTTAATCGGCTGACCGAACTGCTGATACTGCAGCTGCTCCGCCACGTGCTGGAACACCGTCTGGTGGCCAGCGGCAGCCTGGCCGGATTGGCCGATCCGCGTCTGGCCAAGGCCCTGGTCGCCATCCACGCGCAGCCGGAAGAAAGTTGGAGCCTGCAGCGGCTGGCTGCGCTGGCCGGCATGTCCAGAGCCCGTTTCGCCGATCACTTTCACCGGGTAATTGGCAGTACCGCCGGGGATTACCTAACGCAGTGGCGCCTGGTCGTTGCCAAGACCCTGCTGCAGCAGGGCAAGTCGGTCAAAGTGGTAGCGCTGGAGGTCGGCTACGCCAACGCATCGGCGCTGGCCCGTGCCTTCGGTGACAAGCTCGGGCAATCGCCAACCGCGTGGCTGGCCAGTATGGAAGTGTCCTGAGCACTCGGGCGCCCAGCATCTGCACGCCCCAAAGCGCACTTTTCTGGGCCCTGTGCCCTGTGCCCTGGGCTCTGCACGCTGCGCCTTCAATCCGAATCCGTCTCCACCGCCCGTGCATCCGGAAACACCAGCAAGG
>JAUIFV010000105.1 GCA_030430155.1 Gammaproteobacteria bacterium
ATGGCGCGGGCGACCAGACACACCAGCATGGTGATGCCGCTGGCGCAAAGCGCGGCCAGACCCAGCAGCGACAGCCGACGCACCCGCATCAGCCACCAGCCCAGCGCGACCACCGCGAGGTAGCCCAGCCCCGCCAGCCACGGCTGGGCCAGCGAACTGGATTCAAACAGCACCTGCAGCGCCAGCCAGGTGGCTACCGCGAGCAACACCAGCCACAGCGCCATCCGCAGCCAGTGTGCCCGGCCGGGCAGCCAGCGTCGCGGCAGCGCCAACTCCAGCAGCAGCAATCCGCCGCCGTGCACCGCCATCAGCGCCCAGCTCAGTACTTCTTCGTTGCGCAAGAAGCCGAACAGGTTGACCCGCAGCCCCAGCCAGCGCAGCAGCGCGATATCCACCAGCAGCAGCCAGGCCAGCCAAAGCACGCTGTGCCTGGCCAGGCATACCCAGGGCAGCGACAGCAGGGCCCAATTGGCGAACAAGTGATAGGGATCGACGCCGGTCTGGTAGGTCTGCCCATACAGCGCCATCAAGGCGCCCAGGGCGAGGAAGGAGAATCCCAAACCGGCGCGGCCGGTACGGCTATCGCCGAAGCGGCCATAGACCAAGGCGCCGCCCAGTACCGCCAGTTGGGCCAGACCAAAGCGCAGCCACATGCCCAGCTCGGCCCAGTTGGCGGCGATCAGAAAGATCAATCCCAAACCCAACGCCAGCGCGCCGCCGGCGAGCAGCGCGCGATCGGCGAACTGCCGCCAGCGGACCGCGTCGGGGAGCAGACCCAGCTCACGGCCCAGCCCATCCAGGTCAGTGGTTGCTACCCGCTGCTGCGCTGCCCACGCCCAGATACGCCGCATTCTGCCGTTGCCCTCGCAAGTCGCAAGACGCTTCAAGTATGCCCAATATCGCTCGTTGAACGCACAACCGCCAGCGACAGCGGGCTGGCTCGCGCGGACCTCGGCGGCGCCGCGCCTAGCATTGCGCGGCGCCGACCAGCCAAGGTTGGGGAATCCCTAAGCTTTCGTTTCTACACAATATTTTCACAACACCGTCAACTTGCCGATGTATCCAGTATCGGCTGCGGGCTGAGCGCGCGGATTGGCCCCGGACGGCGCCTTTGGGCGTAATTGATCTAGAGGCCCGGATCATCCCCGGGCGACCTTGACAAGGGTCGGATCTGGGTCGACCCTGGATCGACGACTCGCGCCTATGAGAATCCGTCGGGAGAGAGCCATGTCCAAGCTCCGCATACTGTTGGCACTGATGCTGCCACTGTCCTTCGCTGCATCGCAGGCGCTCGCCTTCGATGAGATTGCTCGCAACATTCCCGACGGAACGGCCAATCAGGCACTAAAGCAAATGCCGGATACCGATGGCGCCAAAGGCACCACCTGTCTTCCCATTCCCGACGACGGCTACAACGGCAGCACCTCGTCAATGGGCTGCGGCACCATCCCCAACACCTTCAGCGGCACCGTTGGCGACGTCGATGTCAGTTTCGGCGTCAATCACAGCTTCGTCGGCGATCTGGTGTTCAAGGTCATCGACCCCACTGGACAGCGCATCGCAACGGTGATGAGCAGACCAGGGCTGAGCGAGAGCGTCGATGACGGCAGCGGCTGCTGCGGCAACAATGCCGACATGACCGCCAGTGCCGCCGTGACCTTCGACGATCAGAGTGGTGGTACTTCAGCCGAGAACATGGGCAGCAACGGTGCAACCGTTTGTTCGGGTGACGGCATCTGCACCTACACCTCCGATCCCGGCGCGGCTGCCAATGGACTGGCCGTGTTCAACGGCCTGCAGCTGACCGGCGGCGGCAACTGGACCTTCTGCGCCGGCGATGCCGCGAGCGGAGATAGCGGCGAGCTCTGCAATGGAGCCTGGAATGTATCGCCCGCTGGCGGTGGTGGTGGCGGCTTCTCCGCCGATATCGTCAATCCCATGGCTGACACCGATTGTCTGAACACCAATGTCAGCTTCACGCTGGAATCCAACGGCGGCACCAATGGCGGCAATGTTCGCATCGCGGCCTTCGATGACATGGTTTTGGAATTCGAACAAACCGTTTTCGTCGGCCCCGGTTTCAATAGCCAACAAATCAACTTCTCCTACAACGATCCGGAAATCGGCCAGAGTGCGCCAGGGATCGGCTTGGTATTGTTTGATAGCCAGAACAATGTGTTGGACTCGGTCGATCCGCTGTTTGTCAACGAACAAAGCAACTGCGGCGTCAATAGCCCAGTGGTGACGCTGTCGTTGAACCCCAATCCGGTGCCGGCGGGGCAACCCTTTACCATCTCCTGGAGTGCCACCAACGCTACCGGCTTCAATCCCTGCATCTCGGTGCTCGGCAGCCCTACCGCGTGGGCGCAGACCCAGTTCCGCCCCAACAGCGGCTCGGAAACCTACGTCGTCAATTCGCCGGGTCCGGTGGATTTCGCCATGCAGTGCGAGAGCGAGTCCGGCCTGCTCGGCGAAGCGGCGATACGGCTGACCGTGGGGGAACCATCCTCAGCGCCGATGGTGGATCTGAACGCCACCCCAGGGCGCACCGCGCCTAACGGGGTGATTTTCCTCAGCTGGACCACCAACATCAGCTCCGGTGGCCTGCCCTGCACGCCCACCGGCGGTGGCAGCACCACTTGGCAGCGCCAGGGTCCGTTGCCGGCCAACGGCCGTCGCGCGGTTGCCGCGCCGATGAGCACCGGCACGGTCGATTTCGGCCTGCAGTGCAGCAACGGCGGACAAAGCGCGACCGACAGCGCCAGCGTGATGGTGACCGCGGTGAACGATCCGCCGCCGCCGCCGCGCCCGACCGCCAGCAGCGTCACCGCGGCCGGCACCACGGTGGCCGGCACCAGCAAGCGCGCCTCGATCACCGCCGATGGCTCGGCGCTGACCTTTGAGACCACTGCGGCCAACGTGACCGCCATACTTCCCGACGGCACGCCGCACAACGACAACAACGGGCAGATGGACATCTTCCTGAAGATCGCCGGCAATCCCAACGCCGTGCTGTGCAGCATCGATGAAAACGGTCCGCTGAGCATCGGCACCAGCAACGCCAGGCTGGCTCCCGACGGTGCCGGCGCCACCTTCGAAAGCGATGACGGCCAGATCCGCACCTTCGAAGGCGGTCTGGGGCGCACCCGTGGCATTACCAGCAGCGACGCGATGGGCAACCCCGGCAACGCAGCTAGCGCCAATCCGGCCATCAATAACGGCGCCACCATGGTCGCCTTCGACTCCGGTGCCAGCAATCTGGTCCCCGGGGATGGCAACGGCGGGATGAATGACGTCTTCGTCAAGACCCCGCAGACTGGCGAGATTGCGCTGGTGTCGCAGGGCATTGGCGGCGCGCCAGCCAACGGCGAATCCTCCAATCCTTCGGTCTCAGCAGACGGCAGCACAATCTTCTTCCAGACCACTGCGACCAACATGGAAGGACTGCCCTCGGCGACCGATCCGGAAGCGCCCAAGGGCGGCGGCAGTCAGATCTGCGGCGTGCGCAATCCCACCGGTGGCGGACGCTCGGCCGGCTGCGTGTCGGTTAGCACCATCAACGGTCAACCGGGCGACGGTCCCTCGCGCAACGTCCGGATGAACGCCACCGGCGATATCGGTGTGTTCGAATCCGACGCCACCAATCTGGTCGCCGGCGACACCAACGGAGTCACCGACGTATTCTGGTTCACCTGGGACGGCAGTCAGGTCAACGGCCTGGTACGGATCAGCACCGACAAGAACGGCACGCAGGGCAACGGCCCCAGCAACAATCCGTCCATCAGCGGCGACGGCATGACGGTGACCTTCAGTTCGGCGGCCAGCAATCTGGATCCGCCTGACACCAATGGCCAGTCCGACGCCTTCATGAAGTACGTGCAGAGCGGTCAGATCGTGCGCATGGACAACACCGCCAACGGCCAGGAGCCCAACGGCGGTAGCGACAATCCGGTGATCAGCGGCGACGGCAGCACCGTGGCCTTCGGGTCGGACGCCGACAACTTTGCGCCCAATGACAACAACGGCAGCACCGATATCTTCTCGGTGCCGGCTCCGCAGGTCATCGATGCGGACGAGCCGGCTTTGATCCAGGCCGCGCTGCCTTTGCCCAATCCGCCGAATCCGAACTGTTCAGCTGGTTACTACACTGCCGTAGTGGAAGACGGCCCTCTGCCGGGAATCAGCAACGGCATCTTCGGTATAGCGATGGAGCTGGATCCGCCCGGATTCCGCGAACTCTCAGGTGGACTGAATTTCGGCGGGTTGATCGACGTTTCCCAGGTCGGATTTGCTGGGGCGAATCTAGCCAATCTGAACAACGAGCCTCAGCGGCTGAATGTCCTGCTGTTGGGCAACCCAACCAGCGATCCGGCGGGACAGCTGCCGGTGCGGGTGACGATCGCCCGACGGACCGCAACCAGTCTGGAGACGGTCTTCGAACAGAGCACCATGATCAATATCAGTACGCCCTTTGAGACCAGTCTGGTTGTGCAGCCCGGCTACTATGAGGCTACCGTGGCCCCCGAGGGTTTTCCGGCATCGGCCGCGGGCGGCGAAGCCGAAGGTCAGTTCCTGTTCTCGTTGACTACCGGCTTCGTCGATCGTCCCGGAGGCGGCTTCCAGGGCGGCGCCGTGGTTGGCGGTTACCACGCGGCCAACCCCTTTGGTGGGGTGTCCGCATTTGCTGCGATTTGCTTGGGCGAGGAGTACACCAGCTCGATTCGGGTGCTGTCGGCTCCGACTTATGGCCCAAATGGCGCGCAGGATCTGCAACTTCGCCTGCTCGACACCAACAACCAGGACATCTACATCGTTCCCGGTCAATAGCAGAAAGCCGCACGTCGCGTCTGCAGACGCGACGTGCGGCTCCATCATGAGAGTGGCGCTCTCGAGTTTAAATTGACTTACTTCTTCCTCCCGAAGGAGGCGTTGCCGGAACACTGGCCTTCCGTGCGCGGCGTGAATGGAGAAGGTGGCGCGACCTGCTCCAGGATGGCACGGTTGCGAACGCATTCTTCGCTGCCTGCCACGGCGCAGAAGTAGTACTTGCTATTGTTCAAGACGTCCTGCACCCCGACCGGCATCGCCGTATCGATGTCGTAGATCAACTGCTTGTGGAATAGCGCGCCTGCAGACTGGCCGTTTGCGCATGATTGGTACTTCTCATCGACGATCAGGACGAATCGACCCTGACTGGTCGTGATTTCCGAGTTCGTTTCAAAGTAGCGAATCGTGGGCAATGCCGAGGTCGGAATCTGACAGGTCTGAGATTGGTCGTTCCCCGCGACATAGCAAGTGCGCGCGTACTGAGAGACGTTGGAAGTCGGAGACGCGGAGGATACTGTGGCCGACTCGTAAACCATGGGCGCCTGGACCGGCCCTGACGTGATCCGTTCGTGGGTGGGGTAAAGCTGCTGGCCCACTGGATCGCCTCCAGCCGGACGAACGGCAAAGAACTCTTCGTACACGGCCAAGACCGGCTCTTGGTAACCAGCGACGCCATTCAGAACGCGATAGTAGGATTGCGTTTGCTCCAAATTGGCACCAACGCCTGACGTGTATGTCGCTTGGATTCGGCCGTCGCTGTTGCGTGCCACAGTATAGTCTCCACCTGCGCCATACTGGCCGCCACCAGTTGAGCGGAAGACCTGAAGCTGTCGAGTTTGGCACCATTCTCCTGAAGGACAGTTGGCAGGCATGTCGCCGAACGCCGTGCTGATGAAATCGACCTGTGCCGGTGCGGACTGCGCGGAGACGTCGATCGTTGCGATCAGGCGATTGCCAGGTGCACCGGCGACTGTGTAGTCATCGACCAATCTGATCCCGAAGCGCTGCGTGCCGACGGTTGCGCTGACGGTCGCCCCACCGGCGCTTCCCGCGGCAATCGTTGTCCAGGTGTTTGAGCCTAGTGAGGTCTCCCGTACCAGGTTGTAGCGGCCGTCCGCGTGCCAACTCAAGGTCACGTTGCAACTTCCGCCCGACGTGATCGAGCACGGGTTGGCGGTCACGTTGGTCAGCTGCACCTCAGTCGGGTCGAGATCTGCGCTGACGTCCGTAGATGCCACGACCGTACCGCTTTGGTCGACCAGCTGGAATTGGTAGTTGGAGTGAGCGGTGATCCAACTGATGGGCGCATTGACGCCAGGCGTCCCGGTGAAATTGGCATCTCCGCGATAAACGATCGGTTCACAATCCGGATTGCATTGCACGGCTCCGGTTTGCGCATTCGTAACTCGCACCCGCACCCAGTGATCCGATCTGGCCGGTTCCCAGGTGAGCGCCACATCGCAGTCGGAGTCCCAGGTTGGTATGGAGCAGACTTGCGGCGTGGCACTAATGCTGGCCGGAGGACCGCTTTCTGTGGAAAGCACCTCGACCGCGTCGATCAGCCAACCCGATTCCATAACGCTGTGTGGGGAAGAGATGAAATTCGGGTCGTGCTCTGGCCAGGATTGATGGGCTCGCAAGGTCATCGTGGCAAGACCGAACGGCAGATTGGCCGTTCCGCTGAAGCTCGTAAACTCAGGCCAAGCCTGGCAGTCGACCAGCGATGCGGATTCAGCCAACCAAGCGCAGAAAAATGGCGCTCCCTGCACGTTCTGCCAGGAATAAGGGTGGGCACAAGACTGCTCACCGAAACCGGCTTGGCAGCTACCGGACGCAAACAGCTCGCCGGAGGTTGGATCACCCCTGACGTCGAGATGGGCAATGGTCTCGTTGGGCGTTCGCAGGCTGAACCTAAATCCCTCCGAGCTGATCCAATGTATGGGCAGGCTGGCCTGCACAATCCCGCTGCCTGGGTCGGGATCACCGGCGGAAACCGGAGTGCCCTCGCCATCGTTTCCGTAGGGAGTCACAAACAAATCGTACGCGGACGATGCCGGCCACGATAAGTTTACGGTGCACTGCGAGTCCGGCCCCGGCTCCAGCTGGCAGCTCGCCGGTTCGGCTTGGATCTGGATAGCGGTTTGATCGAGCCCTCTGACCGGAACCTTCGCCACGATAGCCCCGTCTGACTGGTTACGCAGCTGAAATTCGTAGCCGCTGTGGTTGATCCAGTTGATCCCCCCGGTGCCTTCACAATTGGGGTAGTTGCCGATGCACCCCGGGAAGACCGCCATGGGCTCGCCGTCTGGCACCCCGTCAACAAGGGGAACCGCGTAGACGTCGGTGCCCGGTACGACGTCCCAGTACAGCTGTGTGGTGCAATGTACCGAGCCGGATCCGATGAGGCAGTTCGTCGGTTCGGCAATGATAGCGGCATGTGCCGCAGGCGCCATCGCCGCAAGTAGCGACGAGGTGATCGCGAGTCTGAGGATGTTCGAAGTGTTCACGGTGAGTTCCTGTTCGGTTTGGTGATGAGGTCATCCGGTAAGGGGACCTTCCACGAACTAGACGCGTACTTGGTGAGAAAAACCGATCACTGATCCGAACTGAAGGCGGTTGACGAGTACCAGAGTCCGCAAGACAGGCGGAGCATCTTGTGCTGCGCGCCGGACCGCAAAAGCAGCCGGGAGGGCGGTCGTCCAGCGCGCTCTTCGGCGAAGCTGCGGGTTACATTAGTTCACACAGCGTTCATGAAAACTGCCTACTCTCTGTCGCGCGGAACCCATTGGTCCGCACTTCTGAACTATGACCAATAAGGAAAGTCTTCATGACTCGGAAAATTGTCTTTATCGCTTTTGCAGTGGCAGCTGCAACGCTGTCGGCTGAAGCTGGCGCGGCCTGCGACTTGACGATTCAAGTGAGCAGCACAAATCCTCCAACACCGGCCGACGGGGTTACGTGGAACGGCTGTGGTGCTTCTGGCACCAGCGTTCAATCGGCTTTGGACAGGATTCAACTTTCGGGAGGTGGTTCTCTGAAACTAAGTGGGCCTGGAACCCTCTTGGTTAAGCAACCACTGCGGGTATACAACGGAACGCAGCTTTATGGCGACCCCGCCCGCACACCCTACGGCATGAAGCTGATCGGCGAGAACGCGTTGTCGAACTGCTCAATAGGCGGGGGTTTTCGTCATCCCCACTGCCCTGTGATCAAAATTGAGAACCAACTATCCACGTCCAGCGCAAACAACGTCGTCATTTGGAATCTCCATATCGATGGCAACAGCCCGGGAAAGCCCCTATCAGCGCCCGGCGTGCAGATCTCAAACTCAAACAACGTCCTCATTACCTACAACCGCATCAGCGGTGCGAGGACTTTCGGCGTAGCAATCAGCGATTCCGACAACACTAGAGTCGCCTACCTAACGCTCGAGATGGTGCGGAAATCGGGCTCAGAGCCGGAAGGAGGTTCGGGTGTATGGATCAAGCAATCGGACGCGACAGTCCTTGAGCACAGCCTGATTACTGGTCCTGGTTGGTACGCAGCGGGTATACCGCAGGGCGACTATCGCGCGGGGCCGAATGCAGCCCCAACGATGGATCTGGTTGCAGTCTATGGTAGCGCTGGCAACACTATACGTCACAACACGATCACTCATGGAAACACTGCGGCCATTTATCTTGCTGCTTGCGAGGACCCTCAAGTATGTAGTCCTGTAGGCTACAACGCAGCCAGAGTTTCCTCCGCGACGATATGGAACAATGACATTTCCTATTTCCGGCAACACGGTATCGATGTCGCCAATACGGACCAAAGCTATTTCTTCACGAATCGGGTCTCAAATTCCGGCGACTCCGCGCTGGCCATGGGCGATGCACACTACAATGAGGTTAGGTTCAATACCTTCAATGGTGTAGGTCAAAGTGGCGGAACTCAGGATGGTGCCCTGAAGTTTCTTTGGGCGTCGTCAAATAACTTGGTATCAAACAACGACATCTACGGCGCCGGATCGGACTACGCGGTAGGGTTCGCCACGGGAGCGGCGCCCCCCTATGCCGGCTCACCAACTGCAAACACGGTTAGCGGCAACAATCTCTGGGCAGGTTCGCTCGGGTACATTGGTGGCGCTACGGCGGGCAATGTGGTGTCGCCAAACAATCAGTACTAGTCCCTGGCTCCAAGAGCCTTCGCTCCCCCTTCTCTGAATCTGAGAAGGGGGAGTTTTGCGTTTAGCCTGCCGGACCTGATCGGCATGTACACCATCAGGGAGCCGAGCCCTTGTCGGCAGCACTTGCCCTGAACAACCGCCAGCGCTTGAGCTTCAAGGCCGGCGATTCCACCCAGTGCCAGGACGCGACGGCGAAAACTGTCGCCAAAGGCAGAGACAACCAGAAGATCGGCATCGGTTGGGGATCGTCAAGAAAGGCGACCACCAGCTGTTGGCTGGGATAGCCCCATAGATACATGCCGTAGGAGTAGTCACCTTTGAGCCAGCCAGCGGGGATCTTTGGGATGTAGGCGAACCAAAGCGTGGTGTAGGCCAGGGTGACGGCCATCAAGTAGCCGAATTTGTCGCTGGCGTGGAGCATGAAGCAGCTGGCGACCAGCAACAGGACGATACGCCCATCCAGTCGGATCAGGTGCGCATTCAAGAAACAAATTGAGCCGGCAATGAAGAACCCGGCCAAACGGAGATAGTCAGGATCCTGAAACAGGAACAGGCTGCTCCAGCCCGGATAGAGAAACTCCCAAACAACAAAGCCGATCAGCAGCGCGCTGGCCAGCGTTCGAAAGCGCAGGATACCTACTACCCCGAGCACACCCAGCCAAAGGTACATCTGCATCTCGGATGGCAGCGTCCACAGCGATCCGTTGACGATGCCGGGCAAGGGGTGATCTTCGAAGACTCCCGGCAGATGCCAGCGCAGCTCAGTCGCTTTGAAATGCATGTTCCCCCAGATGTAGTCCCAAGTGGCCGGATTGGACCAGTAGTCCATCAAACTCAGCGTCGTCATCGCAGCGCCCAGCACCAGTGCGGTCAGGCTGACGCACACCAAGTAGCCGGGAATGACCCGGAGCAGTCGTGACTGGGCGAACCGAATCACGTTGCGCCCACGCAGATAGGAGCCGGTGACCAGAAAGCCACTGATCACAAAGAATACGTCTACGGCCAGTGAACCGGTGTAAACGCCTTTGGCCCAGCCCAGATTGGCGACAAAATCATGCATCCCTGGAATCGCGGCCAGGGCGTAGCTGTGGCCAAGAATGACCGCCGCCGCTGCGAGCAAGCGCAAAATGAGAAAATTGTCGTCGCGGCCACCGAAACACTCGGCCAGAGTTGGCGTGGGGTGCACTGCGGGAAAGGCGAACGAGTGTGATTTGTCTGAGGACACAACCTTCTCAAGCTGCGAACAGCATCGGGTCGCGAAGCTTACTCGAAGTACGCATGCGAGGCGGTGTGGAGTCGCTGTCCAGGGATAGCCGTCCATCCGCGACGTACGCTGATATAGACTGCGCCCCGCGCTGTTGTCGGCGCGTGGCGAAATAGGCTCGCATTGCTGCCTCGGATAGTTGAGTAATGAGCGACAACGACTACGCTGCCCGTTTGGCTCAGGAGCAGGAGATCTTCCGCGAACAGGTAGAGGTCAACGACCTCCCGGAGATCTTTCACTACTGGTCAAACAAGTATCTGCGGACATGGACCGAGGAGTTGGGCTTCTCCAACCCGGACCAGATGTTCTGCCGCTATCTGCTCCGCTCCGCGCAGCGCTGTGATCAGGCGCCGATCCGGTTTGTCAGCATCGGTGCAGGCAACTGTGATACCGAAGTGCGGGTGGCCAAGCTGCTGCTCGCCGAAGGCTTGCGCGACTTTGTCATCGAATGTCTGGACATCAATCAAGCCATGCTGGCTCGGGGCGCCGAGTTTGCCAGCAGCGAAGGCGTTGCCGAGCACGTTGTACCGCTGCTGGGAGACTTCAATCGGTGGATACCCGCGCATCGATACAGCGGCGTGATGGCGAATCAATCGCTGCATCACGTCGTCGAGTTGGAACACCTGTTTGACGCCGTCCGAGCTTGTCTACATCCGCAAGGGCTGTTCGTGGTCAGCGACATGATCGGTCGCAACGGTCATTTGCGCTGGCCAGCGGCTCTGCGCGCCGTGCGCCGCATCTGGCAGCAGCTGCCGGAGCGCTATCGCTACAATCTGCAGCTGAAGCGTCACGAAGCGATATTTGAGGATTGGGACTGCTCCGTCGAAGGCTTCGAAGGCGTTCGCGCCCAGCACATCATGCCGCTGCTGCTCGAACGCTTTGGCTTCGAGATGTATTGCGCATACGGAAACATCATCGACCCCTTCATCGACCGTTCCTTCGGTCATCATTTCGATCCGCAGTCGGACACTGACAGGGCCTTCATCGACGCGGTCCAGGACGAAGATGAGAAGGGCATTCAGGACGGTCACTGGCCCCCCACCCATATGGTGGCTGCGATGTGTCTAGGCCAACCGCAGCAGCGCGAACGGTCGCGAGCCCTGCAGCCGGAATCGGCGATCCACCAGACGTCGCTGGAGGAGCTGCTGTCGATCTTTCGCGATGCCGGTGGAACCGACGAGCCATTCCTGCAGTTGCACCATGCACGTCATCGTCAGGTCCACCAGCAAGCTTTGCGCGGAGGCTATCCCCGGCGCGTCCTGGACCTCGATTCGCACTATCTACAGCAGAGCGCGGTTCTCGCCCTCGGGGGTGCCTCGGTGACCGCAATAGGGACTACCGACACCTTGGACCGCGAAGCCATCAAGGCCGCCGCGCGCGAATTGAACATGACGATCATGGTTGCAGCGCCGGAGCAGCAATCGACGCTATTGAGTTCCCTGCCAGAGGCCGAATTCGATCTGATCTGCCTCGGCGAGGTCAATCGGTACTCCCAGCTTGATTCAGCGGAACTGTGGGTCGAGCTGTGGCGCCTGCTCAGCCCTGGCGGCCGAGTCGTGGTCTCGGCTGGCAACGATTTCGCGCTCGGCCATCTGTTGCGTGAGCCGATGCGCCTGCTGCCTGGTGCACACCGACAAGGGTTAGTCAGTATGCGTCGGCTACGCCGCACCTTCAGTCGGCGTTGCCCTGAACTTGGCCTGCACCAGGCGCATTTCCTGCCGCGAGTGTTGCCGGAAGGGGCATCCCTGATGCAGCGGGCGGCCGCTCGGATCGAGTCCTGGGTGAAGACATTACGGCCGCGGCTCTACCTGGAGCTGACCAAGCCCACCACATCGTAGATATGATCAGGAGAACCCCTACGGACCCATTCATGCAGGCTGCCATCGCCGAGGCTCGCCAGGGTTTGGCCGAGGGCGGCATCCCGATTGGCTCGGTACTGGTGCATCAGGACCGGATACTCGGCCGCGGCCACAACCGCCGCGTGCAGCGCGGCAGCAGCGTGCTGCACGGCGAGATGGACGCGCTGGAGAACGCCGGACGACAGCCGGCGCAGGTTTATCGGGACTCTGTGCTCTACACCACTCTGTCGCCCTGCGCGATGTGCTCCGGAGCGATCCTGCTCTACGGCATTCCCAAGGTGGTGATCGGAGAAAACCGCACCTTTCTCGGTGAAGAAGCCCTGCTGCGCAGCCGCGGCGTGACTCTGGAAGTCGTTGACGATCCCGAATGCAAGGCGCTGATGGACCAGTTCATCGCCGCCCATCCGAGCCTGTGGAATGAGGATATCGGCGAGTAGGCCGTCATATCCAGTCGAACTGAATTCGCCGGTCCGGCGGATGCTTGCACGATCAGACTAAGCGGCGCTCCTGGTGTAAGAAGCGCCGCAGAGACCCGTTCACACGATGCGCTCATCGACTCATCAAGCGCGGGTCACTACGGCCTACTTCTCATCATCGCCTGCGCTTGAGTCAGCCTTTCTCAGCCCTCAGCCCTCAGCCCTAGCTCGCTAGTGCGCCGCATCCCAATTCGCCCCGCTTCCGGCCTCCACCAACAAGGGCACATCCAGCTTCGCCGCCGCGCTCATCCGCTCGACAATCTCGTCGCGATAGCGCTGCAGGCAGTCCTCACGCACCTCGAAAACCAGCTCGTCATGGACCTGCAGCAGCATGCGGATCTGGTCGTCCTTCCCGGCCAGCCAGTCGTGCAGCGAGAGCATCGCCAGCTTGATGATGTCGGCGGCGGTGCCCTGCATGGGCGCGTTGATGGCGGCCCGCTCGGCGCCGGCGCGCAGCCCCCAGCGCGGCGAACTGATCTCCTTCATGTACAGGCGGCGGCCAAACAGGGTTTCCACGTAGCCCTGCTCACGGGCGGCCAGCTTGGTCTGTTCCATGTAGCGGCGAATCCCCGGATAGCGGGCGAAGTAGGTCTCGATGTAGGCCGATGCCTCCTTGCGGGTGATGCCCAGATTGCGCGCCAGCCCCGGCGCGCCCATGCCGTAGATCAGACCGAAGTTGACCGCCTTGGCCGAACGCCGCTCGTCGGCGCTGACCTCCTCGACCGATTTGCCGGCGACTTCGGCGGCGGTGGCCCGATGGATGTCCAGGCCGTCGCGAAAGGCGCGCAGCATGCCTTCATCACCGGATAGATGGGCCATGATGCGCAGCTCGATCTGCGAGTAGTCGGCCGACAGCAGGCACCAGCCGGGCGGGGCGATGAAGGCCTGGCGGATCTTGCGGCCCTGCTCGGTGCGGATCGGGATGTTCTGCAGATTCGGATCCGATGAGGACAGCCGCCCGGTGTTGGCCACCGCCTGGTGATAGCTCGTGTGGATGCGTCCGCTGTCGGGGTTGATCTGTTCGGGCAGCTTGTCGCTGTAGGTGCTCTTCAGCTTGGCCAGGGTGCGGTAGTCGAGAATGATCCGCGGCAGCGGGTGCTGATCGGCAATCTCCTCCAGCGCATCTTCATTGGTCGAGGGCTTGCCCGAGGGGGTTTTCTGCTTGGCCTTCAGGCCCAGCTCCTCGAACAGGATCTTGGTCAGCTGGCTGGGCGAATCCAGATTGAACACCCGCCCGGCCTCGGCATGGGCGCGCTTGACCAGTTCGGTCATCTCGCTGCCCATGTTGCGGCTGAGTTCGGCCAGCCGCTTGGCGTCGACCAGGATGCCGCTGGCCTCCATCTGCTGCAGCACCGGCACCAGCGGCATCTCGATCTGCGTGTAGACCTTTTCCAGCTCGGCAATGGCGGCAATCCGCGGGCGCAGCGTTTGATGCAGGCGCAGGGTGATGTCGGCATCCTCGGCGGCGTAGGCCACCGCTTGCTCCAGCATCACATCGGCGAAGGAGATCTGCTTCTTGCCCTTGCCGGCGACGTCCTCGTATTTGATGGTCTCGTAGCCCAGATAGAGCTTGGCCATCGCGTCCATGTTGTGATTCAGCGCCGCCGAATCAAACACATAGGACTGCAGCATGCTGTCCTCGGCATAGCCGGCTATGGGCAGCTCGTGGCGCGCCAGCACGTGCAGATCGTATTTGCCGTGTTGGGCCAGCTTGGTCGGCTGCTCGGCGGCCAGTATCGGTCCCAGCGCCTCGCGGATCTGCTCCAGACTCAGCTGCGCGGGCACGCCGGGATAGCGGTGGGCGATGGGCAGATACCAGGCCTGCTTGGGTTTAACGGCGAAGGACAGCCCGACCAGATTGGCGCGCAGCGGATCCAGGCTGTCGGTCTCGCAGTCAAAGGCAATCAGCTCGGCCCCGGCCAGCGCCTCGCGCAGCTCGCCCAGATCCGCTTCGGTCAATACCGCCTTGTACTCGCCTGCACCCTGCAGCTGCTCATCCGGCGCCACGCCCGCAGCGCCCTGCTGCGCAGTCTGGGCCCTGGGCCCTGAGCCCTGAGCCCTGTCCTGTTCTTCGCCGCCTTCCAGCTCCCGCAGCGCCTGCCGAAACTCGTAGTGTCGATAGAATTCGATCAAGGCCTCCCGATCCGGCTCACTCAGGCGCAGCTGATCCAGGCCCAGCGGCAGCACGCAGTCGGTCTTGATGGTGACCAGCTCGCGCGACAGCGGCAGGCTGTCCAACGCCTCGCGCAAGTATCCGCCGATCTTGCCGCCGACTTCGTCGGCATGGGCAATGACGCCATCCAGCGAGTCGTACAGGCCCAGCCACTTGGCGGCGGTCTTCGGCCCGCACTTGGTCACTCCGGGCACGTTGTCGACGCTGTCGCCGGTCAGCGACAGAAAATCGATGATTCGCTCCGGTCGCACGCCGAACTTGCGCTCCACCCCGTTGGCATCCAGCCGCTCGTTGCTCATGGTGTTCCACCACAGCACCTGATCGCCGACCAGCTGGGTCAGATCCTTGTCGCCGGTGACCAGCACCACGTCCATGTCCTTGGCCACCGCCTGGGTGGCCAGGGTGCCGATGACGTCGTCGGCCTCCACCCCGGGCTCACGCAGCAGCGGAATCCCCAGGGTCTGCACCAGCTTCAGCAGCGGCTCGATCTGCGCGCGCAGCTCGTCCGGCATCTTCGGCCGGTTGGCCTTGTACTGGTCATAGAGTTCTTCGCGAAAGGTCGGACCGGAGGCGTCGAAGACGCAGGCGATGTGCTGCGGATCCTCGTCCTTGAGCAGCTTGCGGATCATATTGCCCACCCCGACCAGCGCACCGGTGGGCTCGCCGGCATGGGTGGTCAGCGCCGGCAGCGCGTGAAAGGCGCGGTAGAGAAAGCTGGAACCGTCGATGAGATAAAGCTTGGGGCGGGCCATGAGCGTGCTCGAATCCTGCTGAGCAGGCGATGCTACCAGTCGTTGCATCCATTGGCGGCTGTGTGAGAATGCGGCCGCTGCCAAAGCCCTGGGTAAACAACGATCAAGCTGCACTCCGCCACCGTTCCCGCGCTGCCCCTGCGCCCCGACCAGCAGCGCCGCAACCTGTGGCTGCTGATGCTGCTGGCGGTGCTGATGCTGTCGGCCGGGATGGGATTGCGTGATCCGTGGCCGGCCGACGAGCCGCGCTTCAATCTGGCCGCCCAGCAGATGGTGGAAAGCGGCCAGTATCTGATCACCTACAGAGGCACCGAGGTCTATTCGGACAAGCCGCCGATGTTCATGTGGCTGCAGGTGGCCAGCTACGCAGTGACCGGTTCCTGGCGGGTCGCCTTCCTGCTGCCCTCGCTGCTGGCCGCGCTGGGCACCATGCTGCTGCTCTACGATTTGACCCGGCGGCTGTGGTCGCGACGGGCGGCTTGGTGGGCCAGCTTCATGCTGCTGCTGACCATTCAGTTCGCCTTCCAGGCCAAGCGCGCGCAGATCGACGCCAGTCTGCTGATCATCATCAGCCTGTCGATGTACGGGCTGCTGCGGCATCTACTTTGCGGTCCGAGCTGGCGCTGGTATGCGCTGGGCTGGTTTGCCGCCGGCGTGGGAACGATCACCAAGGGCGTGGGCTTTCTGTCGCTGCTGATCCTGCTGCCCTATGCGCTGGCGCGCTGGGGCCAGTGGCGCGGCCTGAGCGCATTCGACTGGCGCGACTGGCGCTGGCTCGCCGGGCCGCCCTGCTTTGCGCTGGCGGTGGCGCTGTGGCTGGTGCCGATGCTGGTCGCCACCTACGGCAGCGGCGATCCGGAGCTGATCTCCTACGCCGACGATCTGCTGTTCAGGCAGACCGCCGACCGCTATGTGGACGCCTGGGATCACCAGAAGCCCTTCCATTTCTTCGCCGGCATCATCTTGACCATGTGGCTGCCGGGCAGCCTGCTGCTGCCCTGGCTGCTGCCGGCCTGGCTCAAGCGCTGGCCGCGTCGCGATGCGCGCCTGCTGCTGCCGCTGATCTGGGTGCTGATGGTGGTGCTGTTCTTCAGCCTCAGCCCGGGCAAGCGCGACGTCTACATCATGCCGGCGCTGCCGATGGCAATCCTGGCCGCCGCGCCGCTGCTGGCCGGGCTGTGGCGGATCCGCGCTGCGCAGCGCCTGGCCGGGCTGATCGCGCTGACCCTGAGTCTGGTCCTGCTTGCGCTGGGCGCCTGGGCGCTGCTTGGCGAGCCCAGCTTCGAGGTGCGCCGTGCCCCCACACTGGGTCCGCGGGTGCAAGAGCTGTGGTGGCTGGCGCTGACCTGCGGAGCGCTCGGCCTGTTCGCCTGCGCCTGGTTCCGCTGGCGTCGCGGACTGCTCGCCTATGCTGCGGTGATGGTGGTGTTCTGGACGCTGGCCTATGGATGGTGGGGACCAAGCATCGTCAACGGGGTGTCCTCGGCGCGCAGCGTGATGGAGAACGCGCGGCGCATTGTCGGCCCCGAGATCACTCTCGGTTTGGTCGCCTGGCAGGAGCAGAACCGCCTGCAGGCGGTGCCGCCGGCCACCGATTTCGGCTTCGAACGCACCAACTGGGGCGATCAGTGGGTGCTCGCCAAACAGTGGCTGCAGGCCGATCCGGACGCTCGGCGGGCCTTCATCCAGGAAGCACTGGTGGATGAGTGCCTGCGCACCGAGCTGATCATCGACGCCGGCATCAGCAATCGCCGCCGCTGGTACATCGTTCCCGCCGAGGCGCTGGTCGAAGGCTGCCAGAGCAAGCCGATCCGGGCGCCGGATGACAAGTGGGACGGCTAGCTTTTCTACTGCGGACGTCGGAGGGCGGCTGTGGCACGGCCTGCTCCCTGCGATCGACTCGACGTACGAAAGTACGCCTTCATCGATCTCCGGTCCGCGGTCCGCACCACAGCCACCCTCCGACGCCCTCGCTACGAAAAGCAGACTCGGGGAGTGGTGGCCAGCTTACGAATCAGACCCGGAGGGTGGGCAAAGCGCAGCTTCTCTGTAGACCGCAGTGACCCGCATGAGGTGCTTATAAAGACGTGATCTACCCACGGGTCTCTGCGGCGCTTTTCGGCCGGGACCGGATG
>JAUIFV010000106.1 GCA_030430155.1 Gammaproteobacteria bacterium
CGTCCGACTACGGAAGTCACCACCATTCGAGATTTCCTGGCTGCGATCACCGCGGATATAGTTGATGCGCTGACTCGCTCGCAAGTCCGGAATACCGGTGTCCGGATTCCTATTCAGATGGCCTAGCTGGGTGGGTGAAAGCGACCCAAGCCTGAATGGAACACCCTGTCCGGTTGCCGTGTTAACGGTAAACACCCTGCGTTGGCTGTCCCAACCGTTGCCGGCGACCTTGGTGTCAAGCAGAGGTCCCGCCTCCCAGACGATATTCCCAAGACTGCCATCCGGATTGACATCGCGCGCTTCAACAAATCCGCTCCAGTCACCGGTGTCGAAACCGGTCTGGTAGGCCAGCGACCCGGTCGTTACCACGCCCGAAGACACAGATACGGCCGACGCGGAGGCACGACGTCGAGCAATATTCTGCAAGACCTCTTCCAGCGCTCGAACCAACTCGTCGGGACGCCGAGCGACTAGCATCTCGCCACGCGAATTGACAGACGCATGCCAAGTGTCGTCGATCTTCTCGGGAGTCTCATCCCCGTTGCTGACCCAATAGGGCCATTGAGTCGTTCCCCGTCGCAACCCGCTTAGCGAATCCGGGAACGGCAGGCGCGTTGCGACATCAAGCACAATCATGAAATTAACCATGTGCTGCCAAGATGCGGCGTTGTTCGCCGGGTTCCAGTAGATTTCCGGGTGCTCGATCAGATTTGCGGGCAGCTGATCCGGAGGCACCAAGGGACCGGTCACCCCGGTTGAGGGGTCTGCAACGAAGGTGGGAACGCGATTGGGCAGGTCCGGGCGCAAATCCTCGCGCCAGTAGTAGAAGGCGTTGTCCGCCATTCCACCCACGTTGTTACTGTTTTCGTTGCGATAGACCTGAGTATGGGGCGAATCCCCGTACGCAATACCATCAGGCAGCGTGATCGATGCCCGGTCATAGTCGGCGTTGCGTCGTCCCGATGTGTTGTTCCATGCACCGTCGGTGAAGAACATGTGGAAGTTCTGTCGACAGGACAGCTCCTTCGCACCATTGTAGGTCGCAGCAAGCAACGTCGGTTCGTAATAAGGATTGGTGAAGGTGTTTCCACCACTCCGCTCGAAATAGTCACCTGCTGACCGTACCGCGCCAATGTTTGGCGTACCGCCGTTGGCGCGCGAAATGCGATAGATCCACTCATAAAAGTCCTGGCGCCAGCTCCCGTCCAAGGGGCGAATCTGGTTATTGCCCCCAGAAACGTTGCTGTTATTGATCGTCTTCCAGGCGACACGGATATTGCGATCGATCGACCCGAAGGCGCGCGAGAGCGCAGTAGTGGCCGAGAAATTCCTGACCCGGTAGTAAGACCACCAGTTGGCAAAATTCGTCTGCACCGCAGCACTTTGCGCGGAAACATTCACCGCCGTGTACTGCGTCGGATCGAAAACCTGGTCCAGGTTGTCCGGATCACCGTTGAATCGGTAATAAAACGCGTTGTCCCCAAAGGGGAAACGCCAGGTGCGGTTGCCGCCGATATTGCCGTTGCGGGTCCCGTTATTGCACGTGGTAGGACTGTTGCTGTGGGTGATGTGATCCGGATTTCTGGTGATATCCCAGCCCCAGGTCACCCGATAATCATTGCTCAAATTCCGAGTATTGGTCTGCCCTGTGGGAGAGTTAGGACGATTAGCCGCCATTCCGTCTTCCCACGCAGAGGTGTATCGAGCGTTTGGAAAGGTCGTGCCGTCTGCCCGCAGCGGCGGCGAGTAGGTCACATTCGGGTCGTAGTACTGCTTATTGAAGGCCGATGAATAGCCCATCGGCGTTTGCCAATAGCAATAATACGGGATCGGGATCGAGTAGCTCGGCCGCGCCGCGGGTGGAAACTCACCGTCCTGGACCTCGTTGGGCGTGAAGCCCCAAGACATACTGCCCGAGTCATCGAAGGTGACCATGATATTGGGGTCCACCGCCTGATTCAGGAACAGCGGCACCTTGGAAAGATCCAGCGGCGCTGCTTGCGCTACGCTTGCCATCAGCAGCGACGACAGCACCAAAGTGCCTAGTCGCGAGCCCAAGGTCATTCTGGCAGGTTGATAGAACTTCGTACTCATGACAGTTCCCTATCTAACCAAACTAAAGGTTGTCTGCAGCGTGCGCTCAATGTCCGGTGTCGGACCAAATCCGCGAGCGGTCAGCCGATACATCACCATTTTCCCGGTCAAGCCTGATCGCCCATAGGTAAAACTCTCCGGGTCATGCGGCCCGCGAATCCCTTCCATGTACACCACAGGCGCTTGGTGCGCTTGGGAGCCGACGCCCGTTACCAAAAAATCGGCGTTCGCGATCATGCCGTTACCACCAGTCGCTCCTGCACCACCATTGAAGGTCGCGGTGGTCTGCAGTGTTCCGGCTGCAAGTGACTTGAAGCTGTACAGCTTCGTCGTAACCCCATCCGGATACTGACCCTCTGAGGCACAAACCGTGGCACAGTCACCCGGCTGGTTGGCGACAGCTATCCGAGGAATGGTCAAATTGGACACGTTCGGAAAATTCCACAAGTACCATTCCCCGCTTCGCAGCGCGGACTCAGCTGCCGCGTATGCGATCTGTTCCGATCGATAAGCACCCGTCATGCGCTCCTGCAGAATTGTCCGGTTCATTGCAATGAGTGCAGTAAGACTCATTGCAACCAGAAAGACCATTCCAACGACCAGCGCAACACCTTGCTGACGATGTTTTTGCCCGGCACTTGCGAAATCAATCTTCATATTCATGGCTACCATTGCCCATTCTTCAACTGAATAGTTTCACGAAACTCCCTGCGCAGCATGCTTCCGGCAGGCAATGAGCTTGGGGGTACGACAGCAGGATCCACTAAGGGCACAGATGTGGGCGTCGTTGACGCTCCGGAATAGCGATACACTTCGCTTCCAGTCAACGGCAGATTGTCGATCGTATTTAGCAGTAGAGATACTTCAATTGAAGCAACATTTCTCCACAAACAACCCATCGTGAAATCATTGTACGCCGAGCCTGGAACGACATCCGGGGCAGCTGGGCAACCCTGAGTCGCGCCTGTCAAGTTGTATAACTCGTCGGCGTTCATATAGGAAAGCCCGGCATTACCGGTAACGCCGAAGCGCAAATCGAATCGCTCCACGCCCTCAATCAGTTCTTCCACCAAGGCACCGGATTGTCTAACCAGTACGCCGACCAATCTGGTGTCATCATTAGGATCTTGCTTCAAGCGCACATAATAGGAAACAGCTGTGAGTGACTCCCTCAGGTTGTATACACGCGCCTCGTAGGTGCGCTCGCCGTTAGACTCTATGAGTTTCACCCTGGCGATATTCTGCCCGCCTCCCAATGCCGCCAATTGCCCACCAGCAAGCGACCCACTGAAGATCTCCGCACCAATGGTGGATGCCAGCATCATCGGATCGCCGGCTTGTACAGACAGCGGCGCCAGCGCGGGATTCGAACCGTTTTCCAGTCGTATCACAGCGTCCTCTTGTCCGATTCTCGGGTTCCCTGGGGTACGTGAGACGCGCACGCCGAAACTGGCCAAGAATCGAGAAGTGAGGATGTCAGTATTCGGCATTCTGTCCCCCGCACTCGTGCCTGACGCGGGGACTTCGGGCCATGCTGCTTGCACAGCGTTCAGCGGCGGCGCGCACGCGGTCGCACATTCGTGCGCACTGATAAAGAAGTTCGGTGGAATCAGATAGGGCGCGTTGGGACTTCCTGGGTTTCGAAGCACATCCAGCGCGCCTGGTCGAAATGAAGGCAATTGCACGCCAGCTCGTAGATGACTGAGCAGTGACCGCGGCGTGGACTGAAGTTGTACGGTCCCGCCAACAGCCACGCCGCCGCTATCAGCCTTTGGCAGATCGGGTTTGGCCGTATTCATCGGCTGGTAAAGCATCTGATGAATGTCCCGCCGAATCCGGGCCAAGGCATAGCGTCCGTTCTCCTGCATCCGCGCTGCGCCGTCCTGAACCCGACTCGTCGCGAGTGTGTCGCTCATGATTGTTACGAGCGCGATCATGACGAACGATGCAACCGCGATAGCGACCATCATCTCGATCAGAGAGAAGCCTTGCCATTTCTTGGACTGAATCATCCTGAACTCCGTCATGGCTGTGCGACGTGGAGGAAGGTCTGCGCTGTCGTCGGGTTCGCTGAACCCTCGTCCCCGAGTTCCGTCCAGGTGATCGTAATCTGACATATCCCGCCAAATGGCGGCTTCCCGATCGCACCTGCAGGCAAGACCCAGCCGCCGTTCTGGCACTGAATCGTGCCCGTGCCGCCGGGAAGAGCGTCGGATATCTGCTGGCCCCACAACGCAACGTCTGCCGCAGCCAGCTGCGCATCGGTACAGGCCGAGGTATCACACTCCTGCCCCGACCCGCTCCCCGTGTACGTTCCGTTGTAGAGACCCTGCCAAGTCGCTGGCGAGTTTCGGGCCATGCGTGCTTCGATCGAAGTCGCCAGGGAAAGTGCCGTCGTTCGCTGCAAAGAGCTGTGATTCCCTCTAATCGCCGAAGTCAACAACGCGCCAGTCCCGATCAAGCCGATACTGAATATGACCACCGCGACCATAACTTCCAAAAGAGTCAAACCGCCCTGGTAGCGTCGATTCGGTGGAGCGCCAATACTAGAACTCAGCATGAAACCACCCCCTTCCGAGACGCCGCTACTCCGCTTGCAGCAACACAAACTGTGACCGCGCGATCCGCATTGTTGTCCGGCCTCTCGATATGCATCGTGATCGGAAAACTAACGCTCACATTGGACGGCAGCTCTTGCACTCCGGCACCCAGTCGATCAAACCACAAGCTGGTCAACGTGGTCCCGCCCGCATCCTGCATGGTCAACTGAAAGTCCTCAGGTGCGGCGCCTTGCTGCCGAAACAACTCATCATTCAACGGCGCTACTCCGTCGATGGCGCCATTGGTATTCGCGTCTGACGCAACAACCCAACCCGCGTCCCAGCTTCCAGTTGCGCTGATCCTGACGGAACGCGACAGTACTAGCGCCTGAGTGCGGGCTAACGCCAGGTCGGCAAGAAACTGATTCGTCTGCGTCGTCGTCTGATTACTCATGACGAAATCACGTACTGCCGGCACACCGATGACGAGCAGAATCGCCATAACGATCAGCGTCACCATCAACTCAATGAAGGTCAGACCACGATATCGGCTGATCTGCAGTTGTGGCTCTCGGATTGGTGCTCGCTTGCTCATGATCGCCCTTGTTGCGAAGACGTACGAAGCTGAAGCTTAGAATAGCTCCGGCATTGATTCAGGTTGGAGGCTACCGGCTGAGCGCTGGGTCGTGGCCGACAAGCGGTGGCCTGCGCGGTGTAGCTGCCAATCAGTTCGCAGTTTTGGGCCAAATTGCTCGGCCCGTGGCGCTAGCGCACCCTTGCCTCGGCGAACTCGCAGGCCTGCAGCGTGTTCTGCAGCAGGGTAGCTACGGTCATCGGACCGACGCCGCCGGGGACCGGGGTGATCCAGGACGCGCGTTGGCTGGCGCTGTGGAAATCCACATCGCCGCTGAGGCTGCCGTCGGGCAGGCGGGAGATGCCGACATCGATAACCACGGCGCCCGGCTTGATCCACTCTCCCTTGACCAACCCCGGCTTGCCCGCGGCCACCACCAGAATGTCAGCTCTGCCCACGTGTTCGGCGAGATTCTTGGTGAACTTGTGCGCGCAAGTCACCGTGGCACCAGCCAACAGCAGCTCCAACAGCATCGGCCGGCCGACATGGTTGGAGGCGCCCACCACCAACGCATCCTTGCCCAGCACCGGCTTATGGGTGTGTGCGAGCAGGGTCATGACCCCTTTAGGCGTGCATGGTCGCAGCCCGGGCTCACGCAGAGCCAGGCGGCCGATGCTCTCCACATGGAATCCATCCACGTCCTTATCGGCGTCGATGCGCGCGATCACCGCCGCAGTGTCGATCTGCGGCGGCAGCGGCAGCTGCACCAGGATGCCGTCGATGCGGGCGTCGGCATTGAGCTCGTCGATCAACGCCAGCAGATCCTGCTGGGACAGCTCAGCGGGTAGATCGAAGTCGCGGGTGAGTAGACCGGCCTTGGCGCAGGCCTTGCGCTTGTTGCGCACATAGACCTGGGAAGCGGGGTCGCTACCGACCTGGATCACCGCCAGCCCAGGAGCGCGCAGACCGGCGCGCTGCCGCGCCAGGATACGGCGGCGGATGTCATCTATCAGATTGTCGGCGACCTTGCGGCCATCGAGGATCTCAGCGGTCATCGGTTGCTGGTGCGTGCGGGCTGGGCGCGGATTATGCCTTAGCTGGGGAAAGCAGTGGCCAGTAGCCAGCATACCCACCCTGCAAGTCACTGCACCATGGCGAAAGGGCCCAGGGAAGAGGGCCCAGGGCCCAGGCGCGCTGCGTAGGAGTGGCGCCAGACCGCCGTTGTCGGGTTAAAGTGCTCGCCCGTTGCCCTCATCAAGCATCGCCATGCCCCCAACCAACCCACAGCTGATGACACCCAGCCAGCTCAATCGGCTGGCCAGGGATTTGTTGGAGGGCAGTTTTGGGCAGATTTGGCTGGAGGCGGAAGTCAGCGGCTTTACTCGGGCGGCTTCGGGACACTGGTATTTCACCCTCAAGGACGCGCGGGCACAGATTCGCTGCGCGATGTTCAAAGGAGCCAATCGGGCGCTGGCCAATCCGCCGATCAACGGTGATCAGGTGCAGGCGCGCGGCAAGGTCAGCCTGTTCGAGGCCAGAGGTGACTTCCAGTTCATCATCGATCGTCTGCAGCCGGCCGGATTGGGCGCCATCCTGCGCGCCTTCGAGGCGCTCAAGGCCAAGCTGGCCAGCGAAGGCCTGTTTGCGGCCGACAGAAAGCGACCCTTGCCGCGCATTCCGAACCGCATCGCCATCGTGTCCTCGGCCAAGGGCGCAGCCATTGCCGACGTGCTGAGCATTCTTGGCCGACGCTGGCCGCTGCTATCTGTAGACCTGTACCCGACCAACGTGCAGGGCAATGAGGCGGCGGCCGAGATGCGCGATGCGCTGAATGCCATCGCCGCCCGAGGTGCCCACTACGATCTGGTCCTGCTGACCCGCGGCGGTGGCGCGCGCGAAGATCTGCTGCCCTTCGATGACGAGGCGCTGGCCAGAGTCATCGCCGCCCAGCCGCAGCCGGTGGTCAGCGCGGTAGGCCACGAAATCGACTTCACCATTGCCGATCTGGCCGCTGACCTGCGTGCACCGACGCCATCGGCAGGCGCCGAGTTGATCGCACCTGATGCAGTGGCGGTATCGCAGATGCTGGATCAGCAGCAGCGCCGCATCAGGCGCGGGTTGGAAAACCATCAGCGGGCCGCGCAACAGCGCCAGGATCTGGCGGCATCCAGGCTCGCTGCGTTGAGCCCTGATGCCCAGCTCAAGCACTGGCGCCAGTCGCTGCGCGCGGATCGTCAGCTACTGGGGCAGCTCTTTAGCAGCCGCCTGGCCGCCGAGCAGCGTTTGCTGGCGCGCTTGCATGCACGGGTGCAAACGCGCTGGCCGGCACACCGGCTGCATGCCAACAGTGCCCGTCTGCAGCGTTTGAACCAGCGCTTGTCGGCGCTCGCCGAGCGTTGGTCCAAGCAGCGTCGTCGCGGCATCGCGACCAGTTTCGCGCGTCTCACTCAGGTCCCGCTCGCAAACCGATTACATGCCCGCCGGGCGATCGTCAACGACACTGGCGCGCGCCTACCGCGGCTGCTGCAGCGATTGCAGCAGCTACGCAGCGCGCGTCTGCAGCGGCTGCACCAGGCGATCGAGAACCTGGGGCCGAATCGGGTATTGGCGCGCGGTTATGCCCTGCTGATCGACCCAAACTCGCGCCTGCCGGTACGCTCGGTAGCCGAACTGACGCTAGCGCAGGCCCTGCGCGCCAGACTGGTCGATGGCGAGGTGGATCTCAACGTGACCTCGCTACGCAAGCCGCGCCGGTCATAGCTCCGGCAGTGGACGCTGCACCGTTTCCGCCTCGCTGCCATCGTCGGCGGGCACAGTGACCTTGCGGATCGACTGGGTGACCTCCCGATTGGCCTGCTCGGAAGCGACCACGTCAAGTGCAAACTGCACCGTGGGGCCACCGCTACCGAGCTGGATACGATCGTTCTCGGCAAGCACGACCATGCCGTCGACGCGATTGCCGTTGACGAAGGTGCCGTTGCTGCTGACCAGATCGGAAAGGGTGAATTGCCGCGGCTTCCCGTTGTCCCACTCGATCACCGCGTGCGAGCGGCTGACCATCAGCTCGCTGTCCGAGCTGAAGCGCACATCGCATTCGCTGCCGCGACCAAAGTAAAGCGCCTGAAAGCGCGCGATCGGATAGATCTCGCACTGACCTTGTCGCGAACCGCTGAGGTGGTTGAGCAATACCCGTTCCACTTCGTTCCTTGTCTGCCCGATTCGACCCGATCGCAACGCGCACGCTTTTGATTCTACGTAACCCCGTGCTGCGCTTTGACCCGTTGTGCCTAGTTGTTAACGATCAACGGGGCGATTGGGTGACGCCAGAGCGGAGCATAGGGCGATTCAGAGCACGGCAACGGCGTCGACGACGCTGGATTCGACGCGAGTTGCCTATCCGGGCTGGGATTTGCCCGCGTCGCCTCCTATGCTCGCCGATGATGGAAGAGGAATCGACCGACGAAGCATTGATGTTGGCCTATGCCGGCGGCGACGCCAATGCATTCGCCACGCTCTATGAGCGCTATCGCGGTCGTTTGTACGCGTATCTGAACAAGCTGTGCGGCGATCAGGCCAGCACCGACGAGGTTTTTCAGGACACCTGGGTCAGGGTCATCGATGCCCGGATGCGCTACCGTGCCGAAGCGCCCTTTGCGGCCTGGCTCTACCGCATCGCCCAGCGACTGGCGATCGATGTACTGCGCAAGCGGCGACCGCACACAGACGTCGATGAGGTGGTCACACGGCTGGTCGCCAACGAACCGGATCCGGCAGCGATGAGCATCGCACTGCAGGATCAGCAGCGTTTGCGCGCGGCCATCGCCGAGCTGCCGCCAGAACAGCGTAGCGCCCTGTTGCTGCAGGCCGAAGGCGAATTGACCCTGGAGCAAATTGCGCAAATTCAGGAGGTGGGCCGAGAAACGATCAAGTCGCGATTGCGTTACGCCATCAATCGCCTTCGTGTCAGCCTGGTGAAGACATGAGCAAGCAGCCCAATCAACCCACGCCTGAGCGCCAGCCGTCACCCGCGGATCGAGCGCTGCTTGAGGCCATCGCACGACTGCCAGCCGCTGACGGACCGCCCAAGGCGCTCGACGAAGCCATCCTCGCCGCGTCCAGGCAGGCGCTGAAACGGCAGCCGTTGGCGCGCATGCGGCCATGGCTGTCGCTGGCTGCAGCGGTGTTCGTGGTGTTTTTCGCCACCAATCTGATCCAGCAAGAGAGCGCGCGCCAAAGCGCCGAGAGCGAGCGGATCAGCGTGCCAGCGGCCGTGCAGTCCGAGCCGGATGCCGTCACCGCCGAAACGCAGGATGCCAGCGCTGGCTCAGCTGCCGAAGAGACCAGGCCGATGGCACCAGCCGCCCCGACTCCCAGTGAGATCCCGGTCAGGGCGAAAATCAACGACCAGCCTGCGCCGGCTGACGCAGAGGCTGCGCTACGCAGCAGCGCAGCGCCAGAGCCCCAGCCGGCGCCAGCATCCAAGCCAGCCAAGCGTGCACCTGCGGCCGCCCCTGAAACTGCCATACCCCGCCCCCGGGCCTTCCCCGCAGACGACGCCCCGGTCCCGACCCGACCGGCCGCGCCGCCAGCGCCGCCGACCTTGGCACCGGCGCCGGAGCCTGCTCCAGCACCGGCTTCGGGACTGGTACCATCGCCAGCCCCGGCCCGTGAGCGCGCTGATCGTCGCAGCACCGCAGATGCCATCGGCGCCGCGAGCGCTGCAGGGGCGTCGGCCGGCCACGACAAGGCTGCGTCTGTGTCGCTCGACGCTGCTGATTCCCGACCGGGAGCGCGCGCTGTCGCCGAGCGCTGGTTCGAGCGCATTCGCGAACAGCTGCGCAACGGCGAGCCAGAGCGGGCCAAGGCGCTGCTGAGTCAGTTCCGCAGCCGATTTCCGGACACGCCGCTGCCGGCCGACCTGCGCACGCTTGAGGAAGCACCGCGGTGAGCGAGACCCTCTCCGCACCGGCCAGTTTTGAACAGATAATCAAACAGAGTCGCTTCCTGGTCCGTGCCTGGCCCATCGACGACGTTGCGCAGGCTGAGCAGCTGATCGCGGAGGTTTGCGCTGCGGAGGCCAGCAACCACTGCTGGGCCTGGCGCCTGGGCGATCGCTATCGCTTCCACGATGCCAACGAACCCTCTGGAACGGCAGGCCGGCCGATACTCAGCGCTATCGAGGGACAGGGGCTGGACGCGGTGCTGGTTGTCGTCAGCCGCTGGTTCGGCGGCATCAAGCTGGGCACGGGCGGCCTGGTTCGAGCCTTTGGCGGCAGCGCCGCCGAATGCCTGCGATTGGCCGAGCGACGTACCATCATTGAGCGCTGCGTGGTGAAGATCTGGCTGCCGCCGGACGATCAAGGCCCGGTCAGGCATTTGCTGCAGAGCGCTGACGCGCGGCGTTTGGACGAGGGCTTCTGCGCTGCCGACGATGGCCCGGGGATGCTGCTGTGGCTGGAACTCGATGTGCCCAGAGACGCCGTCGCCACGCTGCAGGCGCAGCTCGTCAATGCGACGGCGGGCCGACTGCGCTGGCAAAGTAAAGACACGGACCTCGCGTCCAGCTGAGATTGAATGTGGTACACGGGACCGCGAGTCGCCGCCTCGTTGTATTCTCAACCGGGGCAGACGGGAAAAGTCAGCCGCGGCCTACCGCCGCCGCTGCCAGCGCCTTCGTCGGCGTTCTAGCACCCGTCACTTTATAGACTTTTCAATCGGTTGGAGTCGTTTTCGGATAGTCGCTTGAACAGCACCGAGCAAAACTCATCGTCCCTGCCGAATCCGGGACGGGTCGCTGCACTGCGATCCCTACGCGGATTCCTGCGCCCCTACCGTGCTGCCATAGCCGCCGCGGTGCTATTCCTGTTGCTCTCTACAAGCGCATCACTGGTACTCCCTGCCGCGGTCGGGCAGATGATCGATCATGGGTTTACGCAAACCGACGCCGGCCTCATTGATCGCTATTTCCTCGCCCTGTTGGCAGTAGCCGGCGTCCTCGGTGTCGCCACGGCGGCGCGCTTCTTCTTCGTCAGCTGGCTGGGCGAGCGGGTTATCGCTGACATTCGCCGAGCGCTGTACCGACACCTGCTGCGTCAGGAGATCGGTTTTTACGAAACCACCCGGGTTGGCGAGCTGCAGTCGCGTCTGGGCACCGACACCGAGCTAATCCAGCAGGTGGTGGGATCCAGCGCCTCGGTCGCGCTGCGTTCGCTGTTGATGTTGATCGGTGCGCTGGTGCTGCTGGTGATCACCAGTCCTCAATTGGCACTATTGATCGTCTTCGGCATCCCGTTGACCGTGGCCCCCATCCTGCTGTTCGGTCGCCGCGTGCAGACGCTGTCGCGCGACTCGCAGGACAGGCTGGCCGATACCTCCGCAATTGCTGGCGAAACCCTGGGCGCGATTGCCACCGTGCAGTCCTTTGCCCGCGAGGAGCACGAGCGCGGACGCTACAACCAGGCGATCGCCGCCACCTTGAGCACTGCGCGCAAGCGCCTGTTGATGCGAGCGGCGCTGACCGCGATGGTCATACTGCTGGTGTTCGGTGCCGTGACGCTGGTGCTCTGGGTCGGCGCCAAGGCGGTGCTGGATGGCGAAATGAGCGGCGGTCAGCTCAGTCAGTTCGTGCTCTACGCGGTGATGGCGGCCAGTTCCACCGGCGCACTGAGTGAGGTCTGGGGTGATGTGCTACGCGCCGCCGGGGCGATGGAGCGGATCATGGCCCTGCTACATCGCAATCCGAGTATCGGCGACCCGGAGCGCCCGGCGACCACGCCGCGCAAAGCCACCGGTCATCTGCGCTTTGATCAGGTTCAGTTCCACTACCCCACCCGTGCCGACAAACCGGCGCTGATCGACTTCGATCTGAGCATTCGCCCGGGGGAGACGGTCGCCCTGGTCGGACCTTCGGGTGCCGGCAAGAGCACCGTGCTGCAGCTGCTGCTGCGGCATTGGGAAGTCACCGGGGGGCAAATCGAACTGGACGGCTGCCCAATTCCGCAGCTCCCGCTGGCCTACCTGCGCGAGCAGATGGCGCTGGTGCCGCAGGACACCTTCATCTTCGGCGCCAGTGCGCGCGACAACATCCGCTACGGCAGCCCCTTGGCCAATGATGCGCAGGTGGAGGCCGCCGCCAAAGCCGCCGAGGCCCATGAGTTCATCAGCGATTTGGCCGACGGCTACGACACCTTCCTCGGCGAGCGCGGCGTGCGCCTGTCCGGCGGTCAGCGCCAGCGCATCGCCATCGCCCGAGCGCTGCTCAAGGACGCGCCCATCCTGCTCCTGGACGAGGCCACCAGCGCCCTGGATGCGCAAAGCGAGCAGCTGATCCAAAAGGCCCTGCAGCGATTGATGGCCGAACGCACCACCATCGTTATCGCCCATCGTCTGGCCACCGTGCAGCGCGCTGATCGAATTGTGGTGCTGGAGAGCGGCCGCATCGCTGCGGTTGGTCGGCATGACGAACTGGTGCAGGCCGGCGGGCTATACAGCGAGTTGGCCAAGCTGCAGTTTGCCGCTTGACCAAAGCCCGCAGATCTCGTCGTCCCGGTCTCGAGCCGGGAGCCAGTGCAGTCAAGCATGTCAAAAGGCCACTGGACCTCGGCATTCGCCGGGGTGACGGCTCTATATCCCAGACCGCGAGCCTGCACCATTCATGATTCAATCACTGGCCCGGGCCTGCACAACAGCCATCAACACCCGATGTGCGTCCGCATAGGCGGCCTGCAGGTGGGCGTAGATCTCCTCCATGGTGATCTCGGCCTGATCGCCGCAGCCGGCGGCCCAGTTGGCCACGGCGGCCAGGCTGGCGTAATCCATCTTCAGCTCACGGGCAAGCACCGCCTCTGGCATCCCGGTCATTCCAACCAACGCACAGCCGTCGCGGGCCATGCGTGCGATCTCGGCGCGTGTTTCCAGCCGCGGACCTTGGGTGCAGCCATAGGTGCCACCATCGGTGATCTCGATGCCGACGCTTTGCGCCGCGGCCAGAAGATCGGTGCGCAGGCCTTCGCTGTAGGGATCGGTGAAATCGACATGCTCGACCTGCGCGCCGGGCTGATCGGAATAGCTGGTCAAGCGGCCGTGGCTGTAATCGATCAACTGGTCGGGCACGACCAACCGCCGCGGCGGGCAGTTGGGCGCGATGCCGCCAACCGCATTAACGGCGATAACCCGACGCGCGCCGGCGGCGTGCAGTGCCCATAGGTTGGCGCGGTAGTTGATCCGATGCGGCAGGTGTTGATGCTGCTCGCCGTGTCTGGCCAGAAATGCGACGTCCAGACCGAGCAGACGCCCGCAGCGTATCGGTGCCGAGGGCCGACCATAGGGCGTTTCGCTGTCGATGCTCTCACCGGCGACGAAGCCATCAAGCTCATACAATCCCGTGCCGCCAATGATGGCCAGTGCGATGCCCATCGTTATGCCCCCAGCGCGTAGATCGCAGGCAATTGGCGACCGCGCTCATAGCAGTCCATGCCATAGCCAAAGACGTAGCGATCGGGCACGTACAGACCCACCACATCGGCGTGCACGCCCGGCGTGCGCCGGTCATGCTGTTTCTCACACAGGGTAACCAGGCGCACGCTGGCCGCACCCTTGTCGCGCGCGCTTTGGATAAGCGCTGCCACGGTATGGCCTTCGTCCAGTATGTCGTCGACCAGTACCACATCGCGCCCCTGCCACTCCAGTCGCGGTCCGGCCACCCAGTCCAGGGCCGCATGACCCTCGGTAGTGCCCCGGTAGCGACTGACGTGCACGTAGTCGTAATCCATATCAGCCTTAAGCCGGGTGGCCAGCTGACCGGCGGCGACCAGTCCGCCGGTGAGTATGGTCACGTAGACCGCCCGAGTATCGCTGAGCATCGGGTCCAGCTGCGCCGCCATCCGGTCCAATGCCTGCTCCACGGCGGCTCGGTCGTGAATCAGATCGGCCTTTTCCAGCGCAGCGGCAAAAGCGAGATCATCCAACGGCTTGCTCCTTGATATTCGTTCCGCTCGCCGGTGCGGCGGCGGATTGCTCCAACAGACCCTGCAGGATAGCTTGGGATTGTTGCCACCACTGGTCGGCGCGCGGCAGCGCTGGAGTGCGCCGCGCGCGCAGCATACGCAGGCGTCGGTCACAGGCCTTGCTGGCGGCCATATCAGTGGCCAACGCCGCATCCACCTGCTCCGGCTTGCACACCAACAGCAGATCGCATCCGGCGCGCTGGTGGGCGAGCAAGCGCGCAGGCAAGTCGCCCAAACTATGGCTACCGACCATCGCCAAATCATCGCAAACGATTGCGCCCTTGAACCCCATCGGGCCTCGCAACAGGCGTATCCACGACGCCGATGCACCGGCCGGCCAAGGGTCGATGCCTGGGACCACCACATGCGCCATCATCACCGCCCGCGCCCCGGCTTCGATGCCCGCGGCAAAGGGCAGCAAATCTTCCAGGACCTGGCTCAGCTCGCGCTCGTCGCGGGCCGCGGCATGGTGGGTGTCGGCCTCAACGGCGCCGTGGCCCGGGAAATGTTTCAGGGTGGCGGCCATGCCGCAGGCCTGCTGGCGCTCCACATAGAGCGCAACCAGCCGCGCCGTCACTTCGGGGTCGGGGTGAAAGGCACGATCACCGATGCATTGATTGCCGCCGGCCACGTCGGCCACCGGGGCGAAACTGAAATCGAAGCCGGCCAGTCGCGTGTCCAGCGCCATCAGTTCGGCGTGCAGCCGCGCAGCGCGTCTGGCCAGCGAAGGCTCGATAGCCCACAGCGCGCCGATCTGCGCCAGCGGGCCCAGATCCACGAAGCCCTCGCGTAGTCGTCGCACCCGCCCGCCTTCCTGGTCTACGGCCAACAGCAGATCCGGCCGCAGTTTACGCAGCTCCGCGTTCAGCGCCTGCACCTGGGCACGATCTTCGATATTGCGGGCAAACAGAATCACACCGGCGACTCGCGGATCTGCCAGCCAGCGCCGGGTTTGCTTGTCGACCACGGTGCCGTCGATGCCGATCATCAGCGCGCTCATGGCTGCTTCCAATCCTCGTAGGGGTGCTTGGCCAACTCGGAGTTGTAGTAGCGCAGTTGATCGGTCACCTCCGCACCCAGCCAATCCGGGCGTGCGAAGGAGGCGTCCTCGCCCGGCAGTTCAATCTCGGCGACGATCAGCCCGCCATTGCGGCCGCCGAACTCATCGATCTCCCAGGTCCAGCCCTGATGGGTGACCAGATGGCGAGTCTTCGACACACTGGGGCCGCCGGCCAGCCGCATCAGCGCCTCCGCGTCGGCCAGCGGAATGGCGTACTCAAACTCCTCGCGACTGGCGCCGGCGACGGCGCTCTTGATGTTGAGCCAAGCCTGCTCACCGCTGATCCGCACCCGCACCGAGCAGCCATCACCGCCTAAATAGGCCTGCGCCATCGGCAGAGATCGCTCGACGCTGCCGCGCCAGCTGTCGCCCTCAAGCAGGAATTTGCGTTCAATTTCCAGCGGCATCGGTGCTCTACCGGTTGAAGATCGCCATCGACTCGACGTGGGCGGTGTGTGGAAACATGTCCATCACCCCGGCCGCGCTGAGCTCGAAGCCATGTTCGCGGACCAGAATGCCGGCATCACGAGCCAGACTGCCGGGATGGCAGGACACGTAGACGACCCGCTCCACGCCCTTGCCGGGCAGATATTGCAGCACCTCGGCCGCACCAGCGCGCGGCGGATCCAACAGCAGCTTGTTCCAGTCGCCCTGCGCCCAGTCGCTTTCGCGATGATCGCCGGTCAGGTCGGCGACGGCGAATTCCATCGTCAATCCGTTGCGGCTGGCGTTGCTGCGCGCTCTATCAACCAATTCTGCAGATCCTTCGACGCCGCAAACGGTGGCCCCGGAGCGCGCCACCGGAAGCGAGAAATTGCCCAGCCCGCAGTACAGGTCCAACACCTTGTCGTCCGCGCTAAGCTGCAGCGCGTTGACCGCCTGATCGACCATCATCCGGTTCATTGCCGCATTGACCTGGATGAAGTCTGTAGGCAGAAACTCGTAGTCGACCTGGTGCTGATCCAGGGCATAGCGAAGCGCACCACTGGGGCCGGCAAGATATTGCACGGTGTCCGGACCTTTGGACTGGGTGTAAAGGGTGACCTGATGGGCCTGAGCGAATTCGCGCAGGGCCATGGCGTCGGCGTCATCCAGCGGCGCCATGTGACGCAGCACCAGGGACAAACCGCTGTCTCCGGCAGAAACTTCAATTTGCGGCACCTGCGCCCGAACGCTCAAGCCCCCGACCAGCGCAGAAAGCGCTGGCAGCAACGCGCTGATCCGCTGATCCAGCACCGGACAGGCGTTGATATCGGCCACGTAGCGACCGTTGGCTTCGCGGAATCCGACCAACACCCTGCCCTTCTTTGGCACGTCGCGTACCGACAGCCGCGCACGACGTCTGTAGCCCCATGGCGGACCCTGCAGCGGCGCTAGCCAGTCCTTGGGCTCAACCTGGCCCAGGCGCAGCAGGTTGTCGGCCAGCACCTGTTGCTTGGCCTCGATCTGCTTGTCGAAGTCCAGGTGCTGCATGGCGCAGCCGGCGCAGACGCCGAAGTACTCGCACTTCGGCGTGACCCGGTCCGGCGAGGCGCTGAGCACCTCCAGTGTGGTCGCCTCATCGAAGCGGCGACCGCGCTTGACCGTCTGCGCCAGCACCCTTTCGCCAACCAGCGCGCCGGCCACAAAGACGGTCTTGCCCTGCTCCCTGGCCACGCCTCGGCCATCGTGGCTGAAGCCGCCGATCTCAAACTCGCGCGGCGGCCGTCGTTGCGACCGCATCAGCCGCCCTTGCGCTGCCAGGCGTCATTGGCGTCCTGGTAGTACCAGCCGGCGCGGGCGCGATCGACCCAGCGGCGGGCAAAGGTCTGACGTATTTCCGCCTCCCACTCCGGATGGCCATTGGCGACCGCAATCTCCCGGTAGACGGCATTGCGATCCTTGTTCTCCTCGGCGATGGCCGCGTTGAGCTTGGCTCGCGCCGGCAGGGGCACCGCGCTGGCATCGCGCAGGGCGACCAGTCCGTCGTTGGTCAGGCCGATAGCACCACTGTTGAAATGGGCCTCCAGCGTGCTGCTGAAGCGCTCCGACATGCGCTGCTGCACGGCGCGTACCGCCGGCGCATCGATGTCCAGGTTGGCCTGGGCATGAGCGCTGGCGATGGGCGAGAGGTTCAGCACCCAGCCGCCGGTGGTTGTTTCAGCGGCACTTTCGCCGATCACGCCATTGATGAACTTGTCCGCCGCCTTTTCCGCCGCAGCGGCAGGGAGATAAACATTGATGGTCACGCAAGCGGCCAACACCAGCAACGCAGCAACTCCGCCCCAAATCCAGCGCATCGCAATACTCCTGTGCAAACAATGGGTGACAGCCTTAGTCGATGGTCGGACCGGCAC
>JAUIFV010000283.1 GCA_030430155.1 Gammaproteobacteria bacterium
TGCGTGGTACAGCGCATCGCGAGCCGGCGGTGCCCGTGACATTCGTTTTCATCAATGCAGTAAACGGCTCGCACTGCGAGGTTAGGATCAAGCGGGGAATCGGATCCTCCTACGCGTTTGTGTTTCGTTTGGTTACAATGTTCGCGCATTTCGCAGGGCTACATATCAATAGGTGCATGGATTGCACAGTCGCTGTTGCAAGGGGTAGGTGTTGATGACCCGGCCGGATGCCAATGAGGGCACGGATCAGTACACACGTAACCCCGCTGAAACGCTGAAGCAGATCTTCGAGCGCACGCCGGCAGTGGCATTCAAGTGGGCCGCCGAGGAAGGCTGGCCGATACTCTATGCCAGCGCCAATGTCGCCAGCTGGGGCTACGTTGCAGCCGATCTGTGTGCCAGCCGCCAGCCCTATGCCGAGTTGATTCACCCCGAGGATCTGACTCGGATTACGCACGAAGCTGAAGAGCAGAAGCAGCAAGGGCTGGAGGGTAATCGTCATCAGTATCGTTTGCGTACCGCTGACGGGCGTTGGCTATGGGTAGACGATCAGACCTGGGTAGAGCATGACGCCAGCGGCGGTGAGCGCACTCTCAACGGGGTGGTCGTCGATATCAGCGACTACATGCGCACTGAGCGCGCGCTGCGTCTGGCAGCCAGTGCCCTGCCAGCGGTGCTGCGCGAGGAGGAGGACGCCGGCGTCGCGATCCAGGAGATGATGGCTCGTCTGGGGCGCGGAGTCGGCGCCGATCGTGTATACCTCTTCGAACACTTTGCGGACCCCGAGACCGGCACAGTGCACACCAGTCAGCGCTACGAGTGGTGTGGCGAGGGCGTGGAGGCGGAGATCGCCAATCCACAGTTGCAGGATTTCGAGCTCGATCAGTTTCCACGCTGGGTCGAGCATTTCGAGCAGGGCAGGGCGATTTCCGGTCTGGTCCGTGATTTCCCCCCCAACGAGCGCGAGGTGTTGGAAAGTCAGGCCATACAGAGTCTGATGGTCGTGCCCATCATGCTCGACGACCGCCCCTGGGGCTTTCTGGGATTCGACGCGGTAAGACAGCCGCGGCTGTGGACCGCGGCCGAGGAGCGAGTACTACAGATCGCTGCGTTGGGATTGGGTGCGGCGATAGTGCAAGGGCGAACCGTTGCTGCATTGAAGTCCGAACAGCAGAGATTGCAGCTAACGCTAAAGGCGGCCGGCGCGGGAGCGTGGCACTGGGACCCGCGGGAACCGGCAAGCTCGGCGGTAGAGCACAACCCCCTGCAGATCGTCTGGGGTGGCAGCGACCGGCGACTGCGGCAGCTGCAGTCCGAAGAACAGATCCACCCCGCTGATTTGTCGATGGTCAACGCCGCGCTGCATGCCTCCGCGGACGATGGCGTCGCCTTGGATATCGAGTTTAGAGTAGTCGCAGCCGACAACCGCCCGCGCTGGCTTCGCGCCCTGGGCAATCGCTGGATTGACGCCATGGGCGAGGTGCAAGGGCTAATCGGCATCGCCTTGGACGTCACCGAGCGACGCCGCATCGAGGACCGCTTGCGGCTTTCGACCACTGTGCTGTCGGCAACTCGCGACGGCGTTCTGGTCACTGATCTGCAGCCGCGTATCCTCAGCGTCAATCGCGCATTCTGCGAAATCACTGGCTATGAAGATGCACAGCTGCACGGACGAGATCCGCGTCTTCTGGACTCTGGTCGGCATTCAGCAGACTTCGTGCAGCGCCTGATCAGCAGCGTGCTGGACAGCGGCAAATGGGCCGGAGAGCTTTGGATACGCTGCAGCAACGGCGCGACCAGACTGCTTTGGGCAACGGTCAATTCGGTGTGCGATAGCTACGGTCACACCACGCACTATGCGGCGGTGCTGACCGATCTCTCGCGCCTCAAGCAGACCGAAGACAAGCTGCAGCGCCTGGCTCACTATGATCCGTTGACCGAACTGCCCAATCGTCTGTTGGTGCAGTCCAGGCTGGACCATCTGCTCAGCCGTGCCGACGCTGCCGCACGTATGGCGGTGCTATTCGTCGATGTGGACGGATTCAAGATGGTCAACGACAGTCTGGGTCACGCCGTAGGCGATCTGTTGCTGACCGGCATTGCGCGACGCTTCGGCGCGGTGCTGGGCGAGCGTCAAACGCTGGCGCGCCTGGGCGGTGATGAGTTCCTGGTGCTCCTGGAAGATCTGGAGTCGCCTGCCGAAGCCGCCTTGGCGGCCCAGAACCTGTTGCAGGTATTCGATCAGCCTTTCCGTCTGACCGCCGAGCATGAGGTCTATGCCAATGCCAGCGTCGGTGTTTCCCTTTATCCGGCGGATGGGCGCAGCTCGGACGAGCTGATTCGCAACGCTGATGCGGCGATGTATCAGGCCAAGGCCAGTGGCCGCAGCACTTATCAGTTCTACACGGCGGAGCTGACCCGCAGCGCCAATGACCGCCTTGCTCTACACGGCAGGCTGCGTCGCGCTTTGGCGAATCAGGAATTCGAACTGCATTATCAGCCGGTATTGGACGTCAACAGCGACCAATTGGTCGGCTTGGAAGCGCTGGTGCGTTGGAATCCACCCGATGCGCCTACGGTGATGCCTGGTGAGTTCATCGCCGTCGCAGAGGAAACCGGACTGATACTGAGCTTGGGTGATTGGGTACTGCGGCAGGCCTGCCGGCAGATGGCGCAATGGCGAGAGGCCGGCATGGCCCCGGTGAAGTTGGCAGTGAACTTTTCTGCCCGTCAGCTGCAGCAGCCGGGGGTGGTGTGGCAACTGCAGGACGTGTTGGAAGAAGCACAGCTGCCGGCTGCCGCGCTTGAATTGGAGTTGACCGAAAGCAGTCTGATGGAACAGGGGGAACAGGTCATCGATACGCTTACCGCGCTGCGGGCGCTCGGTGTTGGCTTGGCGATCGACGACTTCGGTACGGGCTATTCTTCGCTGGCCTATCTCAAGCGCTTTCCAGTGCAAACCCTGAAGATCGATCGCAGCTTCGTCGCCGATCTGGATGATCAGGACAACGGCGGCGAGATCGCTTCGGCAATCATCGCCTTGGGGCGCAGCCTGCACCTGTCGGTGGTCGCCGAAGGCGTTGAGCGCGGCGCTCAGCTTGAGTTCTTGCGTGCCAACGGTTGCCACGCTTTTCAAGGCTTCATGGTCAGCAAGGCACTGCCGGCGAGCGAACTGGAGCGCTGGCTGGCCG
>JAUIFV010000107.1 GCA_030430155.1 Gammaproteobacteria bacterium
AGTGGCCACAGCATCCATGGCCGATACAGACCTTGGAGTAGCGCTCAATGAAGCCGCAGTGGACGTGGATCGCCGTCTTGTTGGGCTCGGCCGTCCAGGCCGATGCAGATCGTCTGCATGTCGATGCTTTCGAACTCACCGCGCCTGCCTGCGTGCAGGGCGAACTGGGCGGCGCCACGCTGTCGCCGCCCGCTTTGGACGATGCCGAGCTGCTCGGATGCTTTGAGATCCGCAACGATGCGGCCGAGCGCATTGCCGAACTCGCCGTCGGCAGCTTTCCGCTGCCCGCCGCCGCGGCGGTCAATGACGGCGATCTGGCCAATCTGGTCGTCATCGGACCCAGCGGTCGACGCTGGCCGGCCAGCTTTGCCGTGCTCTCGCGCTGGGGGCGGCCGTTGGCCGACGTGCAGGCGCCGATACGCTGGCTGGGTATCCAGCTCAGCGTCGACAGCATCGCCAACAGCGCGGCCAGCCTGGCCTTGCTGCGACTGCCCTCCCCGGCCAGCGGCAACGACGTCGGCGCCCTGCAGGTCAGCGGCGATGGTGATGTGCGCACCATCGACACCGGCCTGGCTGAGTTCGTACTCGACGCCAGCCGGAGTCAGCCCATACGCAGCATTGCCGCGCGCGCGACGGCGGGAGCGCCGCTGCAAACGGTTTTCACCGCTCAGAATGGCAGCAGCGAGGAGGGCTGGCGCGTGTTGGTGAGCGAATCCGACGGTTCGCCCATCGTCGACGCTCACGAGGGCAATTCGGGCTCGCTTCGCATCGACCGGGCGCGCTGGCAGCAAGGTACCGGTACAGTCGCCATCGCGCTGCATCTGGACGGCCATCTGCACAGCGACGGGATCAGCGACCGCTGTCCGGGCGACCCGAACTGGCTGCGCTTTCCCTTCAGCCTCACCATCACCATCAACCGCGGCAGCCGCGATTTGGATCTGCAGTGGCAGCTGGGCAACGCCTGCGGTCTGCCCCAGTCTGCCCCGACCGCCGCGCTGGTCACTGTGCAGCACGCCTCGTTCAGCCTGCCGCTGGCGCGTGGGGCGGAGTCGGCCAGCACCGCGATTGCACTGCTGGATCAGCAAATCCAAAACACGCCCCTGGGCTCTGCAGCGGCGCTGATCCTGGCGCAGCTCCGCGGTGGTGGCAGCCCTTGGCAGCGTCGCGCCGAGCTGCGCCAGGGCGGGAACCTTATCGACAGCGCCGAGTACCATCTGGCGCCGGCGCTGGGCCTGCATCGCCCACTGGGCGCATCCGGCGTGCTCGCGGTGATCAGCTCGCCCTGGTTGCGCTACCGGGAACCGCAGGGATTGACGCTGCAGTCGGGCCGTTTTCGCTTCGATCTGGTGCAAAGCGCGATTCCGCTGGCCAAGGCCAAGAGCCTTTGGTTCGCCGGACGCTTGTCACTGCAGCCAGCGACCGACTTGGCTGCCGCCCTGGCCATCGCGCCCTCGCTGCGCGACCGCAGCCTGGCGGCGTTGGAACGGGGATTGACGCTCAGACCCCTACCGCAAACCTTGGACTCGGCGCAGGTCCTGCCGCCCATCAGCGCCGACCTCTCCCATCCCCATGGATTGGCCTACCAAAGCTACCTGCAGCAAAAGCACGCCGACACGGTGGGTGACGACGCCTGCCTGGACGCCGGCAACGACGTGGGTAGCCAGTGGACCTGCGCGTTGACCTACGGGATCGCGCTGTGGCCGGACGTTCAACTCGATGGACAGTTCGGCTACGCGCGCTTCGCCACACCGGCCGACAACGAGGGCAAGCTCAACTACTGGGATCCGGCCCACATCGAGCTGATGGAGTTCCTGCGCAGCGGCGACCCGCGCTGGCTGTGGGACTTTGCCATCCCGCAGTCGCGGCTGATGGCCTACAGCGCCTACTATCACTACGGCGCGCATCGCGGCAGCAATATCGCCGGGCACAGCTTCGGCTCCGGCGGCAACGGCGATGGCCTTTGGCATCGCGGTGCCAATGGCTCGGCCGACTACAGCTACAACCGACATCAGGCGCTGGCCTATCTGCTCCGACCCAGCATCGCGTTACGCGACCGCTTGGCCGCCGCAGGCGATGCCGCCGATCTGCGCTTCACCGACAATCCGTCCGACCCCACCAGCTGGTCGACGATCGGCCGTCTGAACCTGCAGTACGTGGAGAGTCTGGCCAACTGCGCTCAATTCGCTGCCGGCACTGCTGGCCAGATCTGCGACCAGCGCCTGCGCCAAGTGCTGACCAAGCTGATCGACAGCTCGCTTCCGGGCGGGCTGATGTGTGAAAGGAAGTTTGCGCCCGGACCGGATTGCTTCGTCGGACAGCTGTTTATGCTGCAGGCTTGGTTCTATCCGGTCCTGGAACGGCTGTATCTGAACTACGGCGAGAGCTTCGCCGAGCCACAGCGGCAGCGCTGGCGGCAAGCACTGAGCCAAACGCCAGCCCGGATACTCGCCGCGCTGCCGCGCAGCGGCGGTCAGGTGGATATCGACGCCAACTGGCCAGGCGGCATCCAGTGCCAGCTGGGCGGCGCTGACTTCGACCAGGTCATCGGCTGCGCGCCGGTCACCGATCTGGAGAACCTGCTGCAGAACAAACCGGCATTCATTTCACTGTTGGTGCGAGGCGCTGCATACGACGACAGCCTGGGTCTATGCGCCGAGGCTGTCGCGATCAGCAACAGTTTGTTCGCCGGCAGTGATCCGCTGGGATTTCTGCGCGCCGTCGCGCGCGGTGGTTGGTGGAAGGGTGCGGCGGAATCCGGCCAGGAACTGATCACCGCCAGCACCGGGCTGGATCGGTGTCTGCCCTAAGGGGCTCGATCACATGTCATGGCGCACTGTAGCAGCGGCTTCCGAGGTGAACTCGAACTCTGCTCAAGACCGTACCGGTTCCTCGGCATCGCTAAGGTCGTGGAACAGCTGAAAGAACAACGGCGACTTGCGCAGAGCGCGAAACAGCGCCAGTAGAGCGCCACGCTGGTTATCGACTACTACTGCGCCGTATTGCTCTTCGAAGCCGCTGAGTATTGAAGCGTAGCCTTTGCCGCGCAGCATCAGCTCCAGCATGCGCATCTCCGTGGCGCGGAAGTCCAGACCGATGAGGTTGTCGTAGCCTTCGCGCTGGCCGGTCATCTCGGCAATCCAGTCCAGCACCTTCGCCACCGGGTCGCTATAGCCGGTTTCCCGCTGGACCAGGGCCAGCAAACGCGCACGATCAAAGACGTTGAGCAACAGCGCCAGCAGCAATCGATGGCCGGGTTCGTGCAGCTTGCGCCGCAGGGCCACCAATGTGCGGCTGTGCATGTCGTTGTGGGCGGTCTGCGCCAACAGCTCACGCTGATTCTTCGGCAGGCTGTTGCAAGCGGCGCAGAGGATGCTCAACTCGGCCGGGTTGACCGTGATCTGGACCACGTCGGAGATCAGCTGATAGGCCAGAAACAGATCGGCATCGGCAAGCACTCGCAGCAGATGCCGGGTCGCCTGCGCGTCGTCCAGCTGACGCAGCATGCGCAGATACTGCTGCTTGCGGATGCTGGGCACGTGACGCTGATGCGGATCGACCGCCAATCCAGGCCAGCGATAGTCGTACTGGACCTGATCCGGATCGTCGGTAATGGTCCTGACCACAATGCTCAGCGAGGGTCGGTCCATGTGGAACAGCGCGTGGATCAGCGCATCTCCGCGGCTGATCACTCGCGTATCGCCGGGCTTGAGCACCTCGATATCGATCAGCTCCAGCTGCCCGGCCACGGCGCGCTGCATGGCGGCGGGCGGCTGCCAGGGCGCAAAGCGATAGCGGCTGTGGATGCTCGAGCCAACCAGCACCTGAAAGGCCCCGCAGAAGGCGTGTTGGTGGATGCTGGTGGTGCCGTCCAGCCAGGTCAGCACCGAGATATCAAAGTGCTCGGCGCGATACAGCGATAGCGGCGGCTCGCCGAACTTGCCGTCCAGATCGGCCTGGTTGCAAAAGCGCGAGGCGGAGAGCACATAGTCGGTGAGATCGGCCTGAGTAATCTGCTGATAGGCGGCGAAGGCCTGCAGCTGCTCGGCGGCGACCCTCTCCAGATTGGCGTAGACGGCATCGCGGTCCTCGCCCACCCGCGCGGCAATGGCATCGCCGAGCCGGCCGAAGAATGCCTCGACGCGATGCGGCGCGGCCTCGGTCGGCGTCGCGGCTGGCTTGGCAGCTGTCGCATCGCAACCGCTGTCGGTCGCGCTCACACCATCTCTCCGCAGTAGTCCTCATCAACGTAGTGCAGCATCAACGAGGTCGAGCGCAGACCGGGCGGCAGCACGTCGCGACTATGGCGCAGCTGCCGGCCTCTAAAGGCCAAGCCTTCGCCGACCCGCTGGTGGATCGCGTGGACGACGCCATGACGATCTTCCAACTGCAGTGCCCATGGCGAGGGTTGCCCCGGCGCCAGTGGCGCGCACCCGAGCAAGATCGCCACGGTGTATTCGCAGGGCGGGCGATCGGTGTGCCAGCGCAGTTCCCCGCCTGCGGCGTAGACCGAAACGAAGCAATACGAGGGCTTGACCGTCTTCCCAGCAAGCCGCCCTACCCGGTGGGTGAGTTGCTGGTGCCAGAATTGCGCCACTGGATGGCTGTGAGCCACGTACCGATGGCTACCGCTATCTTCCAGACAAGGTAGGTAACCCTCACTGGCGAGCGCTTCGTAGTAGCGCCCCAATTCGGCCACGTCGGCGGCGGGCAGCAGCCGCTGCAGTTCCACAAAGCCCTCACTCTGGAAACGCGCAACGGTGTGCGCATCGTCCAGTGAAGGGTTCCGGGCCCACGCCACACCGTCGTCGTGGTCGTTGAGCTGCCGGCTGTGATCGGCATCAGCGTGCAGCCGCCGCGGCGCCCACAGCCCGCAATCGGCATCGATGGCGAAAGCAATGGCGCGATCGCGCCAGACCGGCGGAATCTCCAGCTGTTCAAGATCCACCGGCCCGTCGGGTCCGTTGCCGCCCTGCACCAGCAGCGGCCCATCGTAGTCCGGATGGCAGTCGGCGATGTGGTATTCCACCTCCCGCGACATGTCATCAGCGGCCACCAACAGACCGATCTCAGCGAGTTCGACCGCCCCCTGCGCGCTCGGCTGGGCGTCCCTGTTTTGCTCTATCAGCGCCGCGTTGAGAAAGGCGTGGGCAGCGGGAAACGCAGCGGCGTCAACGGTAACGCAACTCAGGCGCCGGCCACGGATCGGGGCCTCGACCAGAAAGTCGGCGCCGTCGGCGTGGGCCTGAATAGCCACGCAGGCGGCACGGTTGAGGATCAACGATGTGCTGTCGGTGCCGATGGCCTGGCTCTCGCTACGATCACAGTCCGGAACGGACTGCTGAGCTCACATCAATCAACAGGCCGTGACCAGGCGTGCCTGATCACGGCCACGATCCAGCGCGCTGCAACCTACTCGGCGTCGCGTCGATTGTGATCCGGTGCCGGTCCTGGACCCGGCGACTGCGGGCCAAGCGCATTGGCCAGTGCGGCGCCTTCGCGCACCATGCCCTGGAGTTGATCAACGATGTTGCCGGAAACCTCCAGGCGTTCTTTCTGGTCCTGATTCATCCTGAGCCCCCTAGTTATGGATTGGAATGAAACGTGCCGCGCTTTGCGCGGCCACTGCAAGCTAGAGTGAGGACGATCTAAGGTCAAGCGCGTTGCCACGCCAAAGCGGCGATGGCACTCTTTTCGAGCCGGCCCCGAATGCGGATCTCAACACCATCAAAGCCCTCATGCTCACCGCGCTCGCCCTGCTGCTGACAAGCACCGCGAGCTTGGCTCAGACGGCGACACCGCAGGCCAAGACTTGGAACTTCAAGGACATCGTCGCCGATGACCAGTACTCGGCGCCGCCGTTCAGAAGCATCGTCCGCGCCGACAGCGGGCTGCTTTATGTCGCCGACAGCATCGGCGTCCTGGAGTTCGATGGCATTCGCTGGCGACGGCTGCCGCTGGCCGACGAACTGGTGGTCACCACTCTGGGCGTCACCAGCGGCGGCGAAATCATCGTTGGCGGTTCGGAAACGCTGCTAGCCGTCAGCCACGCCGGGCAGGGTATTGTTACAACCGATCTGAGCGACCGGCTACCCGGTGGGATGGTCGGGTTGGGCCACTTCTGGGAATTCGCACGGGCGCCCGGACAGTGGTGTGTGCGTTCCGAGCCCGCCCTAATATGCAGCGACGGCAGCGGCCTGTACCGGATCGATGCCGAGGTCCGTTTTGGCCGCCTGTTCGCCGTGCACGGCGAGCTCTATGTGCGCGACGACAGCATCGGCCTGAAGCGGGTAGCGGGACGTCAGGCCGAGCTGGCCCTAGGCGGCGAGTACTACGCCAATCGCGCTCTGGTGGCCATGTTTCCCACCATGGGTCACGGCTTGGCCGGCATTTCCCGTGACCCCTTCACCCTCGCCACCTGGAGCGATGATCGACCCTCACCGGTCGCGGCAGAGGTCAATGCTGGCGACGATCTCAATGGCCAGATCGGTAGTGCCAGCGTGTTGCTCGACGGCGCCGCGGCGATCCCCTTTGTCAACGGCGATGTGTTGATCCTGGATCCGCAGTGGTCCGAGGTGGCTCGGCTCAGCGCCAACCAGTTCGGCGCAACGCCAGGTGCCCAGGCGGTCCATGCCGATGCCGAGGGAGGCGTGTGGATTTCCTGGTTCAATGCCATCACTCGGATCGACTGGCCCTCGCGACTGTCGGTGTATCGCGACGATAGCGGGACCAATGCGATGCCCGAAGGCTTGATCGAAACCGAATTCGGCATGCTGGCCCACTCCAGTAGTGGGCTCACCCTGATCAATGGCAAGGACGGCGCAGCCATGCTGCCTGTGGATGCCCGCCTCCCTTGGATCAACGGCGCCATTGTCGATGGCGAGGAACTCCTGGTGCTAACCATGGATGGGCTGCGCAACAGCGACGGCGAGGTGGTGGCGCTGGCCGGACAGAACCTGCTGTCCTACGCGCGCCGAACGGGCAGCCCCAACGAGATCCTGATCGGCATGCGCTTCGGCGTGGCGAGAATAGTCAAGGAGGACGACAGCTGGGTCGAACACGGCATTCGAGAGATGAGTTTCGACGTATTCTCAATCGTCGAAGACGCCGCTGGCGATGTGTGGATGGAATCCAACCTCGGCCGCGTGGCTAGGATCAAATTGGCGGTGGGAAGTGATCTCGACAGTGCACTGCTGACCGAATTCGACGCCGACGACGGACTGCCCAACAGCCAACTGTCGATGGGTCTGATCGGCGGTGAGATCCATGTGGTCGGCAGCCGCTCACCCTTCCTGCGTTTCGCCCGGGATCACTTCGAGATCAGTTCCATGCTCCCTTGGGAGCAGACCGGCGCGGTTGCCTCCTTTCACGCGATCAATGGCAGCGAGCTGCTGGTGGCCGGACCGACCGGCCAACTTCGCCTGCTCCACAAGGGACTTTCCGGTGACTATATCCATCAGCCCAGCGCGTTCGACAGCATTGCCGGCCTGGGCAAGATCTATGAAATTCTGGTAGACCGCAACGACCAGACTTGGCTGGCCACCGATTCGGGCGTCGTCAGGGTCGATCCCGCCGTTGGGCTTCCGCAAACACAGATCCACCCGGTGCTGATTCGACAGATCACCACGGGCGAACTGTTGGCCTACGACGGCAACGGCGCCGTGCCCGAGCTACGCCTGGCCGCAGGCGACAGTCTGCGCGTGGACTACGCCCTGCCCAGCTTCCGCGCCCCGGAGATCAACCGCTACCGCTCCCGCGTACGGCATCGCGACGGCGACGAGCCGTGGGGACGCTGGAGCAATGAAACGCGGCGCGACTTCACCAATCTGCCGGCCGGTGACCTGCTCTTTGAGGTTCAGGCCCGCGATGCTGCAGACGCCGATGGCGGGATGGCAGTAGTGCCGCTGATCGTCAGCGCGCCGTGGTATCGGCAGACGCCCAGCATCGTTGCCTTCTGGATCGCCCTGGCATTGCTGGTCGCTGGCGGCGTGCAGTGGCGCGTCCGTGCGCTGCGCGCGCGCAGCATCGAGCTGGAGGAGATGGTGGCGCTGAAAACCGAAGCCCTCCAGCTGGCCGCAACCACCGACCCGTTGACGGGATTGTGGAATCGACACCGCTTCGGCCAATGGGTGCGCGAGGAGTCGCCGGCAATCATCGCCGCGGCCAAGCAAGCGGTCGACGGCAGCGCCGGCGAAGCGGTGGTTTGCGTGATCGATCTGGACCACTTCAAACGCGTCAATGACCAACACGGTCACGCCGCTGGTGACGCGGTACTCAAGGGTGTGGCGGATCGCTTGCGCGGCTTCAGCAGCGATGACGATCTGATCTTCCGCTTCGGCGGCGAGGAGTTCGTGTTTGTTGCCGTCGGCCACGATCGCGAGCAGGGCAAGGCTTTGGCTGAACGAATCGTTTCCGAGCTCGGCCAGACCACCGTGGAGTTGGAGAACGGCGTTCAGATCAACCCGACCGGCTCGGTCGGCTGGTCCGCCTACCCCTTCTATCGCCAGCGTCCCGGGCTGTTCGACATCGACTTCGTGCTCGGCGTCGCCGATCGAGCGCTATACCTGGCCAAGGAGCGCGGCCGCAATCGTGCCGTCGGCTTCCTTCCCAAGCTGCCCATCGATGAGATCGATCGCACCCGTTCAGATTGGCGCGCGCAGCTGCTCAAGCGACACACGGAGCTGCTGCGCGAGGTATAGCCCGCATTTCTCATACCTGTCCGTAGCGAGGGCGCCGCCCCTGTACTGATGAGAAATGGCGTGCTGTGGTGCGGCGCGCGGACTGGAAGACCGCGTAGGCGTGTGAGCCGCGAAGCGGTGCGTCACTACGTCAAGCGGGCTGGAGGGAGCACGCCGCGGCACGGCGCGCCCTCTTTTGTCAGAGCGGGCGGCGGCCGCAGTAGGAGAAGTATGAGAAATGCTGGCTAGGTCGAGCAGAAAGCAGTGCCGGCCGATCCAGATCAGTACCGAGCCAGCGCAGCGGCGATCTCGGCCAGTATCGCCGGATCATCAATGGTCGCCGGCATCTTGTAGGGCTGATCATCGGCAATGGCGCGCATGGTGCCGCGCAGGATTTTGCCCGAGCGGGTCTTCGGCAGGCGCTTGACCACTACCGCGCGTTTGAAGGCCGCCACTGGACCGACCTGCTGTCGCACCCGGGCCACCAGTTCGGCAACCACCTCGGCGTCGCTGCGTTGCACGCCCGCCTTGAGCACCACCAGCCCCAGCGGCAGCTGACCTTTGAGCGGATCGCGCACGCCAATCACCGCGCATTCGGCCACATCGGCATGCCCAGCCAGGACCTCCTCCATCGCGCCCGTGGACAAACGATGCCCGGCAACGTTGATCACATCGTCGGTTCTGGACATGACGAAGATGTAGCCGTCGTCGTCGATGAAGCCGGCATCGGCACTCTCGTAGTAACCCGGGAAGTGGCTGAGATAGCTGCTGACAAAACGCTGCTCGGCGCCCCACAGGCCGATCAGCGAGCCTGGCGGCAGGGGCAGCTTGCAGACCAGCGCGCCGATCTGCCCCCGCGGTAACGCTTGGCCCTCGTCATCCAGGACCTGCACGTCCCAGCCCGGAACCGGCAGCGATGGCGAGCCGGGTTTGATGGTGCGCTCGCCCAACCCCAGGCAACTGGCGCAAATCGGCCAGCCGGTCTCGGTCTGCCACCAGTGGTCGATCACCGGTATACCCAGCTGATCTCGGGCCCACTGCAAGGTGTCCGGATCGAGGCGTTCGCCGGCCAGAAACAGCGCGCGCAGCGACGACAGGTCGTAGCCCTGTCTATAGCTGCCGCCGGAATCTTCGCGCTTGATCGCCCTGAAAGCGGTCGGCGCGGTGAAGAATACCGAGACGCCGTAATCCTGGATCACCCGCCAGAAGGCACCGGGATCGGGCGTTCCCACCGGCTTGCCTTCGTAGAGCACCGTTGTGCAGCCGCTCACCAGCGGTCCGTAAACGATGTAGGAATGGCCAACCACCCAGCCGACGTCAGACGCGGCCCAGTACACCTCGCCCGGTTGCACGCCGTAGACGTGGCGGATGCTCCAGGCCAGCGCGACCAGATGGCCACCGTTGTCGCGGACCACGCCCTTGGGCTGGCCGGTGGTGCCGGAGGTGTACAGGATGTACAGCGGGTCGGTGGCCGCCACCGGCACGCAGGGGTGCGGCTCGGCCGCCTCTTCGCACTCGCGCCAGTCGCGATCCCGTTCGGGATCCAGATTCACTTTCAGCTGCTCGCGCTGCCAGATCAGACAGTGCTCGGGGCGGTGCACGCTGATCTCGATGGCCTCGTCCAGCAGCGGCTTGTACGGCACCAGTCGGCCCGGTTCGATGCCGCAGGAGGCAGCCAGGATGAGTTTCGGCTTGGCGTCATCGATGCGCACAGCCAATTCGTTGGCGGCGAAACCACCGAAGACCACCGAGTGCACCGCGCCCAGCCGCGCCACCGCCAGCATGGCGATCACCGCCTCGGGAATCATCGGCATGTAGACGATCACCCGGTCGCCCTTGCCTACCCCCAGCTCAGCCATCGCACCGGCGAGTCTGGCGACCCGCTGCTGCAGTTCGGCATAGCTGATCCGCTGCCGCTTGCCTGCCAGCGGCGAGTCGTAGATCAGTGCGGCCTGCTCGCCGCGGCCGGCGGCGACGTGCCTATCCACCGCGTTGTGACAGGTGTTGACCTGGGCGTCCGGAAACCAGCGCGGCACCGGTTGGGCGTCGCGATCCAGGACCCGGGTAAAGGGCTTCACCCAGTCAATCGCCTGCGCGGCTACGCCCCAGAACTGCTCCGGGTCGGCCACCGATGCTTCCCAGGCAACGATTTGTGGATCCGATCGTGTGGTCATTCCAAGGCACCTCCCAGGCCAGGCGAAACCGTACCGCCAACGCCGCGCGGCGACGAACCCGCTGCGATTCAGACCCAGTCTGGCCAGCTGCGGCAAGCGCCGCAATTCGACTTCAGTCGGAACTGGCCCTTGCCAATTGACTGAAGTCAATCAGCCTGCCTTTGGGAAGCCGGCGATGACACGTTGCGGCAGGCAAGTCCGCCGACCGCCTCAGACCCCACGTTCCGGTGTCAGCACAGGATCAATGACTACGGTCTGTCCCACCGTGACCTGGATGTTTTTCCGGTCATAAGTCGCAAAGCCCGGCATGACTGCCTTGAGCTCGTAGATCCCGGCTTGGACATGGTTGAAGCGGAACCGCCCTGACGCGTCGGAAACGATGGTGTGCGGTGGCTCGCCATTGCTCAGAGTCAGGGTGACACCGGGCAGGGTTTCTCCCGCCGTATCGGTGACCGTGCCTTTCACTTCGCCAGTCAGCTGTGCGCTCATGGTTTTCTCCCTTGGTTGGCCAATTCGAATATCAACGTCACGCGCGCGAGGCGCGGAACGATCTAGTGTGGTGTCCCCAAATTAAGTTGAACTTAGTTCAGATGGATTTTGGTCTGAGACTAGGCGCGAGGAGCAAGGCATAGCTTTGCCTATGGCTGCGACGAGCAACGACGTATCAGGGCAAAAGACGCTGAAATAAGTCAAGGTAATTTGGGGACACCACACTAGCTACTGGCTTGCGCGGCTGATTTCTCCCACCCGAAACGAGCGTCACCTTGGCGGCACCGACGTGCGGCGTCTTGGGGATTGGGTTGGTGAATTGACTGATGCGCAGTGCACCGTCAACGGAAATCGTCGATCCCGATGGGTGAACGTGAGCGTGCATTGCATGGCGGTCTGCAGCTTAGTCCCGGACTGCTGCAGGCCATTTGCGAAGTTGTACGTCACACTCGCGAACCGTGGGTGGTCACCTCGATGTGACCGCCTCGGTAGGTAGTCGCCGGCTGGCCGTGGGCGATGGAGTCTCTCAAGTACAGCTCCCCACCACGGAGACCTGGTATGACTACTCGAAGCCGCTAACGAAGATATCGATAGGAAACTGGAAATCGAAAGTCATCGCGCCAGACTCGGTCACATCAATCAACTGCGCTCCCGGTGGAAGCTCGGTCGCCGTGCAGCGGTTACCCAAATAGTCGATGCAGAGCCCGGACAACTGCATTATGCCGAGCAGGTAATACTGCCCAGGCGGAAGCGCCGGCATCAGATAAGGCTCGCCCAACAGCGGGCGGTGCTGGGCGCGCTGCGCACCGCTGCCATCGAACAGGTAGATCCTTGCATCCACCGGGCTTTGATCCGAAGCCCGAAGACTTAGGCCGCTGAAGACCATGCCTGGGGACAGCGTGAAGTCGTAGTCCTGCAGTTGCAGTCCGGACACGAACTCCAGGCGAACCCCGTCTGTGCACGCGATGATGCACGGCAAATCCGGCCACTGCTCATTGACGTATCCGACGGCGTTTCGAGTGCCCAGGCTTTGCCCAATCTGCGGATTCAGACCGGCCAACTCGTAGCGGCCATCCGGCCCGCTGATCGCTACGCCCTTGAGCAATGGTCCGAATAGAAAGTCAACGTCATATGCTCTTACTTCGACACCTTCCAGCGGCGCGCCGTCGACCGACGAGCTAATCTGGCCCCGAACGACAGCGCCGGGCGAAAGCACAAAATCGATACCCCTGGCGGACATCGAAGCCGTTGTTACCACGGCCGTGCCATCGGCCTCATTGCAAGTCGCGTTGCAGGGAATCGACGGGAACAACACGCGATCCCACCAAAAGCTCAACGATGAGGGAAAGTCGGGACCGCCCATGGTCAGATAGTAAGCCCCATCTGGCAGTCCACCGGCGCGGTATAGGCCGTCGCTTCCGGTCCTGAGCAACCCACCGACCGACTCCCCGGTTTGCACGTCCTTGAGCGTGAAACGCATGCTTCGATTGGCGGGTGAAACTGAGCCGACGGTGCTGGTGATCTGCCCGGAAATCTCGGCGCCCGCAACCAGCCCCAGCTCGACCCTAAGGACCGTCCCAGAGACCAGCGGATGCGTCGGTGCGCCATCGATCGAGTCGCTAAAGGGCAGCAGGAAATCGGGCGCACATTGATTGCGATAAAGGTCCGCCACATCGATCGCGCAAACGGCGTAGTCGCCTGGTCGAATGGAATCAAACACCACGGTCCCTGACTCGTCGCTGGTCCCGCCTATTCCGCTCCCTCCCAACCGCGCGAAGATGACACTCCCAACGACGGGGGCACCAGTCAAACGATCGAATACGCGGACTATCATGGTCGCCGGCCGATCGAGCAGCAGATCGAAGTGCTCCACGTCGACGTCGGCAGTCAGATCAATGACGCGTGCATCAGGGAAGAATCCCTCAGCGCCAGCAGAAATCTGATAGCGATCACTGAATGGAATCTCGAACTCATAGCGCCCATCATCACCGGTTGCCATCTCCGCGACGATCGTCAGGTAGCCAATGCCTCTGGCCATCCGAACGTTCACACCGGCCAAGGGTTCAAGGGTGACGGAATCAAGAACGCGACCCGAAATCGTCGCCGCGGATAGCTCGCTTCCAGCAGCGATCAGCATGAAGCAGGTCAGTGCCAATATTCTGAGCATGGCGTACTTGAGCGACGAGGAGGCCGCAAACCTAAGGTAGTTTGGTCAATCACGCTAGGGACTCCCTGAACAATGCACGCGAGCCGCGTTGCGAGTCCAAATCGTCTGCTGGTAGGCGCAGTCCCGAGAGGCATAGTCATTCTATGCCCGAGGGCTGCAACGCCGCAGCAGGCGATTTGGGCCGCAACCCTCCGGGACGACACCTGAGAAGCCCGCCAGCTGCGTTGGACGTCTTGCCCAGAGCGCCAACTATGACCTGCGACGTCCGCCTTACTGGCGAACTTCTCAGGTGCCGTCGCGGCCACGTGCATTGTTCAGGGAGTCCCTAGAGCAAAGATCACCCACCGCCCGTCCATGCCGCTCTACAGCGCTCGGCGCTCCGACTCTGCAGCGCCTACAATCCGCGGCATGGGCCTACCAACCACCTCCCCGCTGCAGATCCCCATTTTCCGCAACGTCTGGATTGCCACGCTGATCTCCAACTTCGGCGGACTGATCCAGTCGGTGGGCGCGGCGTGGCTGATGCTGGAGATGACCCGGCGCGCGGACATGGTGGCGCTGGTGCAGACCTCCACGGCGCTGCCGGTGGTGCTGTTTTCGCTGCTCGGCGGCGCTATTGCCGATGGCCTGGATCGGCGCCGGGTGATGCTGGCGGCGCAGCTGTTCATGCTGGCGGTTTCGGTGGCGCTGGCGCTATGCGCTTGGCACGAGTTGCTCAGTCCGTGGCTGCTGCTGGGCTTCACCTTTTTGCTCGGCTGCGGGGCCTCGCTGAATGCGCCGGCCTGGCAGGCCTCGGTGCAGGACATGGTCAGCCGTCCACAGGTGTCGGCGGCGGTGGCCATCAACAGCATGGGTTTCAATCTGGCCCGCAGCACCGGCCCGGCCATCGGCGGCGCGGTGGTGGCGCTGGCCGGCGCGGCGACGGCATTTGCGGTCAATGCGCTGAGCTATCTGGCGCTGATTGGCGTGCTGTGGCGCTGGCGGCCGGTCACCGAACCGCGACTGCTGCCACGCGAACGCTTGGCCAGCGCGATGGCGGCCGGACTGCGCTACGTGATGCTATCGCCGGCGATACGCGTGGTATTGCTGCGCAGCGCGGTATTCGGGGTCGGCGCCAGCGCGGCGGTGGCGCTGCTGCCGCTGGTGGCCGAACGCCAGGTCGGTGGCGGCGCGCTGGTCTACGGCATCCTGCTCGGCGCCTTTGGCCTGGGCGCGGTGGTGGCGGCGCTGGCCAGCACCCGGCTGCGCGAGCGCTATGCGACTGAAAGCATCGTCCGCGGCGCCAGCGTCGGCTTCGCGGTGGCGCTGGCGGCGGCGTCGATCAGCAGCGTGTTCGTGCTGACCGCGGTGGCGGTGCTGGCCGCCGGCATCGCCTGGGTGCTGGCGCTGTCGACCTTCAACGTCACCGTGCAGCTGTCGGCGCCGCGCTGGGTGGTGGCGCGGGTGCTGGCGCTGTATCAGATGGCCGCCTTTGGCGGCTTGGCCAGCGGCAGCTGGCTGTGGGGTTGGCTGGCGCGCCTGCAGGGCGTGGACAACGCACTGCTGGGCGCGGCCGTCGCGCTGCTGGTCAGCGCCGCGCTGGGCTGGCTGCTGCCGCTGCAGCCGGCGGCGCCGCGTGATCTGGATCCGCTGCGCCAGTTCCATGAGCCGGAAACGGCGGTGCCGGTGAACGCGCGGACCGGCCCGGTGGTGATCTCGGTGGAATGGATCATCGACGAGGCCGATGTCGTGCCCTTTTTGCACAACATGGCCGAACGCCGCCGCATCCGCCGCCGCGATGGCGCCCACCGCTGGGCCCTGCTGCGCGATCTGCACCGACCGCAGGTGTGGATCGAACGCTTTACTTGCGCCACCTGGCTGGACTATCTGCGCCACATCAGCCGTGTGACCAAGGACGACGCCGGCGTCTACGAACGCCTGCGCGCGCTGCATCGCGGCGAGGGACTGCCCAAGGTCCGCCGGCTGATCGAACGCTCCACCAGCAGCGTTCCGTGGACTGCCAGCGGACCGCGCGAAGTCGAAGAACCGCCGCACCCGCATCGGGAGCTTTGAGCACCGCGGCGGATCGGAGACTGGTTGACGCCTCCGATTTCGATTCAAGCTCAGAACACTCTCATCAAAACCTCAAGCTTCCTGCGTGTCCCATGGCTAGTTTGGGTGGCACTCAATGAAGAGGGCGAGGAACGATGAAGCAGCGACTAACGGCCATGCTCTTGCTGGCTTTGGGGAATCACGCGCTGGGCAACCCGCAGGGCGCACCAATACTCGCCGAACAGATCCATCCAGATGCTCCGGCGCAAACGGCCCAGTTCGCCTTCCTGGTCGGCGACTGGGACTGCGCGATGCAGGCGCTGACGCCAGACGGTAAATCGTCCACCGAAACCCAAGCGCAATGGAGCGGGCGTTTCGTCCTCGGCGGCTGGGCGATACAGGACTTCTGGTATTCGGAGAACGCCGCCGGAACGGGCGGATGGGGCACCAACCTGCGCTGGTGGAACGCACAACTGGGACGTTGGGAGAATCAATGGCTGCAGTCCGGCAGTTCGCAGCTAACCCACTTCTACGCAGACCAGGTCGGCACCGCCATGGTCATGGTCGGCGGCTCGGGCGACAGCCCCTTCGGGCCCTACATCGATCGCAACACCTTCGATGAAATCAGCCCAGACGGCTGGCGCTGGCGCAAAGACCGCTCTTTCGATGCCGGGCAGAGCTGGGTGGAGAATGTGGCGACGATGCGCTGCTGGCGGCGCCCGAAAGGGTGAGCTTGAGCGCGGCGCGCGCCTTGGGGGCGGCAGCAATCCGTTCGCCAGCCGCGACCTCTCGCGGCGACGCAGTAGCCACGCGCGTCCGTCATCCTCCAGTCACAGCACTGTGACCAAAGCTTTATTTGCGATTCACGGCTGCGACATCGGCCAGATCTAACTTGGCGGCTTCGGTAGCACTAGCGTGCTGCCGAGGCCTATCGCCACCCCGCCTACTGATCTGTCTGGAGCATCCAATGCACAAGAATTTCCGTGGTCTGGGCGCCGCCATCGCGGTCGCCCTCGCCGGTCCTGCCGTTGCCGGCACCGACCCCTTTTTCATCCCGCTGACGCAGTCCAGCGCGGTGGCTTCGCCCAATCACATCAACGAACTGACCCAGCCGTGGACCGCCCCTGCGGGCATGATCCAGATCAACCTGATGAGCCTGGGCGAGGTCGGTGGATCAGTCGATCCAGCGGGTGCCGGCGGGCAACGTCTCGTCGATGTTCGACATGCTGGCGATGGACCCTTCCGGCCGCTACGTATTTATCCCTCACGAGACGCCCTTCGGCGCCGGCGTCTCGCGCTATGACCGCCAGGAGAAGGTCACCGAACTGCTGTTTGCCGGCGATCAGGAAGCGGCGGTCAACGAGACCTGCAACGCCGATGCGATGGAGCCGCGAGTGCCGGCCAGCGCCGGCTGCCCGGCCTGGGACTATGACTACGGCGCCTTCGATCCGGCGCGCTGGACGCCCAACGGCACCGTGATCCTGGGCGAGGAATGGACCGCGCTGGGCCGCCTGGTTGAAATCATGGATCCGCTGGGCC
>JAUIFV010000108.1 GCA_030430155.1 Gammaproteobacteria bacterium
CACCAAGTCCAAGGCCTCGCGCGAGGCGCCGAACATCCGCAATCAGCGCTTCGGCTTCAATGAGGACACCGAGAGCTTCACCGTCGACGTGTTCGGCTTCGAGCAGCGCTTCGAGACGCTGGTCGATGACGCCACCGAGTACAAGCTGGATCTGAAGCTGCCCTGGGAGTTCCGCGAGGGTCTGGGCCTGACCGCGCTTGCCGGCGCGGTGGACCTGCGCAAGGAGCGCGTCTCCGACACCTTCCGCTACCGCTTCACCGCCACCGGTCCGCGCTTTGACAGCGACAACCCGGAGGATTTCTTCAACGAGGAAACCATCGGCCCGGGCAACCGCGACTACCGCCTGCGCAGCGCCAGCCAGCCCACCGACTCCTACACCGCCACGGTGGATCTTTCCGCCTACTACCTGGCGGTGGACGCCTACTGGGACGAGTTCCGCCTCTACCTGGGGGCACGCCGGGAGGACATCGATCAGGAGGTGGTCACTCTGACCCCCTTCGTGCCCAATGCCGTGCCGCAGATCGGCGGGGTGCAGGAGTCCGACCTGCTGCCGGCGGGAACGCTGACCTGGGCCTACTCCGACAACGCCCAGCTGCGCCTGGCCTACTCCAAGTCGCTGTCCAGACCGGATATACGCGAGCAGTCCCCGGCCAACTTCATCGATCCACAGCTGGATATCCGGGTCACCGGTAATCCTGATCTGAAGCAGGCCGAGATCACCAACCTGGACCTGCGCTGGGAGTACTACTTCAGCGCCACCGAGAGCTTCTCGGTCGCGCTGTTCCAGAAGGACTTCATCAACCCCATCGAGCTGGTGGAATCGCCCGCCTCCGGCACCCTGCTCAACATCATTAACGCCGATACCGCCACCAACCGCGGCGTCGAGCTGGACTACTACCGCTCGCTGGACGGCATCGACCGCTTCGGCTGGTCGCCGGGGTGGTTCAAGGCCATTCCCTGGGCCGATCTGTACCTGGGTTTCAACTACGCCTACATCGATTCCACCATCGACCTGGGCGAGAACGCCGGCATCGTCACCAACGCGGTGCGGCCGCTGCAGGGCCAGTCGCCCTATGTGGGCAATATGTCACTTTCGTTTCTGCCCGAGAGCGGTGACGTCGAAGCCACGCTGCTCTACAACGTGTTCGGCGAGCGCATCTCCCAGGTGGGTACTTCACAGCGCCCGGACACCTATGAGCAGCCCTTCAAGCAGCTCGATTTCACCCTTTCCGCCAAGCTTCCCTGGGACGGCTGGAAGGCCAAGCTGCGCCTGAAGAATCTCCTCGATCCGGATGTGGAATTCACCGTTGGTGATGAAATCGCGCGGCGATTTAGCAAGGGCCGTGAGATCGCCATCAGTCTGGAATGGAAGCTCTAGCCCGCCGCGCCTTGCAGCTTCTCGCGACTGTTATCAGACCGCAGCATAACTGTCATATTCCACTCGTATTGTGACCGACTCAAGCCGCGCCGTACGCAGGCGTCGCCATTGTCGTTAGTCACTACCAGAGGTAATCCGATGCTCAGCAACTTCCGCAAATCTGCGCTGGTCGCAGCGATGGCGTTTGCCGCCAGCGGCGCCCAAGCCGGCGTCTTGTTCAATGACGGCCTGGACGGCGCCCTGTTCAACGCAGCCGCTTCCGGCCGCGGCGTGATGGTGGATTTCATTCCCAGCGCCAACCTGAACTCCCCGCTCGGCGCGGGCACCTTCTTCGGTATCGCCTTCACCTACCGTCCGGACGGCACCAGCGCCTTCGTGACCTTCCAGAACGAGACCACTCCGATCGCCGACGGTCAGACCAGCATCACCGGCATGCCGGTGCGCTTGTTCAACGGCGGCACCTTTGGCGACCCCTTCACCGCGCCCACCAACAGCGTGGTCGGCACCGCCAGCGCGACCATCAACAGCTGTGAAAGCACCCAGATCATGCTCGATATGACCGACGCCAGCGGCCTGGCCGACGTCACCTTCGACTACGGCCCGATCGGCGTGTCCGGCAACTGCACCAGCATCGCCGCCAACGTGTCCTGCCCGGCCACTACCACCGCGGTGGGCGACGACTGCCAGCTGCCGGCCAACATCAGCGGCAACCTGTACCTGCCGGCCGGCAAGCAGTACATCGTCGAAGGTCAGGTCTCGGTGACCAGCGGCGCCACCCTCACCATCGCCCCCGGCGTCACCGTGCAGGGTTCGTCCAACAACGCCGTGCCGAACTTCCTGGCCGTGCTCAACGGCGGCAAGATCTTTGCCAACGGCACCGCCAACGCGCCGATCACCTTCACCGGCCCGACCCCGACCAAGGGCTCCTGGGCTGGCGTGGTGCTCGCCGGCACCTCGATCTGCAACGACGCCGTCGGCGGTGCGCAGTGCCAGTTCGAAGCGGTTCCGGGCATCACCTACGGTGGCAGCGATCTCACCGACAGCTCCGGTTCCATCCGCTACGCGCGCATCCTCTACGCCGGTCAGGCGGTTGCCCCCGATGAAGAGCTGAACGCGCTGACCCTGCTCGGCGTGGGCTCTGGTACCCACCTGAGCTACATCCAGACCGATCATGGCGACGACGACGGCTTCGAGTTCTTCGGCGGCACCGTCAACGGTCACCACCTGGTCTGCTCCAACATGACCGACGATTGCTTCGACCTGGACCAGGGCTACAGCGGCAACCTGCAGTTCCTGTTCTCCTACCAGGGCGATCCGGACGGCTCGTTCACCAACGATCCGCACGGCATGGAGATGGACAACGACAGCGGCAACAACGACAAGGAGCCGCGCACCAACCCGAACGTCTCCAACGTCACCCTGAAGGCTCAGGGCATGGGCGCCAACGGTGAAGGCATGCGCATGCGCCGCGGTCTGGGCGGCACCTTCCGCGGTGTGGTCATCGACGGCTACGCCGACCGCTGCATCAACATCGACGACGCCGGCACCTTCACCCAGGCCGGCAGCGCTACCGCCCAGGGCCCGGGCCTGACCCTGCAGAACTCCTTCATCGGCAGCTGCGCCGCTGGGCAGTTCCAGGACAGCAGCTCTGACCCCTATCTGGTCAGCGCCTGGTACAACGCCGGCAACGGCAACCAGACCGGCGAAATCATGGTCCGCGGTCAGTTCATGCCCGCCGCCGGTGCGCCCTATCTGGAAGGCAACGAAGTGCCGAACAACGCCTTCTTCGTGCCGGTCCCCTACAAGGGCGCCTTTGCTGGCCCGTGGGACACCTGGTACGGCGGCTGGACGGTCAACATCCCGGCCAACTGATCTCTACTGATGTGCCTTGCCCCGGGCGGATGCCGGGGCACTTCAAGGGCCGCCCGGTTGGGTGGCCCTTTTCTTTTTGAGGGCCCAGGGCTTAGGGCCCAGGGCCCAGAACACGCCTCTGGGCCCTAAGCCCTGGGCCCTGGGCCCTAGCTGTTATTCATCAAACCGCAAATGCCGCACCGAGCGTCCTTCTTCGCGGATCTCGCGCAGCGAATCGATACCAATGCGGATGTGCTCGTCGACGAAGCGCTCGGATACCTTCTTGTCGCTTTCAGCGGTCTTCACGCCGTCGGGGATCATCGGCTGGTCTGAGACCAGCAGCAGGGCGCCGGTGGGGATGGCGTTGGCGAAGCCGACCATGAACACCGTCGCGGTCTCCATGTCGATGGCCATGCAGCGGGTGCGGCGCAGATAGTCCTTGAAGGGATCGTCGTGCTCCCAGACCCGCCGGTTGGTGGTGTAGACGGTGCCGGTCCAGTAGTCCAGGCCGTGATCGCGGATGGTCGAGGACACTGCGCGCTGCAGGTTGAATGAGGGCAGCGCCGGCACTTCTTCCGGGAAATAGTCGTTGCTGGTGCCCTCGCCGCGCACCGCGGCAATCGGCAGGATCAGATCACCCAGTTCGTTCTTCTTCTTCAGCCCCCCGCACTTGCCCAGAAACAGCACCGCCTTGGGCTCCAGCGCGCCGAGCAGATCCATCACCGTGGCCGCATTGGCGCTGCCCATCCCGAAGTTGATCATGGTGATGCCGTCGGCAGTGGCGTTGGGCATTGGTCGATCACGGCCGCGGACTTCGGCGCCGGTGAGTTCGGCGAACCGATCCAGATAGCCGCCGAAGTTGGTCAGCAGCACGTGGCGACCAAACTGGTCGATTTCGGTGCCGGTGTAGCGGGGTAGCCAGTTGGCGATGATTTCAGCTTTTGTGCGCATTTGTTGTTCTTATCCATCATTAGCTAACAGGCATGCTGGCCAGGATTCGGGTTCGATGCAATCCCGGGCGAGTTCCAGTAGCCAGTGCCAGTAGCCAGGAAGTCGAAAGCGGCGGGCGCGGGACTGCGCCTGCAATCGGTACTCGCATCAGCGCGCCGAGTATGACGGCGCCTTTGCGATTTGCAAAAGTGGGCAGCGAAGGGGGTGCGCCGCTATGATCCGCTGCATGATTGAAATTCAGCTCAATGGCCAATCCGAAACCGTTCCGGCGCAGACCAGCGTGGCAGCGCTGTTGGAAACGCACGGCTGGGCCCAGCGCCGGGTGGCGGTGGAGTGCAACGGGCAGATCGTGCCCAAGAGTCAGCACGGCAGTACCCAGCTGCAGGCTGGCGACCGCCTGGAAGTGGTGCACGCCATCGGCGGCGGATAGCGTGGAGCGAGGGCCCAGGGCATAGGGCCCAGGACAGGCGCCGCCAAGTCGCGCCGTACTTGCCGCGAGCCATGTGCCTTTCTCAGCCCTCAGCCCTCAGCCCTCAGAATGCGCATAGGGCCCAGCACAGGCGCCGCTCAGTCGCGCCAATCCCGCGAGAACGGTAGGGAAAGCAGGCGCAACAAGCGCTGATCATCGTTCCCCCGCCAGCGCTCCAGGCCGATGCGTATACCCGGCTGCGGTTGCTCGGTGTAGGTGCCGAAGAGGCGATCCCATAGGCTCAGCGCGTTGCCGTAGTTGCTGTTGGTCTCGAATGGCTTGTCGGAATGATGGATGCGGTGCATGGGCGGGGTCACCAGCAGCCAGCGCAGTCGCGGCTCCAGCCACACTGGCAGGCGAATATCGGCGTGATTGAACAGGGCCATTCCGGTGAGGATCAGCTCGTAGACCACGATCGCCTCCGGTAGCGCGCCCAAGGCCACCGCGACGGCCATCTTGAACAGCATCGAGAGCAGGATTTCCAGCGGGTGGAAGCGCACGCCGGTGGACAGGTCGATGCTGGTATCGCAGTGGTGCACTGCGTGCAGCCGCCACAGCCAGGGCAGGCGATGGAAAGCCCGATGCTGGAAATAGATCATCAGGTCGAAGACCACACAGGTGATCACGAAGGCGGCGATGGTCGGAACTGCCACGACGTTGAGCAGACCCAGCGACTGCCCCTGCGCCCAAAGCGCCGCCGCGATGGCGCCCCCGGGCAGGGCAATGGCCAGCAGCAGCGCACCGCTGCCAATCAGCCCCAGATGGCGCAGCCAGCGTCCGCCCTGCGGCGCCAGTCTGTAGCCGGCCGCGACCACCCTCTCGGCTACCGCGAGGCTCAGCCACAGACCGATCAGCGCCAGCAAGGCAGGGCTGACGCCACTCATGTCGGCGTGGCACGGCGGTGCTGACGCAGCAGCCGCAGCAGACGTCGCTGTGGCCGGTTCGGATAAAGCGGCGCGGCGCTGATCAGCCCATCGATCTCCTCGGCGCGATCCAGGTCGGTCAGCGCCGCGAGCTGGCACAGACTGCCGTGAGCGGCCAGCAAGCGGCTGAACTGCGCCAGCGTGCTGGGTTCGCTGTAGGACACGCCGGTGAAGACCTCATCTGGCAAAGCGCTGCGCGATGCGAACAAATAATAGCCGCCGTCGTCACCTGGGCCGATGGCCATGTCGCTGTCATCCAGCGCTCGAGTCGCCGCCAGCAGGTGCTCGGCCTGCAGCCACGGCAGGTCTGCACCGAGCAGCATGCTGCAGCGATGGCGGCGGCGCAGCTGGCCGTGCACGCGCGCCAGCCGTGCGCCCAGATCGCCTTCGCCCTGAGCAATCCGCGGCAGCCCGCGCCAGCGCGGGTGAGCCAGTGCCCCCGACTCGGCGACAGCATAGTAGGGCTGCAGACCGGGACAGGCACGCCGTGCCGCGCGCAGCGCCGCCTCCACCGCGCGCAGGCTGGCGCGATACAGGCGCAGCGCCGCAGCCGTACCAACGCCGGCGGCCAAGCGAGTCTTTATGGGCGACAGCCCGGGCGTTTTGACAAACAGCGCCAGTCCGACGTCGGCGTTCGCAAGTCGCGGTTTACTCATATCCAGGATCTTATCCGCCGCGACCGGGTTCACTGTGAACGCTACGAGTCAATCGCCAGGTCAGCCACAGATGGCGCAGCGTGGTGCGCAGCCAACCTCGCGCACGATAGCGGCGGGCACTGGTGACGATGGTCGCCGGCACCTCGTTGAGGGCAATGCCGGCGCGCTTGGCCCGCACCACCAGCGCCAGATCCTCCCCGAGCGCCATGCGCTCATCAAAGCCGCCCAAGCTCCGAAACTGCGCCCGACTCAGACACAGCCCTTGATCGCCGAATGGCAATCCGAAGCGCCGACTGCGCCAGTTCGCTCCGGCGGCATTGAGCCGGGTCAGCGCCGGTCCGTCGGCAAATCCGAGGCGAAACCAGTGCAGGGCGTTGGGCTGCGCGGCGATCGCCGCTCGCAGCGCCGTCCAGCAATCGGCCTGCAGGCGTGAATCGGCGTGCAGCCACCACAGATAATCGCCGCTGCTGAGGGCGACGCCCTCGTTGCACTGACGAGCTCTGCCGCGCTCGCACGCCACCCAACGCGCGCTCGGGCACAGCGCCGGGGGCCAATCTTCTGGAGGCGGCTCGCAGCCAACGAATATCACCTCGACTTCGTCGTGCAGCTCACCAAGGAAGCGCAGCAGCCCTGGCCAGCTGCTGTCGCCAGGGCCGACCGGAACGATCAGCGACAGGCTGGGTCGCTCAGTTGTGGATGGCGTTTGAGCCAATGTCGATCGCGCTCGTCGAGTATCGGGCCCACATTGAACCCGATTGCGTCGGCCGCGGCCACGCTGCGCGCGGTATCCGCAGCAGCACGCTCAGTCGTAGCGATAGCCACCAGCCGGCCGATGCCGCCAGCCTATGGCCGCATCGATGGCCAGGCGGATCTCGGCAATCAGATCGTCGCCGCGCGTCGCGTTGGTCAGGATCACCATGCCGTCGCCGCGGTGCAGATTACCTTCGATGTAGCTGCGATAGGGACTCCCTGAACAATTCACGCGCGCCGCGTTGCGAGTCCAACTCGTCTGCTGGTAGGCGCAGCCCCGAAAGGCATAGTCATTCTATGCCCGAGGGCTGCAACGCCGCAGCAGGCGCTGGGCCTCCAGAATTCTACGGGACAGCACCTGAGAAGCCCGCCAGCTGCGTTGGGCGTCTTGCCCGGAGCGCCCACTATGACCTGCGACGCCCGCCTTACTGGCGAACTTCTCAGGTGCCGTCGCGGCCACGTGAATTGCTCAGGGAGTCCCTCGCTGTCATTGGCGCCGCCGTGATGGAAGATCCAGGCTCGCTCGCTGCGGTTCACGCGCGGTCCCAGCCCGTGCCAGCTGTTGGGTTGCCGGGTCATCATCTCGATGGCGGTGCCTGGCTGCAAGAAGGCGGAATCGCCGGCCGCACTCTGCATCAGCGCAATCAGCAGCAGCGCCATATCGTTGGCGCTGGTCCATAGGCCTGAGGCCGCCATCTCCGGCATCGACTGCCAGCCGCGTGGCAGCGCGGTAGGCCGGCCGCGCGAGTCGTGCGCGCGAGCGATGTTGCCGTGCGCTGCGGGCAGCGGATTGACGAAGCTGCTGCGGCCCATGCCCAGCACCGCGAACAGGTGTCGCTGCGCCGCCTGCGGGTAGTCCAAGCCGGTCAGGTCCTCGACCAACGCCTGGGTCACCGTGGTGCCGCCGCCGGAGTAGTCCATCGCACTGCCGGGCACAAAGCGGATCCGCAGCGCGGCGTTCTTCGCCGGAGATTGTCCGGTGAGGATCTGCAGCGTGCTCGGCAGTCGCTCATCGGGCTGGAAATCGGCGAAGCCGTGGACATTGAAGCCGGCCGTGTGGGCCAACAGCGTGCGCAGGCTGACCGGCGTCGACGCGGTGTAGCGGCTGGGCGGTACCTGCCAGGAGCGCAGCGTTGCGTTGACGTCGCCATCCAGACTCAGCTCGCCGGCATCGACCAGCCGCAGCAGCAGCGCCGCGTTGGCCATCTTGCTCACCGAACCGGCGGAGAACACCGTGTGCGCGGTCACCGGCTGATCCAGATCCGCGCCCAGCGCGCCGTAGCCTCTGGCCAGGACCAGCTGGTGATTTTCGATAATCGCCACCGCCACACCCGGCACCGCATGCACCCCCATACGCTGCTGCAGCGATGCCCGCTGCCCACCATCGCCGCGCAGCAGCGAGGTGAAATCGGCCGCTGCCGCGAGCGCTGCTGCCGGCAACGCCAGCGCCGACAGCGCCAGAAGCAATGGCTTGGTGAATCGTCGCAGCCCGTTCATAGGCAGTCCGGTGCAGGCAGGATCGGCAGGCTAATGTTGCTCAGGCGGCGGTGGATGGGCCAATAGTCAGGCCACCGCCTACGCCACCGGCAACAAGCAAGATCCGCTACCTCTGCTCGCGCTTGCGCTTGTCCGCCTGATCGATCAGCGACTCCACCTTCGTACCGCTGATGCTGTCGGCCAGGCAGCCGAACTCACCGGCGCCGTACAGCTGTTGCGCACAGTCGGCGATGGCGCGGTGGGTGACCCTGGCCAGCGCGGCGCCCAGGCTGACCCGGGCCACACCGGCGCTGGCGAAGTCGCTCAGGTGCAGCCTGCCCAGCGGACCGACCGCCAAGGCATTGACCGGCGCGTCGACCGCTCGACAGATGCTCTTCAGCGCCTGCAGATCGCCCGGCAGCGGCACGAAGAGCACGTCTGCCCCGGCCTTTGCGAAGGCGCGCAGACGAGCGATGGCCTCGTCCAGCCCGTAGCAGCCGTGCATCACCCCATCGGCGCGAGCGGTAAGGACGAAATCGGTCGCGCTGACGCGAGCCGCTGCTGCTGCCGCCTCGATCCGCGCCACCGCGTCGGCAAAGGGATAGGGCTGATCGCCAGGCAGCGCCATGTCTTCGATCCCGGCCCCGGCCAAACCCAAGGCCGCGGCCTGGCGAATGCTCTCGGCCACCTCGTCCGGGCTGTGCCCGTAGCCGTTCTCCAAGTCGGCGCTGACCGGCACCGGCAGCGCATCGGCAAGGGCGCTGGCGTGGCTCAGGGCCTGCTCACGGCTGACCTCGCCCAGATCGTGCAGACCTAGGGTGAAAGCGTGCGCGGCGGACGAGGTGGCCACCGCCTGGGCGCCGAGCGCAACCAGCATCTTCGCCGAACCCAGATCCCAGGCGTTGGCGAGAATGAAGGGTTGGCCGGGGACGTGCAGCTGTCGAAAGTTCATGAGGTCTGACCTGTGCAATGCGATGCCACAGCTTAGGCCGAGGCGAGTACTCATGCTGGCCGCTTTCGGACTCGATCCTTCGATCACCGCGACCCAACCTCGACCTGGGCCCTGAGCCCTGAGCCCTGAGCCCTGTGCCCTGTGCCCTGCCCTGCTAGCATCGTGCGGTGTCCATGCGGCGGGAGGTCGCGGTGACTCGTTTCTTGCTCTTGCTCAGTCTGTTCGCCACCGTGGTCGTGGCCCAGCCGACGCTGCCTGAAGCCGGTCGCTATGGCCCGGACCTGAGTATCGCCGGCGGCGCCGACGCTGCGATCAGCGGCTGGCTGGACCGCAGCGACGAGATGGACGAATGCCGGGTCTATCTGTACGCCGAGCCGGTCGGCAATCGCTGGCGTCTGGTCCTCTATGCCCCCGCATACGATGACGTCCTGGCCGGCGCGCTGGTGACCACGACGGCCAGCGTGCGCCTGCTGGTAACCCGGGCGCCGCGAGGCTGCGAGGCCGACTACGGCTGGTTCAGCGGCGGTCCTGAATTTCGTCTCACCCAACCGCGCAGCTGGCAGCGCATTGCGCTGAGTGGCCCCGGCGCCACGGTGCGCGAAAGCGGCGCCGCCGACGCGCCGGTGGTGCAGAACCTGGGCTACTACCAGCCGTGGGCGGTGACCGCCACCCGTGGCGGCTTTGTGGCCGGACTGGCGCTGAGTCGGGACGGCGGCATCGCCGGTTGGATGGCGGTCGAGGACCTGCTGCCGCCGCTGGCCCACTCGCTGATGGAGGACCGGCTGCAGCGCCCCTTGCCGGGGCTGTCGGCGCCAGCAACACTGGCGCAGCGACGACTATGGCAGCAACTGCTGGACTGGTCCGATCGCTGTGAGACCCGCTTTCAGGGCCAGCGTGGGCGTGATGGCGGGCTGGCGCTAATCCAGGTGGCGCCACAATTTGCGCTGCTGCGGATCAGCTGCGGACGCACCCAGTTCCAGGACAGCTTCATCTACGCCTGGATCCGCTTAGGTCTGCCCGAGCAGACCCGCCTGCTCACCTTCGAAGGCTATCCACCGGCGCGTACCGGCCGGCTCAGCTCAGCGCATTCGCTGATCGTCGGTCAGGACGAGATCGACGTGCGCAGCTACACGCTGCTGCTGTACAGCCGCTGGGACCAGGAGATCGAATGCGGCCAGCTGCTGCGCTTCAAGCTGAACCTGGAAGGCCCGCAGATGAGCGAGTGGCGCGAGCGCGACTGCGATGCCGCCGCGGCCAGTGCTGAGGGGACCGCCGAGCAGTCGCCGCTGCAGTGGCCGCTGAAGGAGGGGGCGGGCGAAGCGGAGGGCGGCTAGGGCTGGGGAAAGATGAAGGGCTGAGGGCTGGGGAAAAACTAAGGGCTGAGGGCTGAGGGCTGAGGAAAGCGTCGCGAGTCGGCGTTTGACGCTTTGAAGAATCGTTTTCCCTCTTGACCGGCCGGTGGCGGGCACGCTGCGCTTTGCCCACCCTACGATCAAGCGCCGGGATGCCAGCTGTTGTAGGTTGGGCAAAGCGCAGCGTGCCCGACTGGTAACACGACCAAAGCACAAATCAAGCGACGCTGTCCCTCCGCTGCGGGATCGGGAACGCTCTTCTCAGCCCTCAGCCCTCAGCCCTCAGCCCTCAGCCCTCAGAGCTCAGCCCTATCCATCCCTCATCCCCAACGCCTGCATCCGCCGATAAAGCGTCGACCGCGAGATCCCTAGAGCGGCGGCGGCGTGTGATGCGTTTTGCTGATGCTCAACCAGGGCGGCACGCAGGATGCGTTGCTCGTGCCGGGCCAGCTGACCCTCCAGTGTGGACTCGACGGGCTCGGCGTTGCGTATGGGTTGTTTGAGCAGATCGCTGCTCAGCGCTTCGCCTTCGCCCAGGAAAACCGCGCAGCGGGCCATTTCCCGCTCCAGCTCGCGGATGTTGCCCGGCCAGCCATAGCGCTGCAGGCAGCGCAGCGCCTGGGTGGTGATCCCGCGCGCGTGGCGCTGCTGCGCAGCCAGCTCGCGAGCCAGGAAATACAGCGCCAGGTTGCCGATGTCGGCGGGCCGATCGCGCAGCGCCGGCAGCTCCACCTCCCAGTCGCCGATGCGGTGGCGCAGGTCGGCGCGGAATTGGCCGTCGGCGATGCGCGCTTCCAGATCGCTGTTGGTGGCGGCGATGATCCGCACGTCGACGACCACCGGCGCCTGCGCGCCCACCGGATGCACCTCACGTTCCTGCAGCACGCGCAGGATCTTGGCCTGCAGATCGGCCGGCATGTCGCCCACCTCATCGAGGAACAGGGTGCCGCCGTGGGCGCGGCGGAAACTGCCCGGGCGAGCATCCACACCGGTGGCCACGCCCTTCTCGATACCCATCAGCTCGGCTTCCAGCAGGCCGGCCGGAATGGCCGCACAGTTCAGCGCCACCAGCGGACCGCGGCGACCGCTGTGCCTATGGATGTACTGCGCCAGCACCTCCTTGCCGGTGCCGGATTCGCCGCGGATCAGCACGCTGAGCATGGAGGCGGCGGCCTGCGCGGCGCGGGCGTAGATCTCGGTTACCGCCGGGTCCAGGCTGGTCGGCGCCGGTCCCGGAATCGCCTCTCTCGCCGGTCTGGCCGCGTCCTCGGCGGCACACAGGGCGAGCATCGGCGTGAGCATCGCCAGCAGCGGCTGGTACTGCTGCGCGGCCACCCCGCTGGCGGTCTGCAGGTCGACGCGCACCTCGCCCTGCTCACAGCGCCAGGATTGGCGATCGGGGTTGGTGTTGTCGAAGTAGCTACGCTCACCAATGCTTAAGGTCACCGCGTCGATGCCGCGCAGGCTGCACAGCGCCGCGCCGAAGGCGCGCAGCAGCTCGGCCTCGCTGCTGCCGGCGGCGAGCTGCTCCAGCAAGCGCGGTAGCTCGTGCAGGGTGAAGCGATCGCCAACGCCGGCAGGCAGGGTCGATCCCATCGGCAGCACCGCCGGTGGATCCAGACTGAGCGCGATTTCGGCATCGTCGCCGGGGGCGGCGCACAGCTGCAGACGCAGACTGCCCAGGCGCAGCTGCTGACCGACGCGCAAGCGCGCCTGGGCGACCCGGCGGCCGTCGACGAAACAGCCGTTGCTGGAATCCAGATCGCGCAGCGCGACGGCATCGCCGTCGACGATCAGCTCGGCGTGCTCGCGGGACACGGTGGGGTGACCGATGCGGGTCTCGGCGGCGCCGGCCGAGCCGACCACGTGGGTGCCGTCGGCCAGCACCAGGCGCAGCGGGCTGTCGCCTTCCCCTTTGAGCAGTATCGCCATGTATATTCCGATCGCACCAGCGGCCACATTATTGCCGATGCGGCGACGATCCATGCGACTTGAGACCGCGGTACCGATAGGCGAAGGCACCATGGGCGAGGTTTATCGCGCCCATGCCCCGGAGCTGGGCCGCGACGTCGCGATCAAGATGCTCAAACGCGACGACCCCGAATGGGTCGACCGGCTGCGCCGCGAGGCCGCGGCGATGCGCCGCCTGGATCATCCCAACGTCTGCAAGATCATCGAAGTCGGCGTCGACGACGGCCGTCACTACGTGGCGATGGACTATGTGGACGGGCAGACCCTGGACCTGGCCTGCCGGCAGCTGCCGCTGGAGCAGCGGGTGCGGCTGCTGGTGGAGATCTGCTCGGCGATCGCCGCCGCCCACGCCGAAGGCCTGGTACACCGCGACATCAAGCCGGCCAACATTCTGGTTCAGACCCTGCCCGACGGCACGGTCAAGCCGTGGGTGATGGACTTTGGGCTGGTCAAGGACCTGCAGGCCTCGACCATGACCGTGGCCGGGCAGATTCTTGGCACGCCGAACTACATGGCGCCGGAACAGGCCCGCGGCGAGGTCGACATCGACCGCCGGGTCGACGTCTACGCGCTGGGCGCGATCCTGTATTTTTTGCTCACCGACTGCCACCCTTTCGAGGCCGATTCGGCCTCGGCGGTGATTGCCCGACTGCACGCCGAGCGCATTGCCTCCCCCAAGCGGATCAAGCCGCAGCTGCCGGCGGCGCTGGAAGCCATCTGTCTGAAGGCAATGGAGCGCGACCGCGGCGAGCGCTACGCCAGCGCGACTGCGCTGGGTGAGGATCTGCAGGCCTATCTGGCCGGACGCAGCGTACGCGCCAGGCCGATCAACCTCTGGTATCACTGGCGGCGCCGCTGGCAGGACCACCGACTGCTGATCGCCGCGGCCGCAGTGCTGCTGGCCATTGCCCTGCTGGCCAGCGCGACGGCGATACGTAACCGCCTGCAGCTGGCCCGCAGCGCCACCCTGGCGGCCGAGTTTGGCGCCGTGGTCGAGCGCAATGCGCAGCGGCTGCGGCTGGCCCAGATGAGCGCTGGCAGCGATCTGGCCGCCTACCGGGAGCAGGCCGCCGTAGCCTATGCCCAGGTTGAGCAGCGTGCGCGTGAAGTGGATGGCATCGGCCAGGGCGCGGTGCAGTCGGCGCTGGGCCGGCTGCAGCTGCTGGCCGGCGATCCGCAGCGCGCGCTGAGCCAGCTGCGGCGCGCCTGGGAACTGGGCGAGCGCTCCTCGGCTACCGCGCTGGCGCTGGGGTTGGCGCATGTCGACGGGCTGCGCGACGCACTGGCCGAAGCGGCGCTGCAGCGCGATGCCACCCTGCGTGTACAGCTCGCGGCTCAGGCCAACGAACGCTGGCGCCAGCCGGCGCTGCAGTATCTGCAGCAGGCCGAGCAGGCTGGGATCAATCATCCCGCCTATGGCCGCGCGCTGATTGCCTATCTGGAGGACGACCACGTTGCTGCGCGAGAGCAGGCCGAAGCGGCGCTGAGCGCCGCGCCGTGGCTGTTCGAGGCCGCGCTACTGTCCGCGCGCAGCTGGATGGCACAGGCACGGGAGGCCGATCTGAACGGCGATGTTTCGGCCGCCAGAGCGGCGCTGGCGCAGGCCAATCAGGCTCTGAACCAGGCCAGTAACATCGCGACCAGCGCAGCCGAGGTGCTGGCCGAGCGGTGCGCGACGGCGGTCACCGAGGTCAAGTTCGTGGCCATGGTCGAGTATTCGGATCCGAGCACGGCGCTGGACGCTGCTCGCGAGATTTGTGACCGCGCGATCCATGCCGACAGCGAATCGGCGGCGCCGATGGGCAGCATGGGCCGCGCGCATGCGATGCGTGCGCGCTACTACTTCCTGCATGGCGGCGGCGATCCGCTGGTCGACTTTGAGCGCGCCGAAGCACTGATGAAACAGGCGCTGAGCATCGACCCGGACAACGTCACGGTGCTGCAGCAGACGGTTTCGATGCTGCGCATGCGCAGCTTCTTCGAGTCCGACCGCAGCGTCGATCCGGAGCCCTGGGTGCGCCGCGGGCTGGCCCACGTCGAACATCTGCTGGAGGTCACCCCGAATGTCTACACCCACTACAACAGCTGGGGCAATCTGCTGCTCGATCTGGTCATCTATCAGCGCGACTACGGCAAAGACACCCGGGCGCTGATCAACGAGGCGGTGCAGCGCTTCAAGCAGGCGCTGGTCGCGCGCGCCGAGCAGCCCGCGGTGGTGATGAATCTGGCCGTGGCTTACTCGCTGCTGGCCGAGGAGGAGATGGTCTTCGATGATCGCCCCGGCGCCACAGAGGCGGCTTTCGAGGCCGCGCTGGGCAGTTTCGACCGCGCTGCGGAGTTGGATCCAGACGACTGGGACATCCCCAAGAACCGGGCCATGCTCAGCTCCCAGTACGGCCGCTATCTGCTCAGCCAGGGGACTGATCCGCGGCCGATGCTGGCCAAGTCCATTGCGGCCCTGAAAGCAGGTCTGCAGGAGCATCCCGACGACCTGACCGCGCTGTTGGCCCTGGCCGGCTCTCTCAAGTATGTCGCCCGAGCCGCCTACCGCCGTGGTGAAGCCGACCATGACAGCATTGTCGGCGGGCTCGCGGTGGTGGATGCCGGGATGGCATTGGACAGCGGACGCTACGTCGATCTCGCCCAGCACGGTCTGGCCATAGGCCGCCTGCAGATGTTGCTTGCCGACGGCCGGGAGCAGGCGCAGAGCGACTATGGCCGACTGTTGGCGATGGCGCGCCGAGGACACACCAAGCAATCCGATCCCGATCCCGATTTGCTGCGTGAAAGCGCCCATCTGGTCCTGCTGGCCTCCGAACTGGGCCTGTCGGTGAGCGCAGAATCCATGGCCGATGCCGAGCAATGGCTGGCGCTGTACAGAACACTCAGCGAAGACGAACGCAGCGGTCTACAGCTCGGGGCTTGGCTGCAGGCGATCCAGGGCAAGCCGCCGCCGCCCGGTGAGGTCGACGAACTCAGCCTTCCCGCACAATGGCGTATTGCTTTGGTCCGCGGCGAGCTGGCGTCAGCGAATGACCTGCAGCGAGAACTGCGCCGCCTGCCCGCCGATCTGTGGTGGGACGAGCCGGTCATTCGCCGACTCAGCGGCGCTGGCGCGGACTGATTCGACTACTCGTAGCCGTCTTCAAAGATCGCATCGCCCTGTGCACCCACCTGCAATATCGCGGCTGTCAAAGCGGTGTTGTCAGCGGCACTTTCATTCCATTCGCCGATGCTTCCGTTGCCGGTTTGGCTGCTGCTGTAACCCCGGTCCACCGCCACACCGACACGATAGTTGCCGTTGGCCAGACCGGCCGGTATCACGCCCTGCCAAGTCACGACTTGATCCTGGTCGGGCCCAAGACCGTTGACGTTGACTGTGCCCAGTAGCGGGTCGCCTGCGGTCAACGCACTGTCCAGGCTGAGGTGGAAGTCGACCCGGAATGGGGGCGCAGCTTCGCTGGCCGCCGTATTGCTGATCTCGCAGCTCACCGAGAATGGGGTGCCCTGGGTGACACTATTGGTGGATACATTCACCGCGTTGCTGCTGCAGGCGCTCAGGTTCGGCGCAATCTGCTGGAGCATGGCGTAGGCCATGTTGACGAAGCGACCACCATTGCTTGAGCGGTTCTGGGCGTTGGTGTAGCTCAAGTGCTTGCCGAGAATGGCAAAGGTGAACCAATCGTCGCCAATTCGCAGCATCGCCGAGTCGGTCTGGATTCGCGTCAGCGGCAGCAATGGATCGCCCTTGGTGCCACCTTTGGAGTAGATCTGGTTGACCGTCGGGAAGCTGAGGTGGCGATCGACCACGTCAAACTCGTTCATGTTGGTCAGCAGCGATGACATGACCGAAGCCGGGACGATGTCGTCGTGCAGTAAGGCCTCGTACAGCCGGGAAATGCCGCGCGGCGTGGCCGAGTTCCAGCCCGAGTCGTGAAAGCGCTCATGGCCCACCGCCATGTTGGCATTGGGAATGGGCCCCGGATTGTAGTAGCCAGCCAGATCGCCATAAGTGTCGCTGCCTTCCGAGAAGAACCAGACGTTGCCTTGGCGGTCGGAGGTGCGAAAGCGGGCTTCCATGGCCCAGGGCGGCGCCAGGTAGAGCGATTGTCCGCTGGGGAAGTTGCGCGACTGACCGGCTTGCAGGATGTGCCGGTCCACGTCGTGGATGCTGATCAGTGGTCCCCAGCC
>JAUIFV010000284.1 GCA_030430155.1 Gammaproteobacteria bacterium
GATCGATCGCAGCCAGCTGGGCATCAATCAGCTGACAGTGCGTTACCCAACAACCGGCGCGCGGAATCCACAGGTCATCGTCACCGATGCCGCTGAGTGTCCATCTTCGATCGTCATTCCGATTGTCGTCACTGGACCCGAGCCCGCCTTGGACGGCTTCGAGGCACCCACCCAGCTGTGCGGCAACGACGATGCCGACATTGATCCGGGTGAGCGCTGGGCGCTGCCGCTGAATTTCTCCAATCCCGGTAGTGACAACGCGCTGAATCTGGTGGCCATGTTGGGGAAGGCTGCGGTAGGTGAACTGACTGGCGGACCGGACGCCTTCGGCTACACCTTCGGCGATAGCGCAGGCGGAGCCTGCGCTTACGATTTCATCGACTTGAGCGAAACTGCTGCCGAGCTGCCGCTGTTGGCGGCTTTCGTCGACATCGGCGCCGAAGACGAGGGTCGCAGCGAGGACATCGTCCTGGGTGAGTTGGCCTTTGAAGCATACGGTCAGATCATTGAGCGGGTGCGGATGTCGACCAATGGCTATCTGACTGCCGACCCCAACGCCAACGGCGGCGACTTCAGCAGCGCCTGCGCTGTGGACCCAGACGGCGACGACGATGGCGTGCGTCTGAACGTGCAGCACGACGACTTGATCACCGCCGGCGGCCTGCGCAGCGCCAGCTTCGCCAGTTGCCCGCGCCCGGCCGAGGTCGGCGCCGCCGATCAGCCCTGCGTGGTCTTCCAGTGGAGCGGCATGGGCCTGTATCAGGAGAGCGGGGTGCCCGACGGCAACGTTGATTTTCAGGCGGTGGTATACCCGGCCAGCAAGCAGATCACCTACCAGTACCGCCAAGCCCTGCCCGATAGTGGCGGCGACGCCAACGTCAATATTTACGGCGGCCCTAGGGAATCAAGCATTACCTACAGTTGCAAGACGCCAGTGATCGATGCCGGCCGATCCGTGTGTTTCTTCCATCCCGATTTCCAACCCGGGCAAATCGACCTGGCCGTGGTGCGCCTGGAAACGCCGGCGCTGCAGCTGGGCAATTTGGCCATGGCCGGCAGCGTCACCGACAACGCAACTTTCCAGCTCGATCCCTCCGCGCCCTGTGGCGGCGCTTTCTCGGTGGCCTATAGAGGTGCCGCCTACGAGGGTGGTTTCGCCCCGGGCGGCGCCAGCCAGCGTATCGATTTCGCCGCCGGCGAGCAGTGCCAGGTGGTCACCGAGTGCCCGGCGCAGCTGCCCGCCATCGACCTCAACGACGGCGCCTTCTTCGAGCGCGGCCGACCCGGCAACGGGCTGGTTTCCCACGTCATCCCGGCCGGTCCGCCGCAGCAGCCACCGACCTTCTTTGGCGCTTGGTATACCGGCGAGCGTAATCGCAACAACACCTGGTACATCCTCCAGGAGGCGCTGATCGATGGCCAGGTGGTCTCGCCGATCCTGCAGTTCACCCGAGATCTGAACTCGCCGACCTGGGCAGTGAGCTCGGTCAATGTTGGCCGCGCCGAGGTGACCCTGCTCGATGCCAACAAGATGGCCTTCTATTGGGAACTCAACGGCCAGGCTCACGGCGAGGTACTGGACCAGCTGTTTGCCTCCAGCGGCGCCAGCCTGGGCAGCCCGGATCGCACCGGGGCCTGGTTCTGGCCGCCCGAATCGGGATGGGGGCTGACCGTGGACAGTTTCAGACTGAGCGGCGCCGAGCAGGATTTCACTATCGTCTATCACTATGACGACAGCGGCTTCGGCCGCTGGACCCTGGGCCAGGATTTCGTCAGCAACAGCGGCCCGATCCCGGCTCTGAACTATCAGGTGCACTGCCCTGGCTGCCCCTGGCTGGACATCAATCCCACCGCGGTTGGCGTCGGCACCATGACCCGTGCCTATAATTCGGCCAGCGGCGGCACGTTCAGTACGAATTTCAGTCTGCTGCCGCCGCTGTCCGGGAGCTGGCTACGTAACGAGGTACCGATCATGCTGATTACACAACCCAGGCCATGAGCGAGACGACCAACGGGGGGACGGCTCAGGACGGCCAGGCGGTGCGGCGGGTAATACTGCTGCGCCACGCCCACGCCGAGAACGAAGCGCCGGGCGGGCGCGACTTTGATCGCAGCCTGTCCAGCCTGGGCCAGGAGCAGTGCGCCCAGGCAGCAGCCTGGCTCGCCGAACAGGGTTTGCTGCCAAGTCAGGTGCTGTGCTCGCCGGCACGGCGCTGCGAGCAGACCCTGGCGCTGGTGGCCGGCGCCCTGAATGGCGCACCCATCCAGTTCGAGCCGCGCATCTACGAAGCCACGCCCGGCGATCTGCTCGGCGTACTCGAGCCCTACGCCAGCGTCGACACGGTGCTGATGGTCGGCCACAACCCTGGTCTGGAGGGCTTGGCCGCACTACTGGCCAGCGGCCGCCTCGGCGGCCACCGCGGCATGCCCACCGCCGCCATCGCCAGTCTGTGCCTGCCCGCCGGCGCCGCGCTGGAGCCGGATGCGGCGACGATGGAGGCGTTTTGGTGGCCCTAGATTGGGAGGGCTGAGGGCTGAGGAAGGGCGGTGCAGATTGATGGTTCCGCCCCGTTATTGGTGTTCACGGAGTACCGACAAACCCGGAAGAGCAAGCTCGCCGAACTCGCCGCGATCGCTCTGGCTTTTCCTCAGCCCTCAGCCCTCAGCCCTCAGCCCTGCTTAAGCTTCCCAACCCCAAACTGCCCGATCCACAACTTCCAGGCCGCGAGCCGGACCACACAATGACTTGGCTGATGTTTGCTTCCGGACTGGTGCTGCTGGTGCTGGGTGCCAATCTGCTAGTGGAGCGCGCCAGCGCGATTGGCGCCAAGCTGGGCGTGAGCGCGCTGATCATCGGCCTGACGGTGGTCGCCTTTGGCACCAGTGCGCCGGAGCTGGCGGTGTCGCTGCAGAGTGCGCTGAGCGGCAACAGCGCGGTGGCGGTGGGCAACGTGGTCGGCAGCAACATCTTCAACGTGCTGTTCATCCTCGGCGTGTCCGCGGTCATCCGCCCGCTGCTGGTCCAGGTCGCCCTGATCCGGATCGATGTGCCGATCATGATCGGCGCGTCGGTCGCGGTC
>JAUIFV010000109.1 GCA_030430155.1 Gammaproteobacteria bacterium
CCGGCCGAGCAGGCGGGCGAAGGTGCTGCGCGCCGAGTTCGCCACCGGGTTGCGATCGGCGCCGGTTGCCGCCGTGCTCATTCGCTCTCCGCGTCGGCCCTCACCGTCGCGATCGAAATCTGACTGAATCCGAGCTGACCCAGCGCATCCAGCGCAGTGACCACGTACTGGTGCTGCGCGCCAGCATCGGCTCGCACCATCACCGCCTGCTCGCGGTTGTCCCCGGCGATTCTGACGATCGCTTCCCGCAAGGTCTGGATGCGCGCGTTGATCACCTCATTGCTGCCGACAAAAAAGCGCCCATCGGCACTGATCTGCACCACCAGCTCTTCACGCTTGTCGGACTGGACCTGGGTGTCGGCGACCTGCGGCAGGCTCAGCTTCATGCGCGTTTGCTGATCGAAGGTGGCGGTGGCCATGAAGAAGATCAGCAGCACCAGGATCACGTCGATCAGCGGAATAACGTTGATTTCCGGCTCGTCGTGGATCTCTTCGGTGAATCTCATCGCACCGCCCGCACGTTGCTGGCTGCCGGAGCCGATTCCGCCGGTCGTTCCAGCGAATCGATCAGCAGCATGGCTTCACGCTCCAGGCCCACGCCCAGCCCCTGGACCACGCCGCGCAGATGACGATGGAAAATGTAGGCGATCAGCGCCACCACCAGACCGCTGGCGGTGGCCACCAGCGCCTCGCCGATACCGCCGGCCAGCTTGTTGGCGTCGCCGATGCCCTCAGTGTTGATCACCAGGAACATGCGGATCAGGCCCATCACCGTGCCCAACAGTCCCATCAACGGCGAGATCGTGGCGATGGTGCCCAGGGCGTTGAGGAAGCGGCCCAGCTGGTGCACGACCTGACGACCGGCGTCCTCGGCCTTCTGCCGCATCACCTCGCGCGAGCGGCCGCGCTGCTGCAGCACCTCGGCGAGCACCTCGCCCAGCGGGGAGTTGCGCCGCAGCTTGTCCAGATGACCCGGATCCAGCTTCGGTGAACGCGCCCAGGCGCGCACTTCTTCGCCTAGCGCCGGCGGAATCACCGCGCTGCGTCTTAAGGTCCAGAAGCGTTCCAGAATGATCCCGATGGCCAAAACCGACGCGGCCATCAAGGGCCACATCACCGGACCACCTACTAGCAATAATTCGAACACGTTGGGCTGCTACACCTGATTGAGTACCGGCGGCGGATGATACTGGCTTTGCCGCGCCGCCGCGCGGGTCTGTGCCGAGATTTGATGATTTCGGCGGCTTTGGCGCTCCCTTGGGGAATGTTTAGAGATCGCGCGCTATGCGAAAACCGACCCGCGCGCTGCCCTTGCTGACCCCATAGCCGTTGCGGTAGGCGCTGCGGGACTGCTCCGGGGAGCTACCCCAGGAACCGCCGCGTATCACCCGCAGCTCGCAACCCGGGTTGACCCAGGGCGCGATGCTGTTGGGCGCACGCGAGTAGTTGTCGTGCCAGCAATCGGCGACCCACTCGGTGGCGTTGCCATCGATGTCGAACAGGCCAAAGGGATTGGCTTCGTAGGAGCGCACCGGCGCGGTTCCCCAGAAACCGTCGCCGTAGTCCGGAAAGCCATTGGCCCAGCGCCGCTTGCCCTTGGAAACGTCATCGGCACCGGTGAGATTGGCCAGCACCCGGTCCGGCGCGTCATCGCCCCACCAGTAGCGCGTTTGGGTGCCCGCACGCAGCGCGTACTCGAACTCCGCCTCGCTGGGCAAGCGGTAGGGACTGCCAGTGGATTCGGCCAACCACTCGGCGTAGGCGGCGGCATCGTTCCAGCTCACGTGCAGTACCGGTTCGGTGGCGCGCGCCCGCGATCCCTTGTAGTCGCGCTGCCAGTTCACCCCGCGGCGCAGCACCAGACGCCCGGTGCGCTCCTCGTAGGTGTCCGAACGGCCTTCGCGCTCGACCTCGGTCACAAAGTCGGTGGCCTCGACAAAGGCGCGAAAGTCGCCGACCGTAACTTCGGTCTGACCCAGCGCAAAGCCCTTGGCGATACGCAACTCGCGCTGCGGCCCCTCATTGCGATTGCGCCCTTCCTCGGACTCCGGCGACCCCATCAGGAACCGACCCACTGGGATCACCACCATGCGCGGGCCCCGGCCGCCGTCACGCAGCGTATCGACAAAGGTCTCGCCAGGCGCGTAGCCCGCGTAGAGCTCGGCGTTGGTCAGCTTGCGCGACAGCGAACGCAATCGGCGATTGTCGTCGAGGAACTTGCGCAGCCGATTGAGCGCGCGGCGCGCCACCTCGACCTCACGATTGTCCAGCGCGGTATCGAACTCGGCGAGCAAATCGGCCTCGCTCTGGGCGCGGAATGCCATCAGCTGTGCCGAAGCGCTGTTGACCACGCGAGAGCGTTCCTGCAGCGAGCGCGCCTGTTCGATCATTGCTTCGGCGGAGGCGAACTCAAAGTCCTGCGATGCGGCCAAGGCCAGGTCCACCAGGCGCCGCTGCACCGCCTCGATCCCCTTGGTGGCCGCCGGATTGCCGTCGTCGATGGCCAACACCGCCTGGAATCCGTCGGCGGCGCGCATCAGCTGCCTGGCGGTCAATCCTTCCTCGGCAAGCAAACGCTCGGAGCGATTCAGCCGGCGCAACAGTTCCTTGGCGCTGTCGACCACCGTCTGCACCGCGGCGGTGCGGCTGGACTCGGGTTCCAGACGCTTGAGGGTTTCCAAAGTGACCTCGGCGCCGGGCAAATCCTCGGCCGGCAGCTTGCCGGCACCCAGCGCGGTAATGTCGTCGACCAGGCGCGACAGCGCGGCCAATGCCTCCGGGTGATCGGCTTCAACCCGCAGCGCCGAATCGGCCCACCAGGCCACGCTGTCCTGTTCCGGTACCAGATAGCGTCCGGCCTCGGCCGCGGCCTCAAGCTTTGCCAGCGCCTGCACCAAATCATCCGGCGGCCGATCCACCGGCTCGGCGTCGATGTCCTCGCTTTCGGTCTCGTCGGCGTCCAGATCGAAGCCGTCGTCGTGCTCCTCCGGCTGGTCCTCGTCGGCGATCTCATCCGGCTCTACAAGCGTATCGGTGGGCGCATCGGCCGCGGCAAACAGCTGGATGCGCTCGCTGGTGCGTTCGCCCAACTGCTGCCTGTAGGCGCCAACGCCGACCGCACCCAGTATGATCGCCAGGGCGAAAATGAAACTTAAGTTGTTGCGCAGCGCCGAGATCAAGGATGAAAACGTATCGATGCCTTCCGATAGTCGTACTGTAGTCGCTGCAGATGAATCAGGGCCAGCGGCAAATGCCGGATGGCGCTGGATCGATGACGCCGAGTCGCTGGCCGAGTTTGGCTCGCGAGTTGAACGCACCGGCAGTTTGGCCATCGATACCGAGTTTGTCCGCCGCCGCACCTACCATGCCGAGCTGGGTCTGGTGCAGCTGGCCAGTGCCGATACGGTCTTTCTGCTTGATCCGCTGGCCTACGATGCCGCTGCGGCCATCGGCCAGATGCTTGCCGACCCCGCGCTGCGCAAACTGATCCACGCCGGCGGCGAGGACATCGAGGTGCTGCAGCGCTGGAGCGGCGCCACCCCGACCAATCTGATCGACACCCAGATCGCCAGCCAGCTGTCCGGCGTACCCGGCCAAATCGGCTACCAGCGCCTGGTGGCCGAGCGCCTGGACATCCAGCTCAGCAAGGGCGAACAGCAATCGGACTGGATGCGCCGCCCGCTCAGCGAGAAGCAGTGCCGCTACGCCGCCGACGATGTGCGCCACCTGCACGCCCTGGCCGATCAGCTGTTGGGGGAAATCGAGCGGCTGGGCCGCAGCGCCTGGCTCGAGGAGGACTGCCAGCGACAGATTGATCGAGTGCTCAGCGGACCCAGCGCCTACCCGCACCTGAACGAGCGCAATGCCGGCAGCTACGCCGCCGAAGTGCAGTGGCGGCTGTGTCTGCTGCTGCGCTGGCGCGAGGCCGAGGCGCAGCGTCGCGACAAGCCGCGCAACTGGCTGCTCGACAGCGGCCTGGCAGTGGGTATCGCGCATTGCGATCCAAACGATCAGCAGGCGATGGCCGAACGGCTGCAGGAGGCCGGCCGCCGCGACCCCGAACGCGCCGCCGCCCAGTTCGCCGGGCTGCTCAACGCCGAACCGCAAGCGCCAGCCGATTTTCCGCTGGCGCCAACGCCGATCGACGGCGAACAAAAGAAATCAGTCAAGGCCTTGCGCGCCGCGCTGATCGAACTCGCCGAACCCCTCGGCCTGGCCCCCGAGTTCATCGCCACCAGGGCCGTGCTGGAAGATGCCGTGCGCAACGGCCGCTGGCCCGATAGCGTTGGTCAGTGGCGCGGCGAAGTGCTGCAGGGGCTGGATCCGAGTGAGTTTTGACGAGGAAAGCGGCGACAGCCGGTCCGTTGGTTCGGCAATCGGGACTCGTAGGCCGTTGCGGTGCAGCGCCACGATCAGATTCAGCGTCGCTCCTGCTCTTGCACGACGAAAAGCGCCGCAGAGACCCGCCTACCCCCTCGCCCTTCCGATACACCAAGCGCGGATCACTACGGCCTACGGTTGCGCCCTTTCGGTTCAGTCCCCTAGGCCGAAGTCTGAATCTCGTAGGCCGTTGTATCTGATCGAACTTGATCCCATCGGGTGCGATGCAGCGTCACGATCAGATTCAGCGGCGCTCCTCGTCTAGCACGACTAAAAGCGCCGCAGAGACCCGCCTACTGCCTCGCTATTCCTCCACATCTGGCGCGGCTCACCACGGCCTACTCGAAGCCGTCGGCAAATTGCTGCCACAGCTCGCACTGCAGCGACCCACCGCTGACCCGGATGTCATCCAAGTACCAGCCGTCGCGTTGGAAGGCGCCATCGGTGCTGAGTCTAAAACGCAGCTGGACCTGATCGGCGCCGTCCAAGGCTGGCAGCGGCAGCGAGATCCGCTGCCAGTCGGGTTCGCCGGTGCATAGATAGGCTTCAGTCCACGCCCCCTCGCCGATGCGGTATTCGAAGCGGCCCAGATCAAAGCCGCGCTCGGTGTCGCAACGCGAGGCGAACTGCACCTGGACCTGGGTCATCTGGCGCAAATCGATGGGTGCCGAAACCATCGCGGTATCGCTGTTCGGCGTATAGTCGGCCTGCGGGCTGTCGGTGTAGGAGCGCGTCGGACTGAGCGCGTGCTCCTCGGTCAGCCCCCAGCTGCCCTCGAACTGCCACTGCACTTCCGCTTCGGCATCGTCAACGAATCTTTCGCAGATCGGAATCAGCGCCAGATCGGCCTGAGTGCTTTGCCCGGCCTGGACGACCACGTCGGACACTTCCGCATCCAGATAGCCCGGCACCTTGGCCAGCACCGAGTGGCTGCCCACCGGCACGCGCAGCTGATAGCCGGCCATACCGCCCAGGGTGCCATAGCCGCCGCCGATCACGCTGGCGACCTCGCTGATCGGCAATCCGCTGGCCGCATCGGTGAGTTGGCCGGCGATCTGGCCGCTGCTGCCGGGCGAGGCAACTTCCAGCCAGACCCCGCGCGGCGGACCGGTATGGCTGGCCTGATCCAGGGCCTGGGCGACCAGCAGATGCCGACCTACGGCAATGCCGCTGGTGTCGATCGCGGCGTAGACTGCCTCCTCGGCACTGTCGAAGACCCCGTCCGCCGCAAGCAGATCGGCCAGCGCGGTTTGATCGATGTGATCCGGCCAGACGCTGCCGCCGGCGATAGGCTCGACCGGCTCGGCACCGAACGCACCACCGAAGCGGTCGTCCACCGCCCGGCCCAAAATCAATGCCGGCTGACCGGCCTCGACCAAGGAGGGATAGAGCTCGCTCAGCTGCGGGCCGCTGGTCAGCAGATAAGGAGCCTGGGTGACGTTCAGCGCATAGTTCAGCGACGCCAGATTGTCAGGCAGGATGCGGTTCTCAAAGGCATTGCAGGTCTCGAAGAACTGGGTGCCGAGCTCATAGGCGGCCGAGGCGATGCCCAACTCGCCGTAGACGAAATCGGTGGTCGTGCCGTCGGTGGTGTACAGATCCACCGCCTGCTCGGGCAGATAGTCGTTGAACCAGGCCAGTCGGCGACCCAGTCGGGCCAGCGCCGCACCGTTGGGTGCCTGCAGATCATCAAAACCCCAGGGCCAAATCACCAATCCGGAGGCGCTGTGCAGATCAATGAACAATCCGCTGGTGGTCTCAGGCGCCGGTGTGATCAGATCGTCGGCGCGTTGGTCGGGAAAGATCTGGCCCAGGAATGTGGTCAATGCCTGGGTTTCCGGCTCCGACTCCGGGTTGGGACCGCGATACAGCTCGGAACAGGGATCGCCGCTGGAGCCGTCATGCATACCCCACTCGAAGGGGAAATTGCGATTCAGGTCTGCGCCGCGATCGCTGCTGGTCGCGCCGCAGTGGTTCTCGTTGACGTTCTTGCGCCAGAAGGCGCCATCTTCGGCGTACTTGCGCGCGTCCGGATTGACCTGTGGAATGAGGTAAACCTCGTGCTGATTCAGTAGCCAGCGCACCTGCGCGTCATCGGCATATCCGAGCAACAGCTGCTCGGCGAAGCGGGTCAGCAGCTCGGCCGGGGTCAGTTCGCGGGCGTGCATGGAGGCCATTGCAAAGAACCGCGGCTTGGGTCCGGCGATCGCGCTATTGCTGAGCTTGATTACCTGCAGGTCATAGCCGTTGCCCGAGTCCTGCACCTTCTCCCAGCTGTCGCCGATGTCGATCAGCTCAACCAGATTGGGGTAGGCGACGGCCAGCTGATTGAGGGTATCCAGGGTTCCCTCAACCGTGCGATAGCAGGCGAAACCGGGAATGCTGCGCAGACTTGCCGCCTCGCGCAGCAGCCGGGTCAAATCATCATCGACCAGCGTCTTGTAGCCTTGCGCCAGCAGCTGCTGATACTCGCCGCGGTCGTCGATCTGCACAACGACGTAGCCTTCGCGATGCTGCACCGCCCACGGCTCACGATCGGCGGTCAGCGCAGTCAGGGTCTGTCGGTCCGGGTACCAGACCCGCACCACCCAAGGGCCGTCGTCGGCAGGCAGCTGATCCAGGGACTGCGGTGCAATGGCCAAGCCCGAATGGCAGCAAAGCCCCAGGCAGAAAGCGGCCAGTACCGATACGAATGTGCGCATTTGGTCGATCACGGTGACTCAACCGCCAAGCATACGTGTCCTAACGCAACAAAGTCTTAGCGCAGGCCAACTGGCAGCCCGCTACGCGCAGGCGCTCGTACGCCGCGGTCAGCTGGCGTTGTCGTCCTTCCGATCGCGCCCCGGATGATCGAGCATGTACTCGATCTGGCTGAGTATCCCGCGCAGGATGGCGACCTCATGGGCGTCCGGGAGGCCGCGCTGTAGCAGCCGGCGCAGGCGCGCCATCATCCGCACTGGCGAACGCGAGCCAAAAAAGCGGATCCGCTCCAGGACCTGCTGCAGATGCTCGAACATGCGTTCCATTTCGGCCAGCGGTGCCGGCAGGCGCGGATCGGGCTCGGTCTTCAGTCGCCCGACCTGATCCAGCGCCGCCATGCGCAGCTCGAAAGTCAGCACCTGCACCGCGGCAGCCAGATTCAGCGAGCCGAACTGCGGGTTGGAAGGGATCCGCACCAGGAACTGGCAGCGCTCGATCTCCTCATTGCTCAGCCCCACCCGCTCGTTGCCAAACACCACCGCCACCGGCCCCTTGCGTGCCTGCTCCAGTGCGTGGCTGGCGAACTGGCGCGGGTCCAACTCGGCCAGACGGATGCCGCGACGCCGGGCGCTGCAGGCATAGGCCACGCCGCAATCGGCCAGCGCCTCATCCAGAGAGTCATGGCGGCTGGCCTGCTCCAGCAAATCGTCGGCACCAGAGGCCAATGCAGTGGCATCGGGATGTGGAAACTGCTTGGGCGCGACCAGGCGCAGTCGGCGCATACCCATGGTCTTGGCGGCCCGAGCGCTGCTACCGATGTTGCCGGGATGGCTGGTCTCCACCAGCACCAGTGAGATTTCCGCCAGTTCGGGAGCGATTTGTTCGCCCTGCGCTGATTGTTTGCTGGTGTCCAAGTGGCCCCTTTGTTACGCTTCGCCGCCCTTCGCGACCAGGCGCGGCAAGTCTATGCGCAAACCAGCAGTCAATGTGGCGGTCGCCGCCGTGCGCAAGGCCGCGCAGGTGATCCTGCGCAGCATGAACCGCCTCGAAACCATCGCCGTTGAAGAGAAGCGTCGCTTCGATTTTGTTTCCGAGGTTGACCGTCAGGCCGAGACCGAACTGGTCCGCGAGCTGAAGCGAGCCTACCCCGATCACGCCTTTCTGGCCGAGGAAAGCGGCAAGAGCGGCGATGCACGCTACGTGTGGTGCATCGACCCGCTCGACGGCACCAGCAATTTCCTACGCGGCTTTCCGCATTTTTGCATCTCCGTCGCCCTGCTCGAAGACGGCGTGCCCATCCACGCGGTGATCTACGACCCGATTCGGGATGAGCTGTACACCGCCAGCAAGGGCAGCGGCGCTTTCCTCAACGACCATCGGCTGCGCGTCGGTCAGCGCAAGGGACTGGAGGGCGCAGTGCTTGCCACCGGCTTCCCATTCCGCCAGCGTGAACACCTGCCGTCACAGCTGCGCATCCTGCGCGCGGTGCTCGGCGAGGCCGAGGACGTGCGCCGCACCGGCTCGGCAGCGCTGGATCTGGCCTATGTCGCGGCAGGCCGGGTTGACGGCTTCTGGGAGCTCGGCTTAAGCCCTTGGGATATGGCCGCCGGCGCGCTGCTGGTTCGCGAGGCCGGCGGGGTGTGTCGCGATTACGACGGCGAGGAGCAGTTCCTGGAGCGCGGCACCATTGTCGCCGGCAACGTGCGGGTGACCGCCCAGCTGTTGGCCCGGGTCAAGAGCAAAACACCGATCAGCGGCTCCGAAAGCGCCAGCTGAATCCGCCCGAGCCCGCGCTTGGCTTATGATCGAGCAACGATTACCTGCTCCTGATTCATGTCGCGCGTACTGGTATTTCAACACGTTGCCGCCGAGCCGCTAGGCACGCTAGACGCGCTGCTGCGCCAGCGCGGCCATCGTTTGCGCTTCCACAACTTTGAGCGCCAGCCGGATGCCCAACCCAGCATCGACCGCTACCGCGGGCTGATCGTCCTGGGCGGCCCGATGAATGTCGCCGAGCACCCGGACCGGGCCCACCTGCGCACCGAACTGAAGGTGATCGAAGCGGCGCTGCGCGCCAACAAGCCGGTACTGGGCATTTGTCTGGGCTCGCAGCTGCTGGCCCACGTGCTCGGGGCGCCGATCCGACGCCTGCCGCGTCCGGAGATAGGCTGGTACCAGCTGCAGCCCGAGCAGGCCGCCGCCGAAGACGCGGTTATGAAGCCGGTACGGCAGGCAACGCCGGTCTTTCAGTGGCACAGCTACGGTTTCGAGCTACCGCATGGCGCGCAGCGCCTCGCCAGTACCGCAGACTGGCCCAACCAGGCCTTCCGCTACGGCGAGAACGCCTACGGACTGCAGTTCCACATGGAGATGGACACCGCCCTGGTGCACCGCTGGCTGGCCAATCCCGGCTACTGGCCGGATCTGGCCGAAGTCGGCCTGGACCCGCTGGCCCAACCCATCCGCGACGATACCGAGCGCCATATGGACACCATGCAACAGGTTGCGGATCAGGTGTTTGGGGGTTTTCTGGATCTGGTGGGGCGGCCGAATCGGCGGATAGTTCTGCCTTCTCGGTAGGGCTGAGGGCTGAGGGCTGAGGAAAAGCGCGCGGAATGCCAGTTCGGTTGCGCTCGAGAGCAGTAGCTGCGATTGCAGCGCCAGGAGCCAGCGATGCGGGAAACGTCGCTCTTCTCAGCCCTCAGCCCTCAGCCCTCAGCCCTTAAAAAAGCGCATCCCGTAGCTTGTACCAAGCCATCGCCGTGGCCAGCAGCGGCATGCGCAGATATTTGCCGCCGGGGAAAGGTCGATGGCGGATGCGTTGGAAGACGTCCAGGCGCTCGGCCTGGCCGGCGATGGCCTCGGCGATCACCCGGCCGGCCAGACCGGATACCGCCATGCCGTGACCGGAATAGCCCTGGGCGTAGTAGATATTGCCGTCGATGCGGCCGAAATCCGGCGCGCGGTTCATGGTGATGGCCAGAAATCCGCCCCACAGGTACTCGAAGTCCACGTCCGCCAGCTGCGGAAATACCGCACGCATACGTCGCAGCATGGTTGCGCGCAGTCCCGGTGGCTGCAGAGCCGAGTAGCTGGCGCGGCCGCCAAACAGCAGGCGGTGATCGGCACTGAGGCGGAAGTAGTCCAGCGCCCAGTTGATATCGGCGACCGCCATGTCGTTGCCTATCAGCGACTTGGCGCGCGCCTCGCCCAGCGGCGGCGTTGCCGCAATGTAGGTACCCACCGGCATTACCCGGTTCTCTACCGTCGCCGAAACGCCGCTGAGCAGGGCGTTGCCGGCCAGCACCACACTATCGGCTTGGACCCTGCCGTGCTCGCAATGCAATAGCGGACGGGAGCCGCTATCCAACTTGGTCACCGCGCTGCGCTCGTAGATCTGTACTCCCGCCTCTCGCGCGGCCTTGGCCACGCCCAGGGTGTAGTTCAACGGATGCAGATGCCCGCTGTTGGCGTCGAACAGCGCGCCCAGATAGCGATTGCTGGCCAGCTGCTCGCCGAGTTGCTCCCGACTCCACCACTGCGTGTGGTACCCGTAGTTGCGCTGCAAGTCGTCCTGCCAGTGGCGCAGCTCGCTCACTTGGCGCGGCTTCAACGGCACATGGGCGTGCCCAGGGCGCCAGTCGCAGTCGATGGCGTGCTGCTGGCGGCGTTGATGAATCAGCTCCACCGCCTCGACCGACCAATCGAACAGGCGCTTGGCATCCTCTCGGCCCAGCAGCGCCACCAGCTTGCTCTGATCGCAGCCCCAGCCGGCGATGATCTGTCCACCGCTGCGCCCAGAACCGCCCCAGCCCACCTGCTGCGCCTCCAACACGGCCACCTTGTAGCCGAGCTGGGCCAGCTCCAGCGCCGCCGACAGCCCGGTCAACCCGGCCCCAACCACGGCCACATCCACCCGCAGCTCGCCGCGCAGTAACGGCTGCGTGGGCCAGGGGTGGGCGGTGGCGGAGTAGTAGCTCTCGGCTTCGGCACTCATCGTGCCGATGCCGATTGAGCGCCCAGGGCATAGGGCTCAGGGCCCAGAAGAGCTGCTCCCGACACCTGGGTCCCGAAAGTGAAGCAGCTCGCTGCTTGAGCATTCATCGTGCCGAATCCGATTGAGGGCACAGGGCACAGGGCCCAGGGCCCAGGAAAGCGGGCCCCAGACCGAACGGCGCGGCACCATGCAGCTGGGCCCTGGGCCTTATGCCCTGGGCCCTGGGCCCTATGCCCTGGGCCCTGGGCCCTATGCCCTGGGCCCTCAAACAAGTCATAGCGCCCGCAAATACCACCGATACTCCAAATCCGTCACTTCGGTATAAAAGCTGCGCAGCTCCTTGAGCTTCTGCTGGCCGTAGATGTGGCGGAACTCGCTGCCGAAGTGGCGTTCGACGAAGTCGCTTTCCAGGAACTCGGCAATGGTCTGGCGCCAGTACAGCTCGCGCAACTCGGTTTGTTCGTAGGCATTGCCCACCACCGGTGGCCCCGGATCGTATTCGCGCTCCAGTCCTTCCAGGATCCCGGCCAGGACCGCTGCGGTGATCAGATAGGGATTGGCGTCGGCGCCGGCGATGCGATGTTCGATGCGGGTGTTGCGCTCGTCGCTGTGCGGGATACGCAGGGCCACGGTGCGGTTGTTGTAACCCCAGCACTCGTTGAGCGGGACGAAAGCGTTGAGCACGAAGCGCCGGTAGCTGTTGGCGTGCGGCGCAAACAGCAGCATGCAGTCACGCGTGCTGCGCTGCAGTCCGCCCAGCGCAAAGCGCAGCGGGTCGCTGGGCTCGCCGACCGGACTGGCGAAGATGTTCTGGCCGCGCTGGTCCAGCAGGCTGATGTGGATGTGCGTACCGCTGCCGGCCTGCTCGACAAAGGGCTTGGCCATGAAGCTGGCCAGCATGCCCTGCTGTTCGGCGATCGCCTTGATGGTGCGCTTGAGCATCAACGCGTCGTCGCAGGCGCCCAAAGCGTCATTGCGATGGTGCAGATTGATCTCGAACTGTCCTGGCGCATATTCGGCGACGGCGGTATCGGCCGGGATGCCCTGGGCCCTGCAAGCCTCGGAAACGGCGTTCGTGAAGGGCTGATAATCGACCAGATCCTGCATGTAGTAGACCTGGGTGGACTCGTTGCGATCGCCGGTGGCCGGGTTGATCGAGGTCTGCGGTCGTCGATCCGGGCCCAACTCGGCGTCGAGCAGATAGAACTCCATCTCCACCGCCACCACCGGGGTCAGTCCGCGCGCCTTGAAGCGTTCGACCACCCGAGCGAGCACCTCGCGGGGATTGGCAGCAAACACGCCGCCCTCGGCATCTTCCATGCTCAGCAGCAGCTGGGCCATCGGCGGCTGCAGCCAGGGCACCGCGCGCAAACTGCCGGCGACCGGACGACAGATCCGGTCCTCGTCGCCGATGTCGTAGCCGAGGCCGGTTTCCTCCACCGTATTGCCGGTGATGTCGGTCGCGATCAGCGACATCGGCAGGCAGACCCCGTCGCGGTAGACCTTGTCCAGCGCATCGATGGCCACCCGCTTGCCGCGCAGCAGTCCGTTCATGTCCGGGAGCAGCAGATCAACATGGGCGCAGTCGGTGAGCGCGCTCAAGGTTTTCGCATCGGCTTCAGCGATGTAGGCAGTACCGGCCATGGCGGCTACAGATTGTGCGACGTAGGATTGGCGATGCTACCAGTAAGCCGTCAAGAATTTTCATCACCCGTAGCGACAGCCCTTTCCCGACGTGGAAACGATGTGCAACGCCGAGCGTTGATGAAATCACACAGCGGGAGTAGTGTTCGGGGGTCACGCCTGATGCCTACCGTTGCCCATGCGACTACAGCCCTGGATAGGAATTCCCGCCGACAGCAAGGAAGTCGGCCTGCATCCCAGCCAGGTGGTGGGCAACAAATACGTCGACGCCATTAGCGACGCCGCCGACTGCTTGCCGCTGATCATTCCTTCCATGCAGCCGCGGCTGGCGTTGGAGGCACTGTTGGCCAACTTGGACGGTTTGTTCCTGACTGGCTCGCACAGCAACATCGAACCCAAGCACTACGGCACCGAGCCGAGCTATCCCGGCAACCTGCACGACCCCGCGCGCGACGACAACACGCTGAGCCTGATCCCAATGGCCATCGAGATGGGCCTGCCGGTGCTGGCGGTTTGCCGCGGCATGCAGGAGGTCAACGTCGCATTGGGCGGGAGCCTGCACCAGAAGGTGCATGAGGTGGAGGGCTACAGCGACCATCGCGAATCCGATGCCGCGCCGCTGGATATCCGCTACTCACCGGCGCACCCGGTGCGGCTCAACCCTACCGGTCTGCTGTGGCCCATAGCCGGCTCCGATGAGGTCCAGGTGAATTCGCTACATGGGCAGGGCGTGAAGGATCTGGCCGCCGGCATGCGCGTGGAGGCGCGCGCCAACGATGGCCTGGTGGAAGCATTCAGCCTGGAGCGCGATGATCGCTTCCTGCTCGCCGTGCAGTGGCACCCGGAGTGGCGCCCCCGGCACTACCAGTTCTATCTGGGTATCTTTCAGCTCTTCGCCCAGGCCTGCCGCGATCGCTGCGCGCAGCGCAAGCCGTGCTGAGCCGGTGATCAGCGTCCAGCAACGACTACACTAGAGCAACCTGCGAAATCGTTCATGGCCAAAAAAAGAACGCGCGCCAAGCCCGTCACCAGTCCACCGGAAAACGCGGTACACCAGTGGCTGAAGGAGCGTCGGATTACCGAAGTGGAATGCCTGGTACCGGACATGACCGGCAATGCCCGCGGCAAGATCATTCCGGCGTCCAAATTCGCCCGGGAATATGCATTGCGCCTACCGGAAGGCATCTTCGCCACCACCGTCACCGGTGACTACCCGGACGATTACGACGAACTGACCTCGCCGTCGGACTCGGACATGGTGCTCAGGCCCGACCCCGACACCGTGCGGGTGGTGCCCTGGGCCACCGACCCCACCGCGCAAATCATCCATGATTGCTACACCAAGGACGGGCGCGCGCACGATCTGGCGCCGCGCAACGTGCTGCGCCGAATGCTCACCCAGTTCGAAGATTTGGGCCTGCGTCCGGTAGTGGCTCCCGAACTGGAGTTTTTTCTGGTCCAGCGCAACACCGATCCGGACATGCCGCTGCTGCCGCCGGCGGGTCGTTCCGGGCGCCCGGAGACTGCACGCCAGTCTTACTCCATCGACGCGGTCAACGAGTTCGATCCCATCCTCGACGACATGTATGACTACGCCGAGGCGATGGAACTGGACGTGGACGCGCTGATCCACGAGTCCGGTGCTGCTCAGCTGGAGGTCAACTTCGAACACGCCGACCCGCTGTCCCGTGCCGATCAGGTTTTCTTGTTCAAGCGCACCATGCGCGAAGCGGCGCTGCGCCACGGCGTCTACGCCACCTTCCTGGCCAAGCCGATGGAGAACGAGCCCGGCAGCGCGATGCACGTGCACCAGAGCCTGGTGGAGATCGAGAGCGGACGAAACGTCTTCGCCGGCGAGCGAGCGGGCGAAAACAGCAGCATCTTCATGCACTACCTGGGCGGGCTACAGAAATACGCCCCGCTGGCGATGGCCTTCATGGCGCCCAACGTCAATTCCTATCGCCGTCTGAACAAGGAAGGTGTTGCCCCGATCAACGTGCAGTGGGGCTATGACAATCGCACCTGCGGCCTGCGTGTCCCCATCGACACGCCGGAGAACACCCGCGTGGAAAGCCGTTTCGCCGGTTCCGACGCCAATCCCTATCTGGCCATCGCCGCGACCTTGGCCTGCGGTTTACTCGGCATCAAGGAACACCTCACGCCCACCGAACCCCTGGTCACCAGCGCCCAGGATTACGGCTTCGAGCTGCCCACCTCGATGGAGGAGGCACTCAATCTGCTCTCCGAGTGCGAGGAACTGCAGCAGGTCCTAGGACGCCGCTTTGTGCGCGCCTATGTTTCGGTCAAACGCAAGGAATACGAGACCTTCTTCCGGGTGATCAGCTCCTGGGAGCGGGAGTTTTTGTTGTTGAATGTTTGAAGGGACAGGGCCCAGGGACGAGGGCCCAGGGCCCAGCGAAGACTCCCCGCGGCTGGAGACACAATGTGACGAGTGAGCTTTCAATCAGACGCGGCGTATCCAGAAACCGGCACCACTGGGCCCTGAGCCCTGGGCCCTGGGCCCTTGCTGCAGCAGGAGACGCGGCCAGATGACCGACCCCAACCTCCGCCACCTCCAACAACTCGACGCCGCCCACCACCTGCACCCCTTCAGCGACAACGCCGAGCTGGGTCGGGTGGGGACGCGGGTGTTGACGCGTGGTGAGGGGGTCTATGTGTGGGATGCGCAGGGCAACAAGCTGCTCGATGCCTTTGCCGGACTGTGGTGCGTGAATCTGGGCTATGGACGCCAGGAACTGGTCGATGCGGCCAGCGAGCAGATGCGCAAGCTGCCGTTCTACAACAGCTTCTTCCAGTGCACCACCGAGCCCACCATACGCCTGGCGGCAAAAATTGCCGAACTGGCGCCGGGTGATCTGAACCATGTGTTCTTCACCAATTCCGGCTCGGAGGCCAACGACACCGTGGTGCGCATGGTGCGCCACTTCTGGAGCGTGCAGGACCAGCCGCAGCGCAATGTGATCATCGGTAGGCACAACGGCTACCACGGCTCAACCGTGGCCGGTGCCAGCCTCGGCGGGATGAAGGGGATGCACGCCCAGGGTGGCCTGCCGATCGCCAACATCACCCACATCAATCAGCCCTACTGGTTTGGCGAAGGCGGCAGAAAGACAGCGGAGGAGTTCGGTCGCCAGCGCGCCGCGCTGCTGGAACGCAAGATCCTGAAGCTGGGTCCGGAGCGGGTGGCGGCCTTCATCGCCGAGCCCATTCAGGGTGCCGCCGGCGTGTTCATTCCGCCGGACAGCTATTGGCCGGACGTGCAGCGCATCTGCCGGCTGTACGACGTGCTGCTGGTCGCCGACGAAGTGGTCTGCGGCTTCGGCCGCACCGGACGCTGGTTCGGATCGGAGTATTTCGGCGTCCAGCCGGACATCATGACCATTGCCAAAGGCCTGACCAGCGGCTACTTGCCGATGGGTGGAGTGATTTTCAACGATCGCATCGCCCAGGTGCTCAAGGAGCGCGGCGGCGAGTTGACTCACGGCTACACCTATTCCGGCCACCCGGTATGCGCCGCCGTGGCCCTGAAGAACCTGCAGATCCTGCAGGACGAAGGCATCGTCGACCGCGTCGCCAACGACACCGGACCGTATCTGGCCGAAGGTTGGAAGGCCTTGGCAGATCACCCGCTGGTCGGCGAGGCGCGCATCGTCGGCATGCTGGGCGCGCTGGAACTGGTGCCGAACAAGCCCAAGCGGCAGTTCTTCCCTGATCGTGGGCGGGTCGGAACCCTGTGCCGCAGCATCGCCTTGCGCAACGGGCTGATCCTGCGTTCCACCGACGACGCCATGCTACTTTCGCCGCCGTTGACCATTACCCGGTCAGAGATCGACGAACTGCTGCGCATTACCCGCAAATCGTTGGATGATACGGCTGCCGAACTCGGCATGAGCAACTCAGCCAGGACCCCAAGGTCCGGCCAGGGCCGCTCGCGCCCCGCGTAAACCCCGACCATCGCTAGTTAGTTAAGGAGCAACCAAGTGAAGCGCACATACGGATTGACCGCCGCACTCGCCCTGGCCCTGGTGGCGATGGGCTGCAGCCAGGAAGAACCCGCCGCCCCGGCCGCCGATGCCACGCCAGAACCGAAGGCGGAATCGAAGGAACTCA
>JAUIFV010000110.1 GCA_030430155.1 Gammaproteobacteria bacterium
TGGGGTTTGTGAATGCGCTGGTCAAGCCGCTGGTGGTGCTGCTGACGCTGCCGGTGACCATCCTCACCCTGGGCCTGTTCCTGTTCGTCATCAACGCGCTGATGCTGATGCTGACCTCGGCGCTGGTGCCTGGATTCAAGGTGCAGGGTTTCGTGCCGGCGCTGATAGGCGGACTGCTGCTGAGCATCCTCAATCTGCTGGTGGCCTGGGTCTTTGGCATCGGCTGAGCGCGGGATGAGCAGCTACTGCGAAGCGGCCCCCGGACATCCCTTCCACGGGCCCTATCACGACACCGAGTACGGCTTTCCGCAGCGCGACGACGCGGTGCTGTTCGAGCGCTTGCTGCTGGAGATCAATCAGGCCGGGCTGTCCTGGCTGACCGTACTCAAAAAGCGCGCCGCCTTTGCCCAGGCCTATGCCGGGTTTGATATCGACCGCGTCGCCGCCTTTGGCGAGGCCGACCGGCAGAGGCTGCTGGCCGACGCCGGCATCATCCGCAATCGGCTCAAGGTGGACGCGGCGATCCACAATGCCGGCGTGGTGATCGGATTGCGCGAGCAACACGGCAGCTTCGCCCACTGGCTCGATCAGCATCACCCGCTGACCAAGGAACAGTGGGTGAAGCTGTTCAAGCGCCACTTCCGCTTTACCGGCGGGGAGATCGTCGGCGAGTTCTTGATGTCGCTGGGCTATCTGCCCGGCGCTCATCATCCCGACTGCCCGGTCTACGCACAGGTGCTGAAGCTGAACCCGCCGTGGGCATCGACGAACCAATGAATTTGTCGCCATAGGCGCCGATCTGACGCGAAATTGGCGGCTTCGGAGCTGATCAGCGCGGTCAAGTCCCTGGACAGCGTGTTGACCATTGTCCACACTAGGCACCAATCTTTACCGTTGCACCCATCTTTACAGTTGCATAGCGCCGCGGGGAGCGACATGGCCGGCATCCTGGTCCTGCACGGGCCCAATCTCAATCTGCTCGGCAGTCGTGAGCCCGAAACCTATGGGCGCACCACGCTGGCCGAGATCGGTGCCGAACTGGGCCGTATGGCCTCGGCCGCCGGACATCGGTTGAGCAGCCTGCAGTCCAACGCCGAGCATGTGTTGATCGACCGCATCCACGCTGCCCGCGAAGACGGCACGGCGGCAATACTGATCAACCCCGGCGCCTTTACCCACACCTCCATCGCCCTCCGTGACGCCCTGGCCGCAGTGGCGCTGCCCTTTGTCGAGGTGCATCTGTCCAACGTGCACGCTCGCGAGGCCTTCCGTCGCCATTCCTATCTGTCCGATCTGGCGCTTGGAGTGATTTGCGGCTTTGGCCCGAACAGCTACTACTTCGGTCTGCAGGCGCTGTGCGCGCGCCTGCCAAAGGCATAACCAACCATCAGGAACACGCCCGTGGATATACGCAAGATCAAAAAGCTCATCGATTTGCTGGAGGAATCCAATCTGGCTGAACTGGAGATACGCGAGGGCGAGGAGAGCGTGCGCCTGTCGCGGCTGCCTTCGGGAATCCAGGTCGGTCAGTTCTCTCAGCCGATGGCTGCGATGGCGCCGCCCACCATGCACGTTCCCGCCGCCGCCGAGCCGGCCGCGGCCGCCAGCGCCGAGCAGCCGGCTGCCAAGCAGGACGAGATTGATGGTCATCTGGTGCGCTCGCCGATGGTCGGCACCTTCTACGCCGCGCCGGCGCCGGGCTCGCCGCCGTTCATCAAGCTTGGCCAGACGGTGAAGGTGGGCGACACCCTGGGCACCATCGAAGCGATGAAGATGTTCAATCCCATCGAGGCCGACAAGGCCGGCGTGATCAAGCAGATCCTGGTCGAAAACGGGCAGCCGGTGGAGTTCGACGAGCCGCTCGTGGTGATCGGATAGCGCGGCCATGATCGAGAAAATCGTCATCGCCAATCGCGGCGAAATCGCCCTGCGCGTGCTCCGCGCCTGTCAGGCGCTGGGCATCCGCACGGTGGCCGTGCATTCCACCGTCGACCGCAATCTCAAGCACGTGGCGATGGCCGACGAGAGCGTCTGCATCGGCCCCGCTGCGGCGGCGCACAGCTATCTCAACGTGCCGGCGATCATCGCCGCGGCCGAGGTTACTGATGCCCAGGCGATCCATCCCGGCTACGGCTTTCTGGCCGAGAACGCCGATTTCGCCGAGCGCGTGGAGAGCTCCGGATTCATCTTCATCGGCCCCAAGGCCGACACCATCCGCCTGATGGGCGACAAGGTCAGCGCGATCAAGGCGATGCGCGAGGCCGGGGTGCCCTGCGTGCCCGGCTCCGGCGACCCGCTGGGCGATGACCCGGCCGAGAACGCCCGTATTGCTCGCGAGATCGGCTATCCGGTGATCATCAAGGCCGCCGGCGGCGGCGGTGGCAAGGGCATGCGCGTGGTGCACACCGAAATGGCCCTGCACAACGGCGTGACCATGACCCGCAGCGAGGCGCTGGCCGCCTTCGGCAACGGTGCGGTGTATCTGGAGAAGTACCTGGAGACCCCGCGGCATATCGAGATCCAGGTGCTCGCCGACCAGCACGGCAACGCCATCCACCTGGGTGAGCGCGACTGCTCCATGCAGCGCCGCCACCAGAAGGTGGTCGAGGAGGCGCCGGCGCCGGGGATCAGCGCCGAGCAGCGCGAGCGCATCGGCGCGGTCTGCGTCGAGGCCTGCAAGCGCATCGGCTATCGCGGCGCCGGCACCTTCGAATTCCTCTACGAGCGCGGCGAGTTCTACTTCATCGAGATGAACACCCGCATCCAGGTTGAGCATCCGGTCACCGAGTTGATCACCGGCATCGATCTGGTCACCGAGCAGATCCGGGTCGCCAACGGCTTGCCGCTGCGGATCACGCAGAAGGACATCAAGCTCAGCGGCCACGCCATCGAGTGCCGCATCAACGCCGAGGATTCGGACACCTTCATGCCCTCGCCGGGCATGGTGCATCGCTTCCACGCGCCAGGTGGACCGGGCATACGCGTCGACACGCACCTGTACGACGGCTACAAGATCCCGCCCAACTACGACGCCATGGTCGCTAAGGTCATCGCCCACGGCCCCGACCGCCCCACCGCCATCGCCCGCATGCGCGTGGCGCTGTCGGAGCTGGTGGTCGAAGGGGTCAAAACCAACACCGCCCTGCAGCAGCGCAACATGGTCGACCAGATGTTCGGCGTCGGTGGCGCCAACATCCATTACCTGGAGCGACGGCTGGCTCAGGAGAAGGACAATGCGAAGGGTAAGTAGAGCAGTGCCAGTAGCCTGAAGAGCAGTTCCAGTGGCCAGTTCCAGTAGCCTTAGGAGCAGTTCCAGTAGCCAGAAGAGCAACAGCAAGAGCGCGGTAGGAGAATCATCGGCAGCATGAACAATCGACTTTCGCCGCTGCCTATCGGGTGCCGGGAGCCAAACTGGCCACTGGAACTGGCTACTGGAACTAGGCTCTAACAGTGTCCTGGATCGAACTCCATCTGCACGTTCCCAGCGCCGAGGCCGAGGCTACCGAAGCGGCGTTGGAGGCGGTCGGCGCTTTGAGCGTGACACTGCTCGACGCCTACGACGATCCGGTGCTGGAGCCGGCGCCGGGGACGCGGCCGCTGTGGCCGCACGTGATCGCCGTCGGCCTGTTCGAAGAGAGCGTTGAACCGCTGGATCTGCTGGTGGCGCTGGAGGATCAGATCTCCGCTGCCGCCTTTGCCAGCGCGCGCTTTGCCCGGCTCAACGATCGCGACTGGACTCGTGCCTGGATGGATGGCTATCAGGCCATGCCCTTCGGGCGGCGGCTGTGGGTGGTCCCCAGCGGCCATCCGGACCCGCAGGTGGACGATGCGGTGATCCTGCGCCTGGATCCCGGTCTGGCCTTCGGTACCGGCACCCATCCGACCACCGCGCTGTGCCTGGAATGGCTCGATGGGCTGGACTGGAGCGGCCAAAACCTGATCGACTTCGGCGCCGGTAGCGGGATACTCGCGATTGCCGGGCTGCGTCTGGGGGCGAGCCAAGCCATTGCGATCGACAATGATCCGCAGGCGCTCACGGCCTGCGCCGACAACGCCCAGCGCAACGGCGTGCAGTCGCGGCTGCAGATCCTCGATGCCGAGCAATCGCCACCGCAGGCCGACCGGCTGGTCGCCAACATCCTGCTCAAGCCGCTGCTGCAGCTGGCCCCGCAGTTGGCGTTGAGCGTGCGCCTCGGCGGCGAGGCCGCATTCTCCGGACTGCTCGCCGAGCAGGCGGACGAGTTCATCAACCGCTACAGCCCCTGGTTCGACGAGCTGCAGGTCAGCCAGCGCGGCGACTGGATTCGGGTCTCGGGTAGGCGCAACGAGCGCACTTGACCGGGTTTGGCGAAAGTGGTGGACTCAGGACGAGCTAGGGCCCTGGGCCTGAAGAGCTTTCGCCATGTCAGGAGGGGACATCGGTGAGTGACGAGAGGCGACTCCACGAGCAGCATCCCGGTCGGGTGCTGGAAGGCAAGCTCAATGCCGAACAGCTGGCGACTTTACACAGCCTGGAGAGCTTCGGCTGGGAGCTGAAGTTTGTGCGCATGCCGCTGTTTCAGGAACCGGTGCCGGTGGTCTTCGACGGCAGCCGGCAGAAATTCGCGGTGTTAAGGCCCGACGGAACGCTGGATGAGAATCCGGGGATTGATATACGGCACTAGTCTTTAGGGCTGAGGGCTGAGGGCTGAGGGCTGAGGGCTGAGAAGAGCCCGGGGCCCGTACCAGCCCGCGAATATGTTGGTTCACCGCGTTCGCGCATCGCACCGGAGTCGGATCGACCGCCGTCAGATTCCGTGATCCGTAGCGGGATAGCGGCAAATCCTCGATCGAACTGTTCCCGCGATGCCTATTACCCGCGGGATCGCGCTCTTCCTCAGCCCTCAGCCCTCAGCCCTCAGCCCTTCAAAGGCGTCGCGTTCCGACGGCCCCATCGCATAAAAGGCAGCTCCACGAAGCGCGCCGACAGGTGCGCCAACAGCATGGAAGCAACGACACTGATCAGCAGTTTGGCTGCCTGGGCCCCCAGCGACTGCTCCGGAATCGCCGCGGAGACCGCCTGCATGACGGGGAAATGCCACAGATACAGGCTGTAGCTGATCTGTCCCAGATAGATCCAGCCACGCATGGAAAAGAAGCGGGCGATGGGGCTGTCGGCTCGACCGGCCAGGAACACCATCAACGCCAGCGGCACACAAACCGCCAGCTTCCAGCCGTAGTAATAGCTTGGCGTAGTCCAGAAGCCAAAACCGGCGTTCTCGGTTGGAATGATGGCGATCAGGCAGGCCAGCATCACCAGGCCGGCAACTGTTGGCATCCAGCGGCCGAGCGCTTTGGAACTTCCGCTCCAAGAGGCCAGAGCGATGCCCGCTGCGAAGCAGAACAGATAGCCCGGAATGTGCCTGGAGAACAGAGCCAGCGAGGTCGCGTCGTTGGGTGCATGAATCAAGGTTCCGATGCGCAGATGGACCAGGTAGAGCGCCACGCAGACGGTCAGACACAGCCAAGCGCGTCCGCCGACGAACAGATAGGCCAACAAAGGCAAGGCCAGGTAGAAGCCGAACTCCACCGGCAGGGTCCACCAGATCGGATTCAGCACCGAGGGCAGTTGCGCCGCGGGATCCAGCTGCATGGTGAGATGTCGTAGCCAATCCAGCCCGCTGAACGGGATCTCGCCCTGAAACACCCGGTAGGCGACCAGCAGGATCAGAAGCTGCACGTAGTAGGCCGGGAATACCCGCAGCACGCGTCGCGTCAAATAGCGGCGCAAATCCGGCTTGGATCCGATTCCCGCGCGCCAGCGCAGGAAAGGCGGCGCCAGCAGTCGACCCGACAGGATGAAAAACAGCAGCACACCCAGCCAGCCTTCGGAAACGAGCTTGGTCAGCGGGACTCCCAGAAAGCTCAGCTCCGGCATGCCGAAGAAATACCAGGCGTGGCAGGCCATCACCCAACAGGCGGCAAACCCACGCAGCCCGGTCAGCCCGGATATCTCCTTGCCTGACTGCTCTGACGGCAAAGCGAGTCGCTGCCACATGACGCTTTCCCTCAGCCCTCAGCCCTAGAAAAATCAAAGACATACCGCCTCCACCGACCGCGCCGGCCGCTGCCCCAGTCCGGGCAGCCGATCACTCAGCCGGCGGATCTTGCCGTCGGCGCGCCAGTCGTAGATCACCGTGAAGGCCAGCACCCGCGGCACGTACTCGCGGGTTTCCTTGTAGGGAATGGTTTCTATCCACAAATCGATGGGCATGTCGGCGGCCACCGGCCACTTGTCCACCGCGCCCGGTCCGGCGTTGTAGGCGGCGGTGGCCAGGATCGGCTGACCGCCGTAGCGCTTGGATAGATCCTGCAAATAGGCGCTGCCCAGGGCGATGTTGCTGTCGGGATCATTGAGCTTATTGGCCCCGCTCAGGCCGTGGCGACGGGCGACATCTTTGGCGGTGCCGGGCAGCAGCTGCATCAATCCGTGCGCATTGGCCGAGGATCGGGCGTAGGGATTCCACACGCTCTCGGCGCGGATCAGGCCGCGCACCCAGGAGGCGGCCAGACCGTTGCTTTGCGCCGCCTTGCGGGTGGTGGCCATGTGCGCCAGTGGGAAGCGTGCGCTGTAGTAGCGCCGCGCCACATCGCCGTTGAGTGCCCACACCGCGGCGTCGTACCACTGCGCTTCGGCGGCGAGCAGGCCGGCGGAGTGGCGTAGCGGCTGCGCCCAGCGCTGCAGGCCGAACCACCATTCGGAAAAGGCGCGGCTGCGCTCGCCCAAACGCCACCAGGCCAGCGCCCGGGCGATGGTGGGATCGGCCAGCGCGGCGGCGCGCTGCTCGGTACTTAGCTGCGGAGTCTGGTCGCACAGCGCGTAGGGCGCCTCGATACGGTCGGCGGCCAGAAAGCCGTGGAAGTTGCCCTCGGCGGCGGCGGACTGGAACCACTGTTTGGCGCGGGTCTGGTCGCCGTTGATCTCGGCCAGCCGGCCGCCGACGTAGCTCCAGCGGCTGTCCTCGCGCAGCGCCTGTGGCAGATCCTCCAGCGCACGCATCGCCGGCGCGAACTCACGCCGGTTGAGCAGGGCGCGCAGCCGCCAGGCCCAGGCCTGGTCGTCCATCTGCGCAGGGTCCATGCGCGCAAACCAGGGACCTGCGCTATCCAGTCGATCGGCGGCGGCATAGATGGCAATGCCGCGCTGCATCTGGCCGATTTGGTCGGCGCTGAACTTGTAGCGCTTGCTCAGGGCCAGCCGATGCCGTTCGGCACCGCGCGGGTCTGAACGTGCCAGCCGCTCCACGGCCGCGGCAAGGTGCGGCTGCAGGGCGCTGTCCACCGGCCACTTTGCCGCCGCGTTGAGCGCGTTTGCCGGACTGGCGTGCAGGCTGTAGGCGCGCTCGGCGTAGCTGCCCTTGCTGGCCGCAACCTGAGCCTTCACGGCGCGGGCCAGATCAAAACGGCGGTCGCGCAGCGCCTGTTCAAAGCGCAGCTGGATCATCGCCGCGGTCAAGCCGCCCTGGGCCTTGAGCCAGTCAAAGGCGGCGGCGCAGTCCGGGGTCAGTTGGTCAGCGCGGGCGTAGAGCAGGGCCGCCTGCTCGGTGCTCACCGGCTGCTTCAGCGCCAGCTGGGCGGCGAAGGCCTGGCAGTCTTCGGTCAGCTCGAACTGACCCGGACGATGCAGCGCGAGCAGATCGTGATGGCGACCCTGTTGGTGCGCTCGCTTGATCGCCTGCTGACGCATCTGTCGCTCCACCATCGCCTCCGGATTGGCGTCGAGCAAGGTCTGCAGCTCGGCAAAGTCGATGCTCGCCGGATTGCGCTTGTACTCGGCCTGGCGCAGGTAGATGTATAGCGGTTGGCCCTCGAAGTCCTTGGCCAGCGGGCGCCAATCCTTTCCGGCCTTGGCGGCTTTGAGCGCGGCCAGGAAATCGGCCGCACCGGCGGCCGGCAGGTGGGCAGCGGAAATCAGCAGCAGCAGGCAGATCAGCGGTCGCAACACGTTGTAATTCCGATGTTTTGTGCGTAGCAGCATAGCGGTAGTGTTGGTGCTCGGTCTATTGGGTCGTCCACAGGTTTGCACTTGAGCGCTGGACGCTACAGGTTGGCCGGAAACGGGTAGGCCGTTGTATCTGATCGAGCCGGTTCTGGCATCTCGTCGAGCAGCAACACAATCAGATTCAGCGGCGCTCCTGATCCGAATCGTGGCCCAGAGCGCCGCAGAGACCCGACTACCGTCACGCGCTTCTTGGCATCCGGCGCGGGTCACTACGGCCTACGATCTTTGGCTCTCCTGGCTACTGGAACTGCTCTAACCACGGCCTACGCCTTCGCCTCGCCTCCGCTCACTCGCCCGAATCGACGAGTGCCGCGGTTGCCGAGCATTCAGCGACGCCCTGCGGCCGGGTCAGACGCACCCATTCCAGACTGCCGCTGCCCCAACTGGCCTGGTCGGCCTGATAACTCAGCGTCAGCTGATCGCACAGACCAAAATCGATCCGCGCCGAGCCCCAGCGCTGAAACTGCACCGTGCCCGGGTCGAAATCGGCACCAAAGCGAGTGCCTACAGGGCGCAGCAGCTGGCTGAAACTGATCCCCGTCTCATCGACGGTGCCTTCGCCATACAGCCAGGCCTGGCCGCCCTGCGGTCGGTAGGTGAACCAGAGCATGAACACCCGGCCGTCGGCCTGAATGTGCACGAAAGCACCTTCGCCGGCGCGCTGCGGGTCGTACCAGGCGCCGCTCCAGCCGGCCAATCCGCTGATCTGCGCGCTGGGGCTGGCGCAGCTGGCCGCGCCCAGATAGGTGAGCTGGGTGAGCTGCTGGCGTCCTGGCGCGAAGGGCGCCGCGGCGCGCCAGCCGGTTTCGCCGCCGCCGCACTGCGGAAAGACGAAGGTCTGTCGGCCCCAGTCGTTGAACTGCACCGCCTGTGGGTCGAAGGCGCTGCCGAAGCGGGCGCCGTCCGGGCGCTGCATCTGCTCGACCACGATGGCCTCGTCGATGATCTCGCCGGTGCCGAAGAACCAGGCCTGATCGGCGTCCTCGCCGGCCGCGGGGAAGCTGAACCAGGCGACCACCGCGCGGCCGTCCGGCAGCGCCTCGATGACGTAGCCCTGGCCGGCGCTGCCGACCTCGAACCAAAGCCCGGTGCTGCGCGCTTGCAGCGGGAAGGCGGGCAGCTGGCGCGGGCGCAGGGTCTGCTCCAGCGGCGCCGGTTCGATGCTGGCATCAAAGCGACACTCGCCGTCGGCAACGCCGGCGCTGCGCAGACCGGCACAGGTGGCGTTGAGCGAGCCCACTGTGGGCTTCGGCCCGCCGTCCAGCCACAGCCGCAGTTCGTCCCAGCCGGCAACGATTTCGGCGTCGCTGTAGCCGCAGTGGCTGGCTTCCTCCTCGCGCACGATGGCGCTGACCAGCTGCGCTTCAGGCAACAGCTGGCGCAGGAACAGCTGGTGACCCGGCACCACCAGGCCATCGCCGCTGGTGTGGGTGCTGAGTACCTTGGCTGCGCGCAAATCACCCCTGGGCACGTAATTCAGTTTTAGCTCCAGCGCCGCCAGCCGGTCGGCCTGGACGCGGCGGATATCCTGATTGATCTGCGCATCGCCGTAGTCCACAAACTGATTGTCCAGCGCCGCGGCGCCGTCCAGCTTGTCGTCGGCGCGCAGCAGATCGCTCATGCCAAAAGTCGCGTAGGCCATGTTGGCCAAGAAGAATTCGCGGTCCACGCCGCTGACCCGCAGGATCTGTTCCAGACGATCTTCCATGCCGCCGGTGACCAGCCAATCGGGCAGATCAATGCCGGTGCAGCGGTTGATCGCCAGATAGGCGCGACCGCCGTCCACCCAGGAGTCCCAATCCTCGATATCGCTTTCGTCCAGGGCGTAGGGCAGACCATCGCCGCCGTTGGGCAGGCTGCCGCCGCTGACATCGTCGCAGACCGCGTCGTAGATCAAACGCAGATCGAAGGCCTGATCCCAGACCCGGCTGCCGGCGGCGACCGGGCACAGCGCGTAGACCCCGGCGACGTTCGCCGAACTCAGCTCGGCCGCCTGCTGCAGCGCGACGATGCCGCCCAGCGAGCCGCCCGTGGCGATCACCTCGCCGGGATCGCCGAAGCTGTCCACAAACTCATCGATCAGCTCGGCGTAGTCGATGCCGGTGGAAAACAGCGCCCAGCCGCGCTCGGAATAGCTGGAGGCGGCGATCGCATAGCCCTGGGCCAGCTGGCGCTGGCGCAGCACCTGTGGGCCCAAGCTGGGAATGCCGATGGGCGGGTTCAGATCAAAACCGTGATTGACCAACACCAGCCCGTCGCCAGGCTGCCAGCCGTCGGGCACCTGGATTACGTACCAGGCCCCGCTGTCGGTACGGCCACGCTCCTCGGTCACCGCCCAGGCGGTGGTCGAGAGCAGCGCGAGCGATAGTGCACAGCAGCAGCAGGAGCGGAAGAGAAAGCTCGTCAAACGATTCACCACGATTGAAGACCGTCACTCACCATAGCTTCGACTTGCTGAATTGTCGCCGCAATAGAAGCGGCGGCCGCGTTCAATCCTGGTCGACGCCAGGAGCGCAAACCAAGCCGGCGCTCTTCAAAGCGGTTTCGGCAACCTGAAGGGTTCAGCCCAGCCACGCCGTGAGGACAAAGATCACCGGAGAGCAAAGGAGCGCCGGCGTCTCGCTGGCATCGTTCCTGGTCTCCCACCAGTAGCGAGAAGCGTGCCGGCAGGATGCCGGCGCTCCTCAAAGCGGATCCGGCTATTGCGCCACGACCTGTTCGATCTCAGCTTCCCGGCCGCAACGCCACATAGCGCGCCTGCATCCGGCACACCTCCACGTCGTCACTGCTGCAGCTGATCTCAACGCTGGCCCGGGCCTTGCCGCGCTGGGCGTAGTTGTTCAGAAAGGTGTCCTTGTCGGCCTGGGTCCAGCTGCAGCGGGCGTAGATCTGCTGCCAGGCCGGGGCCAGGAACTGGGTTTGCTGATCCTGGATGTAGAGGTCGGCAGGCAGGCGCCGCTCGCCCAAGCCCAAGCGAATCAGGCCCCAGCCGGTGAGCGTGGCCAAGGCGGCCATGCTGCCGCCGAAGGCACAGCCCTTGTCGTTGACGTTGGGCGCCAGCGGCAGAGTTAGAATCAGCTCATTGCCGTCATAACGCAGACCCTCCAGCGCCAAGGCGCGGGTGAGTGGAATGGTCTCGCGCATCTCAGCCACCAGGGTGGACAGATCGAACATGGGCCGCAGTACTCCCGCCTCGCCTCAGCAAGCGGCGCATGGTACGCCGAAGCGCTGGTTGCTGCTGACCCGGCCGGCCGGCGCCGATGCGCCGCCAGCCCTCTCTGGTCTGGACATCGAGTGCGTGCATCAGCCGCTGTTGCGCACTCAAAGCCGTGCCGCCGACGCCGCCTTGGTCGAGGAACTGATCGCAGCGGCACAGCTGCCGCGGCGGGTCTACGTCAGCGCCGCCGCGGTGCAGGCGATCAAGGATCTGGACCCGGATCAGCTGCTGTTGCCTTCGGCCGCGGTGGGGCCAAAGACCGCGGCGCTGTTGACCGACGCCGGCTGCAGTGACGTCTGGTGCAGCGCCGACGATGTTGGCATCGATGCGCTGTTCGCCCTACCTGACTGGCAGCAGCTGGCCGGCAGCGCGGTGGCGATCTACTGCGCTTCCGGCGGTCGCCAGCCGGCGCCGGCGCTGCTGCGGCGACTGGATCTGCGGCTGCGGATGATCGAGGTCTACCGCCGCCTACCGTTGAAGCCGCCCGCGACCCTGATACAACGGCTGGGTGACCACTGGCCGTCGGTGATCCTCAGCGCCACCAGCGTCGAGCTGCTGCGGCAGCTGGACCGCGTGCTGATCGACGCCGGGCTGACTGCGGCCCGGACCCGGCCACTGCTGGCGCTGTCGCCACGCATCGCCGAGCAGGCCGTCGCACTGGGCTACAACCAGGTGGCGATCATCGACCGTTCTTGCGGCGCCGATATCGCCGCAGCGCTCGCGGTTGGCAAGCCCAACGGGTAGCATTTACGGATGAGTACGAATAGCCCAGAGGGCAAAGACCCTATCGACAAGATCGATGGCGATAGCAGCGCCGACGCCGCTGCGCCTGCCAAGCAGCCCGAGGCCAGCACGGCGCCGGAGCAGCCCGCGCTGACTGAACTGAAGCCTGCGCCGCGCGATTCGGCGCCGCGGCCCAAGGAAACCCCGGCGCAAAACCGCGGCAGCAACGCGCCGCGCAGCGGCGGCGGTCGGCTGAGTCTGCTGCTGGCGCTGATAGCGCTGGCGGCCACCGGCTATCTGGGCTATCGGGAATGGCAGACGCCGGCGCCGCCAGCGGCCGCACCGGCGGCCGAGATCGGTGCGGAGGTCGCCGCGCAGCTGCAGCAGCAGTCGCGCCAGGCCCAGGCCAATCAGCAGAAAGTGGCCGCGCTGGAAGCCCGACTGGAGGACCTGCAGGCGGTCAACAGCACGCTGCGCGAGCAGTTCCTGGGTCTGACCCAGCGCCAGGCGCTGAGCGAAGATGTGATTGCCGATCTGGCCCGCGACAACGCGCCCAGCGGGCCGCGGGTGGAGATCGCCGAAGCCGAGTATTTGCTGCTGGTCGGGCAGACCCGGCTGCAGCTGTTTGGTGACGTGGCCGGGGCCAGACTGTCGCTGCAGCTGGCCGATCGGGTGCTGGCGGCCAGCGGCGATCCGCTGGCCGGTTCGGTGCGCGGCGCGGTGTCGGCCGAGCTGGATGCGCTCAACGCGGTGCCGGTGGTCGATCGAATCGCCCTGCAGGCGCGGCTGGACGCGCTCAGCGCCAACGCCGAGCAGTGGCCGCTGCTGGATCAGTATCAGAGTGACGAAGGCGACCGCCTGCAGCCCTGGTACAGCCGGGTGTTCCAGCGTCTGGTCGACATTCGCAAGGTGGAGATCGACGATCCGCTGCAGCCGCTGGGGCCGGCCGCGGCGCGGCTGGGTCTGCGTACCCATTTGGCCCTGGCCCGTTTGCTGCTGCTGCAGGGTCGAGAGACCGAGGCAGCGCGCAGTCTGGAGGACGCAGCGCGATCGCTGGAACTGTTTGATCCCAGCCATCCCGAAGTGGCCAGCGCGCAGCGCGGGATGGCGGAAATCGCCAATCTGCCGCTGGGTGCGCCGCTGCCCACCCTGGGCACCGCGCTGGATGAGCTGCGCCGGGTGCGCAATCTGCGCGGGATGGCCAATCCGCAGCCGGCGAACGGACCCTCGACGCCGTGATTGCCTCACTGCGCTTTGTCTGGCTGCTGGCGCTGCTGGCCGCGGCGGCCCTGATCGGGGTCTGGCTGCGCGCCGACCCGGGCTATCTGTTCCTGCGCTGGCAGGGCTACGAGATCCGCACCTATCTGGTGGTCGCGGTGGCGGTCACCGCGGTGGTGGGCGTGCTCTGCGTGCTCGCCTACTGGCTGCTGTTCCGCTGGCCCAAGCGGCTGCTGGCGCAGCAGCGTGCGCGCCGTGCCCGCGATCTGAATCTGGCCACGCTGGCACGTCTGGAAGGGCGGCCCAAGCTCGCCGAAAAGCTGTACGAGCGCGCCACCGGCTACGCCACGCTGCGCGCCAGCGCACTGCTGCAGCAGGCCGATCTGGCCCAGGAACAGGGTGAACAGCAGCGCGCCGCCGATCTGCTCAGTCAGGCCGCGGCGCTTCCCGAAGCCCGCCACGCTGCGCAGCTGCAGGCACTGCGTGCACGACCCAATGACGCTGAGTCGCTAGCCGATCTGCGCGCCCTGGCCGCGGCCACCAACCCGCCGCCGGCGGCGCTGGGCATGCTCGCCGAGCGCCTGGCCAAGGCCGGTGACTGGCGCGGCGCGCTGGAGCAGCTGCAGAAGGCGCGCAAGAGCCGCGGTGCCGGGCCGGCCGAACTGGATAGCCTGCAGCGCAGCGTGCTGCACTGGTGTTTGCACACCGCCGTCGACAGCGAGGCGCTGATCGCGGTGTGGCGCGGCGTGCCGACCAAGGACTACCGCCGCCATCCTCAGGCCATCACCCAGCTCGGCCAGGCCGAAGCGCGGCTTAAGTTGGACAAGCCGGGGCTGGCCGCCGACGCCCTGGTCGCGGCGATGAAGCGCGAGTGGGATCCCCAGCTGGCGCTGCTCTATGCCGATCTGCCGGGCGTCTCCGGAGCGCAGGCGCTGCGCCGCGCCGAGGGCTGGCTCAACGCCCACCCCAAGTGCGCCGAGCTGCTGCTGGCGCTGGCCCGGCTGTGCCGGCGCGAAGAGCTGTGGGGCAAGGCGCGGGATTATCTGAATCTGGCCCTGGCGCAGTCGCCCAGCGCCGCGGCCTGGGAGGAATGGGGCCGTTTGAGCGACGCCCAAAACGATCCCCGCGAAGCGCGTCGCGGCTATCTGAACGCACTGCGTCTGGCCCGCGGCGAAAGCGCGGTGTAGCAGGCCGTGCCGGCATTCGAATATCGCGCCCTGGATGCCGACGGCCGTCCGCATCGCGGCGTACTGGAGGGTGACACGCCGCGCGCGGTGCGCAGCCAGCTGCGCGAGCGGGGCCTAAGCCCGGTTGAAGTCCACGAAGTCGCCGCCGAGGCCAGCGGTGCCCGCGCCCGCTTCGGCGAGCTTCGCGCCATCGATCGCAACGAGCTGGCCACGCTGACCCGGCAATGGGCGGTGCTGGTGCGCGCCGGCCTGCCGCTGGACGAGACCCTGGAAACGCTGGCCCAGCAGAGCGATCAGCGCGCTCAGGCGCGGCTGCTGGCCGCAGTCCGTGCGCGGATCCGTGAAGGCTCCACCCTGGCCGATGCACTGGCCGAGTTTCCGCGCAGCTTTCCCGAGGTTTACCGCGCCTCGATTGCCGCCGGCGAGCAGTCCGGCCATCTGGAAACGGTGTTGGAGCGGCTGGCCAGCTACTACGAGGGTCAGCGCGAGATTGCTGGCAAGGTCGGATTGGCGCTGCTGTATCCGGCTCTACTGCTGACCGTGGCCATCGCGGTGACCGCACTGCTGCTGGCCTACGTAGTTCCGCAGGTTACTCAAGTCTTCACCAACCTGGACCAGAAGCTGCCGCTGCTCACCCGCATGCTGCTGGGCACCAGCGCCGCGCTGGAAACGCTGTGGCCCTATCTGCTGGCGCTGCTGTTGATCGCCGCGCTGCTGCTGGCCTGGAGCCTGCGCCAGCCGGCGCTGAAGGCGCGCTGGGATGCGCTGCTGCTGCGCTTGCCGATCATCGGGCCGCTGCTCGGCGCGGCCGATGCGGCGCGCTTTGCCCGCACCATGAGCATCGCCACCGCCGCCGCGGTGCCGGTGTTGGAGGCGCTGCGATTGGCCTCGCGGGTGGTCAGTCTGGCGCCGCTCACCGCGGCCTTGAAGCAGGTCGCCGTGGAGGTGCGCGAAGGCGCCGCGCTGGCCACCAGCCTGGGCCAAAGTCGACGCTTTCCGCCATTGCTGGTGCGGCTGGTCGCCAGCGGTGAGAAGAGCGGCCAGGTCGAAGCGATGCTCGATCACGCCGCCGAGCTGCTGGAGCAGCGGGTCAGCCGCTCAATGGCCCGACTGCTGGCGATCCTGGAGCCGATGATCATCCTGTTGATGGGCGGCGTGGTGCTGCTGATCGTGCTGGCGATCATGCTGCCGATCTTCCAGCTGAATCGGATTATTGCAGGCTGAGAACGGGTTACAGGCACACCGCCCGACCCACTCGCCACTGCTGCCGATCACCTGTAGATGCATTCGCGCCTCCGCGAAACCCGCGATGCCCTATGCTGTCCACACAGCCGTTTTGGAGACGAGCGCAATGATGGACTCTGGCAACGGCGCTCGGCGCCTGGCTCTGCTGATCGATGCCGACAACGCCCAGCCGTCGGTGATCGACGAGCTGCTCGCCGAGGTGGCCCGCTTCGGCTCGGCCACGGTCAAGCGCATCTATGGCGACTGGACCTCCAATCGTCACGCGCAGTGGAAACGCCGCCTGCTCAAGCACTCCATCCAGCCGGTGCAGCAGTTCGCCTACACCACCGGCAAGAACGCCACCGACAGCGCGCTGATCATCGACGCCATGGACCTGCTCTACACCGGGCGCTTCGAGGGCTTCTGCCTGATGTCCAGCGACAGCGACTTCACCCGGCTGGCCCAGCGCATCCGCGAGGAGGGTTTGCTGGTCTACGGATTTGGTGAAAAGAAGACCCCGGAAGCCTTTGTTGCCGCCTGCGACAAGTTCATCTACACCGAGGTGCTGCGCGGCGACGACAAGGCCGAGACTGCCGAACAGAGCGATACCGGCCGACAGAAGGAGCAACCGCTACCGGCCGCAGACCCGGTACAGCTGATCAGCAAGGCCATCGCCGAAGCCGACGACGACGACGGCTGGGCGCCGCTGGCCTCGGTGGGCACCTACATCAACCAGCTGCGCCCGGACTTCGATCCGCGCCTGTTCGGCCACAAGAAGCTGTCCAGCCTGGTGCGCAGCTTTCCCAAGCGTTTCGAGCTACGCGAGCAGTCGCTGCCGAATACCGATGCGCGGGCGTTGTTTGTGCGGAAGAGGTAGGGCCCGGTAGCAGGGCCCAGGGGAATAGGGCCCAGGGCCCAGAACAGCAACTACCGCGAGCCTGCTAGCGCTCTTGATCCTCTGGGCCCTGAGCCCTGGGCCCTGGGCCCTCGAAAGCATTGGCATTGCCAAACTGCCCGGACTAGCCGATCCCCGTAGACGCTATGCCCCACTGAGGAGGGTCGTCGACGATCATTGCTTTCCCGAATCAACCTTCGAGAGCGAACGCAGGAGAGCAAGTGATGTCGACGAC
>JAUIFV010000111.1 GCA_030430155.1 Gammaproteobacteria bacterium
AGTCCCGCGATCCAACCGGCTTGTTGCCGCTCCCAAACTCGCTCTCGCCGCCTTCATGGTGACGATCAGCGCGCTGCTCAGCCTGCCGGCAATCGCTGCGGTCGACATCCCCGCTCCGGATGACGTCACCCGGCTACCTGACAAGACGATGGAAAAGTTCCAGCGCGAGGTGCTGGACAAGGCGCGACTGCCCAAGGCGCGCATCCAGGCCCTGCTCGACTTCATCTTCGAAGAGCATGGCCTGGGGCTGGAATATGCCGACGATCGCAGCCGCACCGTAGCCAAGTCGATTGCCGACAAGAAGGCCAACTGTCTGTCCTTCACCCTGGTCTTCATCGAACTGGCCAAGGCCGCCAACTTCAAGGCGCGATTGCTGGAAAGCGACCAGTCGCTGGTGTGGTTTTCCAATGACGACAACATCTATCTGGCCGGGCACGTCAGCGCGCAGATCAAACTGGGTCACAACCGATTCGAGGTCAATTTCGACCCGGATACGCCGATGACCCATAGCCGCAAACGGCCGGCCTCGTCCGAACGCATCGTTGCCCACTACTACAACAACCGCGCCGCCGAGTTGATGGCCGAGGGCGATCTGAAATCAGCCGCGGCGCTCTACGACGCCGCCGAACGGATGGATCCGACGCTGGTGTCGATCTACAACAATCGCGGCGTGATGTACCGCCGGTTGGAAAACATCGATGCCGCGGCCAAGTCCTTCGAGCGCGCCCTGGCGCTGGATTCCAATGACCTGTCGGCGCTATCCAATCTGGTCAGCGTCTACCGCATCCAGGAGCGGTCCAGCGAAGCCGATCGACTGGCCAGTGATCTGTCCATCATTCAGCGCAAGAATCCGCTGCACCACTTCATCCTCGGCACCCAGGAGGAAAAGGCGGAGAACTATTCGGCCGCCCTCACCTACTTCAAGGAAGCTGCTCGTCTGGACAAGATAGAGCCGGCCTATCAACTCGCCTTGGCCAGGGTCACCGAGGCGATGGGCAATACCGAGCGCGCGCGCTACTACAACAAACGCGCCAAGGACCTGCTCAAGCGCGGACCGCGCGCGATCAATGTCGTGGACCGGCGCCCGCGCGGACGCTGAGTGGGGCGGCCGGTCCAGGCGGGTGTAGGGCTCTACCTGCAGGAGCCTGCCTGCAGGCGATCCAAATCCATCGGCAATAAAAAATCGCGACTAGTCCGAAGCACTACGATCGCCAGCAGGCTGGCTCCTACAAGTGCTTGATCATTCCGCCTATCGGCGGTGGCTCGCGCCTAGTTGTAGGAGCCTGCCTGCAGGCGACTCGAAAATGACCGGCGCTCGAGGACCTTACGACCAGTATCAGACGCCAAGGATCGCCTGCAGACAGGCTCCTAAGACTTGGTCAATCAAGCTGCGCCGGGATCTCGATCAGCGCTCGGCTTCGCCGATAGCCCGATCCAGCACCACCAGCATGAAGTCCACATCGGCTTCGCTGATGCACATCGGCGGCTTGATGCGCAGCACGTTGCCGTGAAAACCGCCCTTGCCAATCAGCAGGCCGAGATCCTTGCAGCGTTCGAGGATATTGATGGCTTCGCTGGAGGCGGGCTCCTTGCTCTGCCGATTACGCACCAACTCGACACCGACCATCAGCCCGCGCCCGCGCACATCGCCAATCAACCGATGCTGACGCTTCAGCTCGCGCAGGCCATCCAACAGACGCCCGCCAACGCCTTTGGCGTGGTCCTGCACCCGGTCGTCGATCAGCACATCCAGGGTCGCCATGCCCTGCGCGCAGGACACCGGATTGCCGCCGAAGGTGTTGAAGTGCACTCGTGAGGTCAGCGTCTTGGCGACCTCCGCGCGGGTCACGCAGGCGGCCAGCGGGGCGCCGTTGCCGATGCCCTTGGCCATGGTGACGATGTCCGGGGTCACGCCGTGATTCTCAAAGCCCCAGAAGGCATCGCCGGTGCGACCGAAGCCGGTCTGCACCTCGTCGGAGACGCACAAACCGCCGGCCGCGCGCACGTGCTTGTAGACCTCGGCCAGATAGCCCGGCGGCAGCTCCACCGCGCCACCCACTCCCTGGATGGGTTCGGCGATGAAGGCGGCGACCTGGCCGCTGGTGCCGTGCCTTATCAGGCTCAGCACATCCTCGGCGTACTTGTGCCCGGCATGGTCATCGTCGTAGCCGAAATGGCCACGGTAGCGATCCGGCAGCACGGCGTGCTGGATGCCCATGTTGTGCGGGACGTTGTATTTCCAGGTGCTGTGCGCGGTCAGGCCCATGGTCGCCGAGGAGCCGCCGTGATAGGCGTTGCGCAGCGCAATCACGTCGTAGTTGCCGGTAAAGGCGCGCGCCATCAGCAGCGCCATGTCGTTGGCTTCGCTCCCCGAATTGAGGAAATACACCACGTTGAGGCCGCTGCCTGCCGGGAAGGTCTGCGCCAGCTTCTTGCCGAACTGGGCAATGGTCGGGTGCAGATAGATGGTGGTGGTGTGCTGCAGCAGTTCATTCTGCGCACGCACTGCCTCGATGACCCGCGGATGGCAGTGGCCGACGCTGACCGAAACGATGCCCGCAAAGCCGTCCAGATAGCGTCGGCCGGTTTCATCAAACAGATACTGCATCGAGCCCTGCACGATCATCAGCGGCTCGCGGTACATGGTCACCAGCGCCGGGGTCAGATACTCCTGACGCATGGCCAGCACCTCGGCCTTGCTGGGACCGGTATAAGGCGCCGGGGTGAATGCGTAGTCTGGGAGGATCGGCTCGGCGCGACCGGCCGTATCGGCAGAGCCTGCGTGCGTCGCAGACGCCTGATCTGTGGGGTTGGGTGCCTCGGTCATCGTCGCCCTCCTCGCCTTGCTGATTCGGTCGAAATCATCGCATGGCCATACCCACACGGCGAGTGCTTCGTGATTCATGCATCGCCGGGAAAGCCGAACCGCCGAGTGTAAGCCGTAGTGACCCGCGCCTGATCCGCGCCCGAGCAACCATAGCCGCCGGGTCTCTGCGGCGCTCTCGTTGGCACCATGCACGCCGCTGAATCTGATCGTTCTGATTCCCGGCAAACCGAATCGTCGAGTCCGATCAGATACAACGGCCTACTCGATTTCAAATCGCCCGGAAAACCGAACTGCCGAATGTAGAACGTAGGCCGTAGTGACGCGCGCAAGATGTTCGGTTTAGGCAAACATCGACAACGGGTCTCTGCGGCGCTCTTGTGCACCAGGAGCGCCGCTGAATCTGATCGTTCTGGTTCCCGGCAAACCGAATCGTCGAGTCCGATCAGATACAACGGCCTACGCGGCCACCTCTGACGACCGCGCACCTTTGCGCTGCAAAACCCGTCCAAAACTGGCCTTGCCGGCCTCGGCCACGAACTGATCGTTCTCCCAAATCACCTTGCCGCCGATCATCACCATCGGCACCACGGTATCGGAACGGTTGACCAGCTGTTCGTGGTCGAACTCCTCGCGGTGGCGGCGGATCACCCCGGCTTCGCCGTCATAGCCGGCCAGGCGCTCGGGATCGATCAGCGCCAGGTCGGCCTGATCACCCACCGCCATACTGCCGCCGCTGACTCCGAAGACCTCAGCGGCGTCGCGGGTCAGCCGGCGGACCATGTAGGCCACGTCGGCATCACCGCCTTCGGCGGCCAGCTTGAGCGCGCGCAGATTGCAATCGTAGAAGGCCATGTTGGTCAGATGGGCGCCGGAATCATTGAATCCGGGAAGCAGATCGGGGTTCATCAACAGCTTGCGGACTGTTCCGGGTTTGCGGTTTGCGCTGACCGTCGACCAGCTGATCTGCAGATCGAAACTGCGCAGCACCTGGATGACGAAGTCGGCCTCATCGCTGATCCAGAAGAAATCCTTGTCGACCAGCGCCCGTTCCGCATCGCTCAGGTCCACCGACTCGCCGCGGTTGTGTCGGCAGACCCGCTCAAACAGCTCGGCAAAGCTGTGCCCTTCCCATTCGCTCAGCGGGCAGCGCTCGACCAGCATGTCGGCCATCTCGCGATTGAAGGCGTAATCCTCCAGACGCAGCAGGCGCTTGATCCTGGCCAGCGAGTAGCCACGCTTGCCCTTCATCCACATCGCCTTGAAGCGGGCGATGAAGTCGGGATTGCGCAGCAGCTGGGCGCGCCCATCGCGATCCTCGATATCGATCTCGTTAAGCGCGCGCAGCTCTGGAATCTCCTCGGCGAGCGGGGTCACCGCGCCGTCCGCCCAGACTTTGAATGGCGCGCCCAGTGCCTGCAGGTAAAACCGACCCTGCACCCAACGGCTGTTCAGCAGACGCGCCAGCACCAAGCCCATCGGCAAAATCTTGCGGCTGCTGTGCACGTCCATGGCCGCCACCACGGTGGTCTTCAGCGGTTTGCCAAACAGCCGGCCGGAGGTGAGCAGGAAGCTGCGCAGGACGTCGATGACGCTGTCCTTGGCCGGGGTCGCCTGCCACACCGCGTCGCGCTCGCGGACCACGTCGGTGAGCGCCTTCAGCTCGGCGTACTTGGCGTACTGGGTGGGGATGACCTTGTCAGTGTGGGGCTGGTTGGCCAGGTAGTGGAAGGGCAAGGCGTCGGTGGAGAAGCCGGCGTAGCCGCGATCCAGGGCATCGCTGAGCAGTTCGCGCATCTGCTTAAGCTCGGCCGACGTCGGATCACGGGAGATGCTGTCGGCGAATCCCATGACCTCAATGCGCAGCATCGAATGCGGCAGCAGGGGCACCACGTTGGGACCCAGATTGCACTGCTGCAGATGATCCAGATAGGCCTGCGGGCTGTCCCAATCCACCTTGTCGGCGATGTTGCGCAAGATCGGTTTGGGCACGTTTTCCACCCGCGCATAGCAATCGACGATGGGATCGAAGCCGTCGCGGCGCTGAGCGCCGAAGGCCAGTCCCAGACTGCAGTTGGCGATGACCACGCTGGTAGTGCCGTGGCGGGTGGATTCGGGCAGGTGTGGCGAGACCTCCAGTTCCAAGTCGTAATGCGTGTGGATGTCGAACATTCCCGGAATCAGCCAGCGCTGGTTGGCGTCGATGACCCGATCGGCGGTGGCGTCGGTCAGATCCGCGCCGCGAGCGGCAATCCTGCCGTCGCGCACCGCCACATCCTCAAACAACGGCGCAGGACCGCCATCGAAAACCTTGGCGTTGCGAATGATGTAGTCGTAGTTAGTCCGCATTTCTCATACCTCTCCTACTGCGGCCGCCGATCTCTGCGCCGTGGCGCGGCGTGCTCCCTCCAGCCCGCTTGACGTAGTCGACTACGCCTGCACGGTCCTCCAGTCCGCGCTCCGCGCCGCGCCGCGTTCTCGACGGCCTCGCTACGGACAGACATGAGAAATGCGGACTATTCACCGTGGCTCTCCGCTGTCGATCAGGCGCTCGAAATAGGCCGCAAGCATCTCCGCGCCGTGATTCAACAGTGCGTCGCGGTCGATGGAATTGGGGTGAAAGACGTGGCGATGGACCAACCCTTCGGCCATCGCATGCAGACAGAAGGCGACCGCGTCGGGGTCCGGCAAGCCGTACAGGCCGACAAAGCGCCGTACCTTGGCCAACAAAGATGCCTCGCGATCATGCATCAGCGCGTTCAGCGCCGGGTCCACACAGCGGCGCTGCTCCAGCACCTCGTGCAGCTCGCGATCGCTGGCGTGGAAGGCATAGACATAGGCCAGCGCCTCGCGAAACAGCGCGCGCAGGTCAATGCTGCCGAGCTCCTCAGGCGAGTCCACCTGCGGCACGCTGAGCTGGTCGCTGATCTGGGCGAAGCGGCGCTCGGCCACCACCCGCAGGACCTCGTCCTTGTTGCTGAAGTATTGGTAAAACGATCCGCTGGCGACGTTTGCCCGGGTGGCAATGGACTTGGCAGTGGTGTGCTCGTAGCCGCGCTCACCAAATTCAGCGGCGGCCGCGTCGATCAGCGCCAGTCGCTTCATGCGTGCTCGCAACTGCTTGGGTTCGCTGCGGGTGGTGGATACAAACGCGTTCATGCCTCGAGGATGACAAAAGCTGAACTTGACGTCAACGTCAGGTTTTTGGCAGGCTCGCCGCTCAGCATTCTTTGGCCCGCTTCCGATGGCACTACCCAGCGACTCACACTCCACTGCCTTCCATGAACTCGACGCCTGGCGCCAGCGCGGACGCCTACTGAAACTATGCGGCGAGGAGATCTTCGTCATAGACGAGGGCGCAGCGGATCAGCCTTCAGTGCTGCTGATCCACGGCTTTCCCACCGCCAGCTGGGACTGGCAGGCGATCTGGCCCGCCCTGTCCGCGCGCTATCGGCTGGTTTGTCTGGACATGCTCGGGTTCGGCTACTCCGCCAAGCCCGACCGACGCGACTACAGCATTCACGGCCAGGCCGACATCGTCGAAGCGCTGGTTGGCGCCCTGAAGCTGGAGCAGTTCCACGTCCTTGCCCACGACTACGGCGACACGGTGGCCCAGGAACTGTTGGCGCGGCAGAACGAGGGCAGCGGCGCCGGCCAATGGCTGTCGGCGTGTTTTCTCAATGGCGGCTTGTTTCCGGAGACCCATCGCGCCCTGTGGACGCAGAAGCTGTTGCTCAGTCCGCTGGGACCGTTGGTCAACAGGCTATCGGGCAAAGCCACTTTCGATCGCGCATTCAGCAAGGTCTTCGGCCAAGCCACCAAACCGAGCCGGGCAGAACTGGATCAGTTCTGGCATCTGATCAATCTGCGCGGCGGCAAACACATCTTCCACAACCTGATCACTTACATGCGTGATCGATTGCAGCATCGCGAGCGCTGGGTGTCCGCACTAACCGAGGCGCAAGTACCGCTGGCGCTGATCAACGGCTCTGCCGACCCGGTTTCGGGCAGCCACATGGTGGCCCGCTACAAGCAGTTGGGCTGCCGGCTGGACCATCTGAACGAACTTCCGGAAATCGGTCACTACCCGCAGGTGGAAGCGCCGGATCAGGTCGCAGACCACTACCTGCGCTTCGTTGAGCAGTGTGGGGCTTGAGCCCGCCCAGAGCGTCCGATCACAGATCGGACCCACAACAAGCCGCCCAACCCACCGCAGCCGTTCGCGCACGCGCCATCGCAGCCACCCGGCGGCCGCATGTCATCGCTCATGACGGACCAGCGACCTCGCTGTACTGAACTCGCACAGGCTGGTCCACGGCCCGCACACCGTCGCGCGAACCTGAGAATGCGCCAGTGCGTGTTCAAACTCCGTTCGCGGCCAACTCCGCGCTCCCATGCGCAGCAGATGCTCGCTTTCCATCTGCACATCAATCAACTCAAAACCCCAACCTTGCAGCAGCCGGCATAGCGCCAGCAGCGCCACCTTGGAACCGTTGCTGCACCGCGAGTACATCGATTCGGCAAAGAATGCCGCGCCCAGACTGACCCCATACAATCCGCCGACCTGGACCTCGTCGGCATAGACCTCGATGGAATGAGCGTAGCCCAGGGCGTGCAGATCGCAATAGGCCGATACCATCGCCGGCACGATCCAGGTGCCGCCGCCGGGCTCTCGCGGCGCCGCGCAGCGCTCGATGACGCCTGCGAAATCGGTATCCAGACGGATTGTCCACTCACACGACCGCAGCCAGCGCGCCGAACGTCGGGAGACGTGGATCTCCTCCGGCAGCAGCACGCAGCGTGGATCGGGTGCCCACCACAGCGGCGGTTCGCCCTCGCTGAACCAGGGAAAGATGCCCTGAGCATAGGCCGCGAGCAGCCGATCCGGACGCAGATCACCGCCGATCGCCAGCAAGCCGTTGGGTACGCGCTGGGCTTTGCGGGTCGGCGGGAAGCGCTCGGGCTGGTCTGGATCGAGCAAATACAGGGGCATTGCCTTAGTAGGCCGAGAAGTAGACGTTATTCAAACGGGATTCACCTTCGCGGTGGCTACCAATGCGCCTTTAGTGCACAATTCCGGGTCTTTTTTGCAAGCACGAGGCGCCATGTCGAAGGAAGATGTCATTGCGATGGAGGGTGTGGTCACCGAGACCCTGCCCAACACCATATTTCGCGTAGAGCTCGAGAACGGCCATATGATCACCGCGCACATCTCAGGCCGGATGCGCAAGCACTACATTCGAATCCTCACCGGCGACAAGGTCAAGGTCGAGCTGACCCCCTATGACCTGAGCAAGGGCCGCATTACCTTCCGCACCAAATAGCATCGCGCCCGTGGGCGCCCTCGCCCACCGGCGCGCTCGATCAGTAGTCCTGGCCGATCAAATCAGCCGAATCTCTCGCAGCCGCTGCTCCAGATAACCCTGAGCGGTGATCGGCTCTGGATAGCGATTGGGCCGATCCGGCCCCATGCATTGCGGCAGCGTCTCGATCACGAAATCCGGATTGGGATGCAGGAAGAAGGGAATGGAGTAGCGCGGCTGCGCGGCCTTCTCGCCCGGCGGATTGATCACCCGATGGGTGGTTGAAGGCAGCACGTGATTGGTCAGCCGCTGCAGCATATCGCCGATATTGCAGACAATGGCGTCGCCCTGAGTGGTCACCGGCAGCCAGCTGCCGTCCTTCTGCAGCAGCTGCAGCCCTTCGGCCGATGAGCCGATCAGCAGCGTAATCAGATTGATGTCCTCGTGCTGCCCGGCGCGCACCGATTCGGTGCTCGGATCGCTGATCGGCGGATAGTGGATCGGGCGCAGGATGGAATTGCCCTGGTCGACCTTGTCGTCGAACCAGTTCTCCTCCAGCCCCAGATGCAGGGCGATGGCGCTGAGCATGATCCGTCCCAAACCGTCGAGCGCCTTGTACAGCCCGTAACCGTGCTCCTTGAAGCCCTCGATCTCCGTAGGCCACAGATTGGGCGGCATCTGCGCCTCGAAGCGGTGGCCGGCCGGCAGTTCGCGGCCGACGTGCCAGAACTCCTTCAGATCCGGATGTTCGCTGTCCTTGGCGGTCTCGATGCCGAAGCCCGTGTAGCCGCGCGCACCGCCCTTGCCGGGCAGGTGATAGCGCATCTTGGTTTCTTCGGGCAGGGCAAAGAACTGCTGGAAGACCTGATAGGCCTTGGCGATCTGCTGGTCGTCGATGCCGTGGTTGCGAATGCCTAGAAAGCCGTACTGGCGATAGGCCGCACCCAACTCCTCGACAAAGGCCTTGCGGTCGGAGTGAAAGCGCTGGAGGTCGAGAGTTGGGATGGTCATGGCTGTACTCGATGGTGGTTGTACTGACGTCTGTGAAATGCTGGGTGAGCGCGGTGCTTAGCCTATCAAGGCAGCGAAGTCGAGCGATTGACCCGGATCATGCCTTGCCGCGGCTGTGGTCGCGCATGATGCGGCCCTTTTCGCGCTCCCAATCGCGGTTCTTCTGGGTCTCGCGCTTGTCGTGCTGCTTCTTGCCCTTGCCCAGGCCCAACTCGACCTTGACCTTGCCGTTCTTCCAGTACATCGCGGTCGGAATCAGCGAGTAACCCTTGCGCTCGACAGCGCCGATCAAACGATCGATCTGATCGCGATGCAGCAGCAGCTTTCGATTGCGCATGGCATCGGCAACGACGTGGGTGGAAGCCGACAGCAGCGGCGAGATCTGCGCCCCGAACAGATACAGCTCGCCGTTGCGAATCAGCGCATAGCTCTCGCCAAACTGGATCTTGCCCTCGCGCAGGCTCTTCACTTCCCAGCCCTGCAGGGACACACCGGCCTCGATGCGGTCTTCGATGGCGTACTCGAAGCGCGCGCGCTTGTTCTCCGCGATACGCCCCTTCTTGCTGGTGTCTTTGCTCTTCTTGCTCATCTGCTTCTTCTATAAACCGTTCGCATCCATAACCGCCGATGCCGCCAACGCTTGAGTTGGGGGCGCGGATTGTCCACCATGCGCGGCCCGAACCCAAATCCGCCCTTAGCCTGGACTATTCATGAACCTTCTACTGCGGCTTCCGCAGGCGCGCCGTGGCGCGGCTTGCTCCCTCCGATCGACTCGACGTACTGCAAGTACGCCTTCATCGAACTCCGGTCCGCGATCCGCACCACAGCACGCCTGCGTAACCCTCGCCACGAACGTTCATAAATAGTCCAGGCTAGTGACCGTCGTCCACCGCTCCGCTCTGGTCCCTCTGCCCGCTGCCACGCTGTATGCGTTGGTCAACAATGTGACCGACTATCCGCGCCTGTTCAGCTGGTGCGACGGCAGCGAAGTGCTCAGTGCCGATGACCACAGCATGCATGCGCGACTGGATCTGCGTATCGGCATGGTGCAGACCGCCTTCTCAACGCGCAATCGGCTGTGGCCGCACGAGCGCATCGAGCTGACCCTCATCGACGGCCCGCTGGACAGCCTCAGCGGGGCCTGGACCTTCAAGACGCTGGGCCAAAACGGCTGCAAGGTCGGCCTGGATTTGCAGTTCGAGTTCGCCGGTCGTTTGCTCAGCCAGGCCTTCAAGCGTGGCTTTGAGCACTTGGCCAATCGACTGGTGGACGATTTCGTCCGCGTCGCCAAGGCCCAAGCCGGTGTCTGAGCTACAGATCCTGGTCGTGTTGGCTCTCCCGGGTGAGGCCGTCAAACAGACGCTGTCAATGCCCGAAGGCAGCTGCGTCGCCGATGCGCTGCGGGCCTCGGGACTGGACCAACATCCACTGGCGCCGACCAATCTGGACGGTTCAGTGGGCGTTTGGAACCAGCACTGCGAACTCAGCCAGGTCCTGAACGATGGCGACCGGGTGGAAATCTACAGGCCGCTGACCGTCGACCCGATGGTCGCACGGCGCCGTCGCGCCGCGCACAAAGCCAAAGGCTGATCAGTCAGGGCTCACTCGTCGTCGTTCGGCGACATCGGCGCGATGGCGCGCTCGGACTGTTCGCGGGTGTTCTCGATATTGGTGCCGCCGGGCTGATAGTCGCCTTCCAAGCGCGAAAGCGCACCGTTTTCGAAGTAGACGGTGAAATTCTTGCGCTCCACTTCATCGTCGGAGTTTCTGAAGCGGGACACGTACTCCCAGCGATCATGGTGGAAGGGGCTGACGATGGCCGGCGTGCCGATAATCAACGACACCTGACGCTTGCTCATGCCCGGCTTGAGCTGATCGATATCCTCCTGTTCCAGCACGTTGCCCTGCTGCACTGGCTGCTTGTAGAACAGCCCGCAGCCACTCAGGCCCAGACACATGACGGCGGAAAGCAGGAAGACCACGCGGGTCAAGGCAAAGCTCTGGGACACAGCAAACTCCAACTCCATTGTTGGGGCCGGATGATACACTTCTGCAGCTTAATCAGCTGATGAATGCGGGGTGACGGTGGAATCGCAGGATCTACGCAAAGCCGGGCTGAAGGTCACCCATCCGCGGATGCGGGTCCTGGAGATCCTGGCCAACTCGACCACCAAGCACATGACCGCTGAAGAGGTCTATCGCGCGCTGTTGGACGCGGGCGATGAAATCGGTCTGGCCACCGTTTATCGCGTACTCAATCAGTTCGAGGCCGCCGGTCTGGTGATGCGGCACAACTTCGAGGGCGGCCAGGCGGTCTATGAGCTCGACTCCGAAGGCCATCACGACCACATGGTGTGCGTCGACACCGGCAAGGTGATCGAATTCAAGAACGACCAGATCGAACGCCTACAGCAGGAAATTGCCGAGGCGCACGGCTACACGCTAGAGGATCACTCTCTGGTGTTGTACGTGAGGCCCAAGAAGAAATAGGGCCCAGGGAACAGGGCCCAGGGCCCAGAAAGACACGAATTCGCGCTGAACCAGCCTCTTCTGGGCCCTGGGCCCTATGCCCTGGGCCCTTAAGAGCGCTATCCCTCGGCGCGCCCCAACATCTCCTCGGCGTGCGCCAATGAACGCTCGGTCAAATCCACCCCGGTCAACATCCGTGCGATTTCGCGCTGACGCGCCTGGGCATCCAGGGTCTGCAGCACGCTGACGGTGGCGCCGTCCTCGGTGCCCTTGCTGGCCATCAGATGCTGGTGCGCACTGGCCGCCACCTGCGGCAAATGGGTCACCGCCAGCACCTGTCGATGTGTGCCCAGCGCGCGCATCTTGCGGCCAACGATCTCCGCAGTGCCGCCGCCGATGCCGGAATCGACTTCGTCGAAGACCAGCACCGGCACGTCGTCCAGATCCGCCGTCGCCACCTTGATTGCCAAACCGATACGGGCCAGCTCACCGCCGGAGGCCACCTTGCGCAGCGGCCGCGGCGCCATGCCGGCGTTGGCACTAACCAGGAACTCGATCTGCTCGGCGCCCTCGGCGTGGGCCTGATCGCCGTCTCGCGGGCTGAGCTCGGCAAGGAACTGACCGCCCTGCATGCCCAATTCGGCCATCAGCTGCTCGACCACCTTGGCCAGCGCCTTGGCGCTACTTAGTCGCGCTTTGGTCAAAGCGTCGGCGGCGGTCTGATAGGCGGCGAGCAGCCGCGCCAGCTCTTCGTCGAAGTGCGCCGAGCGTTCCAGTCGCTGCTGCAGGCGGGCTTCGCGTTCACGCAGATCGGCCAACACCGTTGGCAGCTCGCTGAGCAGCACGCGATGACGCCTGGCCTGCACATGCAGCGCCGACAGCATCGCCTCGACCTTTTCCAGTCGCTGCGGATCCAGCTCGCCCCCGTCAATACGGTCGCGCACGTCGCGGGCCACCTCCTCCACCTGCAGGCGCGCCTCTTCCATCACCGTCGCCAAGGGCAGCAGCTGAGCGTCGTAGCCGCCCAGACGGCAAAGCTCCTGTTCACTACGCAACAGCAAAGCGCGAGCCGATAGTCCATCTTCGCCTTCCAGCCACTGTTCGACCTGAGCCAGACCGGCCAGCAGGTTCTCGGCATGGCTGAGTCGGCGCTGTTCTTCATCCAGCGCAGCAAGCCGCTCCGGCTCCGGCTGCAGCGCCTCAAGCTCTTCACGCTGGACCTTCAGCAACGCGTGTTGGTCGGCCAGGGCCTGCGGGTCCGCCAGTCCCTGCGCCTGCTCGGCACGCAGCTCGGAGACCGCCCTGGCCGCATCGGCCACCGGCTGCAGCTGCGCCTGCAGGTGACCGTAGGCGTCGAGCAGATGCCGCTGATGGGCGCGGCTGAGCAAGGCCTGATGCTCATGCTGGCCGTGGATCTCCAGGATCAGCGCACACAGCTCCTTGAGCTGCTGCACGGTCGCCGAACGCCCGTTGATCCAGCAGCGCGAGCCGCCTTCGGCCTTGACCGTGCGGCGTAGCAAACACTCCTCAGCTTCGTCCAATTCCTGCTCAACCAGCCAATCACGCGCGGCGGGTATGGCGCTCAGATCGAACTCCGCACTGACTTCGGTGCGCGCCGCGCCAGGACGAACCAGCTGCGCATCGGCGCGACCGCCGGAGATCAGATCCAGCGCATCGACCAGGATCGACTTGCCGGCGCCGGTCTCGCCGGTGATGACGGTAAAGCCCGGGTGCAGCTCGAGTTCGAGCTGATCGATGATCGCCAAATCGCGTATGGAGAGTCGCCGCAGCATGGTCCACGTGGGTGCGAAAAAACGCTGCGCAGAGTATCACTGTCGCCGCTGACTAACGCGACCATTCGCTGCGCCAGAATGACCGGCAGAACGGTTCTAACGGGCTCAGGCAACAGCTTGCCCACATGAGCGGATTAATTCGATCGTCGCTGAAACCCAAAAAACCTGCCATAAATCAATCAGTAGCATAAATTCAACATTTCCATCATGATAGAAACATGGACAATGAGGCGCTTATTCGCACCTTCTCGGTGCTAGGGCAGGAAACCCGCCTGAGCATCTACCGACTGCTCTGCGAGTTCGGCGACCAGGGCGGCTGCCCCAGCGACATCGCCGAGAAGCTGGGCGTGGCCGCGGCCACCCTCTCGTTCCACTTGAAGACCCTGACCCAGGCCGGCTTGCTCGACGCCGAGGCCGACGGTCGCTTCATCCGCTACCGCGCCAATCATCAGCCCACCCGGGAGATGGTGCGTTTTGTGGCCAAGCATCTGTGCGGTCTGAGCAGCCCGGCGCCGGCAGCGGCGAGCAAGCCCAAACGCCCCGCACCGGCCAAGCCCAGCCCACAGCCCGAACCGATCGAAACACAACAGCCGTCAGCCGAACAGCCGCAACAGCGGCAGCTGTTTGAGCCAGCCGCTCCTGCGCCCGAGCCAGCCCCTGGCGCTACTCCGCCAACTGCGCCTGCCACGCCGGCACCTGACAAGTCCGCGGTCAAGCCGAAGTCCGCGCCACAGCCCAGTCGGATCCGACTGCGCCCGCTGCGCATCCTCTACCTGAGCCCCGGCAACGCGGCACGCGGTTTGATGGCCGAAGCGCTGACCAATGATCTGGGTGATGGGCGCTTTCAGGGCCTGAGTGCGGGCAGCCAGCCGTTGGGCAGGGTCAATCGCTACGCGCTCAAGCAGTTGGAACTGGCCGGCCACCAGGTCGAGCAGCTGCGCAGCAAGTCCTGGGAGGAATTCGTCGCCGCTGATGCTGCCGAGATCGACCTGCTGATCGGCCTTTGGTCTCAGGACAGCGCGCCGACCTACCCGCGCTTTCCCGGCCGCTGTCAGCGCGCCTATTGGCCGATAAGCGATCCTTCGACCGTGACCTCGTCGGTCGGCGAAGCCGAACGCGCCTTCGCCCAGTGCTACCAGAGCATCCGCGATCGCATCGAGCCGCTGCTGAAGCGCCTCGGCGAGCAGCTGGACAAGGCAACCGCAGCAGCGATCGCTCCCCCCTAAGGAGAACCGCTCTTTCTCAGCCCTCAGCCCTCAGCCCTCAGCCCTCAGCCCAAAAATTCTCAGCCCTTCTCCATCGGCAGATCCAGCCCCTGCTCCCGCGCACACGCTTTGGCAATCTCGTAGCCGGCATCGGCATGGCGCATCACGCCGGTGCCCGGATCATTCCACAGCACCCGACTGAGCCGCTTGCTGGCCGCCTCGCTGCCGTCGGCGACGATCACCACGCCGGAGTGTTGGCTGTAGCCCATCCCTACCCCACCACCGTGATGCAGGCTGACCCAGGTCGCCCCGCCGGCGGTGTTGAGCAGGGCGTTGAGCAGCGGCCAGTCCGAAACGGCGTCCGAACCGTCCTGCATCGCCTCGGTTTCCCGATTCGGCGACGCCACGCTGCCCGAATCCAGATGGTCGCGACCGATCACGATCGGCGCCTTCAGCTCGCCGCTGCGCACCATCTCGTTGAAGGCCATGCCCAGCCGATGACGCTGACCCAGGCCGACCCAGCAGATCCGCGCCGGCAGACCCTGGAAGGAAATCCGCTCGCGGGCCATGTCCAACCAGCGGTGCAGATGGGGATCGTCCGGAATCAACTCCTTGACCTTGGCGTCGGTCTTGTAGATGTCTTCCGGATCGCCGGACAAGGCCACCCAGCGAAACGGCCCGACGCCTCGACAGAACAACGGACGCACATAAGCGGGCACGAATCCGGGGAAGTCGAAGGCGTTGCTGCAGCCCTCGTCCTTGGCCACCTGGCGGATGTTGTTGCCGTAGTCGAAGGTCGGCACGCCCTGCTGATGGAAGGCCAGCATCGCCTCGACGTGGGCGCGCATGGAACGCTTGGCCTCGCGTGCGGTGGCCTGCGGATCGCTGACCCGCCGCTCGAACCACTGCTCCACCGTCCAGCCCAGCGGCAGATAGCCGTTGACCGGATCGTGGGCGCTGGTCTGATCGGTGACTGCGTCGGGGCGCACACCGCGCCGTACCAGCTCGGGGAGGATCTCCGCGGCGTTGCCGAGCAGCGCAATGCTGCGCGCCACGCCCTTGGCCGCGTAGCGCTCCACCCGCGCCAGCGCATCGTCCAGATCATCGGCCTGCTCGTCCACATAACGGGTCTGCAGGCGGAAATCGATGCGGCTCTGCTGGCATTCGATGTTCAGCGAACAGGCACCGGCCAGACTGGCCGCCAGCGGCTGTGCGCCACCCATGCCGCCCAATCCGGCGGTCAGTATCCAGCGCCCCTTGAGATTGCCCCCGTAGTGCTGACGACCCATCTCCACAAAGGTTTCGTAAGTACCCTGGACGATGCCCTGCGAGCCGATGTAGATCCACGACCCGGCAGTCATCTGCCCGTACATCATCAGGCCCTTCTTATCGAGTTCGTGGAAGTGTTCCCAGTTGGCCCAGGCCGGGACCAGATTGGAATTGGCGATCAGCACTCGCGGCGCGTCAGGATGGGTGGGAAACACGCCCACCGGTTTACCGGACTGCACCAGCAGGGTCTGGTCGTCCTCCAGTTCACGCAGCGATTCCAGAATCTGATCAAAACAGGCCCAGTTGCGCGCCGCTCGACCGATGCCGCCGTAAACCACCAGTTCGGCCGGGTTCTCGGCCACCTGCGGATCGAGGTTGTTCTGCAGCATTCGATAGGCCGCCTCACTCAACCAGCTCTTGCAGCTGAGCTGGTCGCCGCGCGGCGCGCGCACCTCGCGCGCGGTATCGATACGAGTGGGTGCGTTCATGTTTGCCACCTGTGCTGAGTGAACGTTGCATTATCGTCAGGCGCGTCGATGCAAACAACGTGAAGGAATCGCGGGTAGAATCGCGGCCTGCATACGATTCGATAGATCTCCCAAGGAGTGTTGATGTCTAACGTTTGGTTGGAGTGGATGAGCAGCGGACTCCTGAACGCCAGCTGGTGGCAGATCCTGCTGTATTTCTTGATCTCCGCGCAGATCACCATACTCGGCGTGACCCTGTATCTGCATCGCAGCCAGGCCCACCGCGCCGTCGATTTCCACCCGATCATCGCCCATTTCTTCCGCTTCTGGATCTGGCTGACCACGGCGATGG
>JAUIFV010000112.1 GCA_030430155.1 Gammaproteobacteria bacterium
GCAGCGGCATGTGATAGTGACCGCCGTCCCGATCCAGCTGCTGCAAAAAGTACAACCGCTCCTGCGCAAACGAGGCCCGGCACGGCTCGCTGCCGTCCAGCACCGGACGCAGCTCCGGCAGCGCCATGGTCGAGGATTGATCCTGCGCCTGGGCTTGCGAGGACAACAATGCGGCGATGATCTGCCCGCGGTGGGCGGACACGACGGCAGAGAACTCGGCGTCAATCACCCCTTTTGGTGCTGTCGCCTTCAGCTGTCCGGATTCCAGGCGAAACCTCACCCCGGACTGCGCCGCCTGTTTCAGGAAGTCGTCTATCAAGTGCGTCCCCACGCAAGCCCCAACCTAGCGACCGAATGAGCGTGTAGACACACTTGGACCCTTCGGCTTTTGGTCACCCATTGTAACTTAAGATGTAAAAAATGTTACATGGCCCGCAGTGTGAGGCGCTAGGAACGCCAGGTTTCCGCAGCGTTGGCGCGGCAGGCAGCGGTGATGCAATGTCAGGCCAGGACGCCGGCCACGCAGCTGCTATCGAGTCGGAGACAGCAGGCGATCGGCAACGGCGTTGCCTACTTCAAGCATTGATGCCGGGTGTGTCCGTGGTCGCGCGCAGCAGCGCGCAGAATCTGGCTGCCGCCAGCAGCACCCCAATCGACCACCCCTATTGATGCACGTTTGTAGCGAGGGATTCGCAGGCGTGCTTCGAGTCATCGGAGGGAGCAATCCGCGCCTCAGCGCTCCTGCGGAAGCCGCAACAAAAAGTTCATGATTTGCGGGTGAGGGGCCGGCCGCCCCTACTAAGCGAATGCGCAACGCAAACGCTGCGGCAGACTGGAGTCATCTCCAACCGACAGCAGTGCGTCCAGATCACGGTCAGTGGCTGGCAGCTGCGGCAGGATACGCCTGTGGAAATGGGCAACGACCGCATCTTCCTGCCAGTCTGCACGCTCACTCAGCCGCGCCAGCGCGGCGCGCGACTCACGCGCCTCGCCCACGCACTCGAATGGCTTGTCGGCACCCCATTCGCACAGCGCTTCGAAATCGGCAATCAGCTCGGGCAGGTCGAGCAGATTGCGACCAAAGATGCGCACCAGGGCCGGCTTGGCCAAGAACGGCGCCAGGGCCAGAAACACGAAGTGGCACTTCGGGCATTCGCCGCACCAGCGCGAGCTGGGTTTTTCGCCGCTCAGGCGGAAGTTACGGTTGCAGCTGGAGAAGACGTCGAAGTACTGATCCAGCTTGGCGAAGCGCGCGGTCACACCCAGTTCGCTGAGCGGGCGCAGCAGCGAGTAATAGCGCATGTCCGCCGCCACCTGTTTGCGTACCCAGCCATCGAAAGCCAGCTCGAAGGCCGGGCCCTTGCTCCATTGGTGATTGACCGCCTTGCCCTGATGGGTGAGCGTTGCCGCGGCGGCGGAGGATTCGTTGGAGAAGACCACTTCGTCGTAGCCGTAGAGCAGCGCGGCCAGGGTCAGGATCGCCGAGTTGATCGCGGTCACCGGCACGTGGCCGTTGTAGGCGCCGCGGCGATTGAGTTCGATCAGCTCAGGAGCGATCTGCCGTTTGATGTTGAGCGTGGGTCGCCCGCAGCGTTCGGCGCAGCGCCGGATCAGCTCCGAATTGCCGACCCAGGTCACCGCAAAGGGCTCTTCGCGCTGCTTCAGCAGCTCGATGCTGACCAGCGAATCCTTGCCGCCGCCGATCGCCACCAGCGCGCGCCGCGGCAGCTGCAACACGGTCCCAGGCGCCCCGCCTGGTGCACTGGGCAGCTCGAATCGGCCGCTCAAATCGAGCTGGTTGACGTAGGCAAATTCGGCAAGACCTTGCTCGTAGACGTCGGCGATGAGCGCTGCGGCCTGAGCGTCGGGCAGCCCACCGTCGAAACGGATCTGCTTGGCCACGCTGGCCTTGTAGTAGCTGGTGCCGGCCAGCCAGTGCAGCATCGCCAGCGCCTTGGCCACTGCCGCTTCGCGACCGACCGGTACCGCCGGCGCGCCCGGGAAACTGATCACTTCGGTCAGCTGCAGATCGTCCAGAGCGTAGACCAGGCGCGCCTGGCCGTCGGCGTAGCTGGCCGCAACGAAGCTGAAACTCTCCACCGCGCGTGGATCGAAGTCGTCCCTCACAGCAGCACCTCGGCAATCAGCGGGCGGCGATTGTAGCGGTTGGCCATCACCGCGCCGTAGGCGCCGGCCTGGGCAATGGCGATGATGTCGCCCTCGACGCTGGCCGGCAGGCGTCGCTCCCGACCGAGCACGTCACCGCTCTCGCAAATGGGCCCGACCACGGTCACCGTCTCGGTGGCAGGCTCATCCAGCCGGGTCAGATTGGCGATGGGATGCACCGCGTCATAAAGCGCCGGACGCAGCAGCGCGTTCATGCCCGCATCCACGCCAACGAAGCGTACCCCGTGCTTGAGCTTGGTCTGGGTCACCCGGGTCAGCAGCACGCCGGCGTCGGCAACCAGGTAACGGCCCGGCTCCATGTGCAAGGCCCACTGCGGATACAGCGCCTTGACCTTGGCCAGACCGGCCGCCACCAGATCCAGATCCAGCTCGCGCTCGCCCTGGCCGGGCACGCCCAGGCCGCCGCCGATATCCAGCCAGCGCAGATCCACAAAGCGCTCGCCCAGCGCCGCCAGTTGAGCGTAGACCTCGGCCCAATGCTGCGGATCGAGTATCCCGCTGCCCAGATGCGCATGCAGACCAACCACCTTGGCCCCAACCTTGCGAGCCAGCTCCTGGGCCTGGGCCAGCTCGGATGGCGCCAGTCCGAACTTGCTGGCGCTGCCACCGGTGCGCACCTTGTCGTGGTGGCCGCGGCCCGGCCCCAGATCCACCCGCAGGGCAATCTGCGCGCCGGCAAAATCCTCGCCCCACTGGGCCAGCGCGTGCAGCGCATCGACGGTAACCATCACGTCGGCCGCCAATGCCTGGCGATACTCATCGCGCGGCGCGAAATTGGGGGTGAACATGATCCTGGCCGCGTCCAGGTCGGCGCAGTGGCGCTGCACATGCGCCACCTCGGCGGCGGAAACGCATTCCAGGCCGAAGCCCTGCGCTACCAGCGCCTGCAGCAGCTGCGGATGATCGTTGGCCTTGATCGCGTAGAACCAGCGATCCACCGGCTCGATCTGCTGCAAGCGGCGCGCCTGATTGCGCACGCTGTCCAGATGGTAGACGTAGGCCGGGCCCTGCTCGGCGGCAATCTGCAGCAGCTTGTCGCGCTCGCGCTGCCACCATGGCAAAGGCAAAGTCACATCCTCCGGCGCGCTTAGTGCCTCCCAGCTGGGGCCGAACAGCCGGGCGTCGTCCACCGCCATCACCCGGGCACGGATCAAATGCTCATGCAGCCGCGGCAGCAGCGCCTCGGCGATGGACTCATCGACCACGAAGGTCAGATTCAGGTTGTTCGAGGACTGCGAGACCAGGTGCACGCGCTGTTCGCCGAATTCGGCCAGCACTTCGCTCAGCCGATGCAGCATCCGCCGCATGCCGCGCCCGACCAGGGTGATCGCCGCGCAGGGCGCGATCACCTTGACCCGGCAGACCCGAGCCAGATCGGCGCACAGCGCCTCCAGGGTGTCCGCACTGAGCAGATTCTCACTGGGATCCAGCGACACGGTGACGTTGGTTTCGGCCGAACCGATCAGATCCACGCTGAGCCCGTGACGGCGGAAATAGTCGAAGACGTCGGCCAGAAAACCCACCTGTTGCCACATGCCGATGGACTCCATCGAGACCAGGGTGACGCCGATGCGGTGGGAGATGGCCTTCACCGACAGCGGCCCATCTCCGCCGCTGGCGTCGATGCAGGTACCTTCCAGATCCGGTCGCTGGGTGTCTTTGATCCACAGCGGCACGCCGCCCTCGCGCACCGGACCCAGGCAGCGCGGATGCAGCACCTTGGCCCCGGTGGTGGCGATTTCCTGCGCCTCGTCATAGTCCAGATGACGCAGCAAGCGGGCCTGCGGCACGCGGCGCGGATTGGCGCTGAACATACCCGGCACATCGGTCCAGATCTCCACTCGGCTGGCACCCAGCAGCGTGCCAAAACAGGCCGCAGAGGTGTCCGACCCACCGCGCCCCAGCAGCACCGTCTCGCCGCTCAAGTTGCGCGCAATGAAACCCTGGGTGATCTGCGAACGACCGGCCTGCGCCAGTTGCTCGGCCAGCGCCGGCGCGTGCTGCACCTGGCAGGTGGTACTCAGATGCCGCGCCCAGTCGCCCTGATTGGGCAGCGCCTGCGCCGACAGCTGGGTGCGCGCGTCCAGCCATTCGGTAGTCGTGCCGCTGGCAGTGAGAAAGGCCGCGCCCAAGCGGCTGGACCACAGCTCACCGAGGGCAAACACGCGCGCCTGCCAGGGAAAGGCCCGCGCCGCCGCGTGCGGCGAACTCAGGCACTCATCCAGTTCCGCTTCAACCTCGGCGAGGATCGCCGCATCCACGCCCAACTCGGCGGCAAAGGCGCGATGCTGCTCGACCAGCCGCTGGGCCAACTCAGCACGCGCGGCGGGCTCGGCTTCGATCAGCGCCTTGAGCTGATCGGTCACCCCGGAAACCGCCGAAACTACGATCAGCACGCACCCGCCCTCGGCCAGGCGCGAGTTGGCCAACTTGCCAATGGTCGCCCAGCGTGCCTTGGTGGAGACGCTGGTGCCACCGAATTTCAATACGATCCACTGCGCCGCGCTCACCCGACGTCCTTTTGCTGCACTGCGACAGGGCGCTAAAGCTAGCAGGTTGCGAGGCTTGGAACACCCACTGGCGATGCGATTGTCATGGATCCGGCTCGAATTTGGGGGCTGAGGGCTTAGGGCTGAGCCAAGATGGTTCTCGATTGAGTGTTGGAGCTTGCCCTGCAAGCGATGCTCCTGATCCAACGGACCATCCGATCGCCAGCAGGCTGGCTCCACGAGGTCCAACCCGGGCAGTCGAGATGCATGGAGCCTGGCATCCGAGAGCGACCACAGTATTTGCAGCTGACCCATGGCCGCAAACGGGCGTCGTGTCTATGCTTGGCCGATGCACGCAGCGATCCTCTTCGATCTCAACCATGCGCTTCGGCGGCTTTGCGCCCGTCCGGCTCACTCGGCCGTTGTCATCCTGATCCTGGCGCTGGCAATCGGAGCCAACACGGCGGTGTTCAGCGCGCTGCACGGCATCTTGTTCAAGCCGTTGCCCTATCCCGACAGCAAGCAGCTGGTGCAGATCTTCAATAGCTATCCAAAGATGGGCGTCCTGGATGGCAGTAACACCGTTATCGACTACCTGGACCGTCGTGCGCAGGCCGATGCACTGATCGATAGCGCGCTCTACTACAGCTACAGCTACGATCTGGCCGACTCGACCGCGCCCAAACGACTGCAGGCCGTGGTGACTACACCGTCGCTGTTCGACGTCCTAGGCGTCAAACCGCGGCTGGGCCGAGCCTTCGGCGAAGGGGAATCCACTGCCGGCAACGAGCAGGTGGTAATCCTCAGTGATCAGTTCTGGCGTAGCCAATTCGCAGCGGATCCCGGCATAGTCGGTACCGATGTTCGCCTCAGCGGCCGGCCCTACACGGTCATTGGCGTGATGCCGCCGCACTTCGCTTTTCCAAGCCCAGGGGTGCAGCTGTGGACGCCCTTTGTTTTTAGCGAAATGCAGCTCACCGACCAGCTGCGCGGCTTCGAGTTTGCCCAATCGATTGGGCGGTTGAAGGCAAAAGCCACGATCGCGACATTGGAGTCCCAGTTCGCCGCGATCATCGCCGCAAACGTCGAACGCATCAGCGCAATCCCGATCAGCGGCGCGACCAGCGGCAGCTCGCATTGGGCATCGACGGCGATGGACAAAGGCTTGCTGGGCCGAGCAGTCCCGCTGCATGCCTATCGAGTGGGTGACCGCGAAGCCACGCTCTGGTTACTGCAAGCCGCAGTCGCCTTAGTGCTCGCCATTGCCTGTGCAAACGTCGCCAACTTGATGCTGATCAGCTACTACCAGCGCAAGCGCGAACTCGGTATGCGCGCCGCGCTGGGGGCGAATCGATGGCAGCTGTTGCGACCGCTGGTGGCGGAAGCCGGCCTGATCAGTCTGATTGGCGGCGTCCTGGGCGTCATCGTAGCGGTTATCGGGATAGCCATGATCAGAGCCAACGGTCTGGACGGCGCCGCTAGTGGCTTCACTGCGGAGCTCAACGGCGCCGCATTGCTGTTTGCGATGACGTGCATGCTCTTGACAACCCTTGCCTGTGGCTTGGCGCCGGCTGCCAGTGTGAGTGCAGCAGAAGACGGCGCGATGGTGCTGGGAAATGGCAGTCGCGGCGCTCAGGGCAGTGAGCGCGCGCGCAGGCTGCGCGCCGCGCTTGTAGTGGGTCAGCTTGGTATTTCGGTAGTGCTGTTGGCATGCGGCGGGCTGTTGCTGCGCAGCTTCCTGCAGCTGCAAGCGATCGATCCCGGCTTTCAACGTTCACAGCTATACAGTGTTAGCGGACAACTTTCTCCCGTTCGCTACGCCAAACCGGCACAGACGCGGGCGTTTCTGGACCGACTGCTGACGGATGTTCGGGATTTGCCGGGAGTCAGCTCGGTGGGCCTGACTTACAGCCTGCCTTTCTCCTCAGATTATGGCTCTGCCCCGTACTTCATCGATGGCGATGTCCCGGGTGATGGCAGTGCCCGCATCGGCGACATACAGACCATCGACGAGCACTACTTTGAGACGATGGCGATGCCGCTGCTCAAGGGTCGCGCCTTTAGCGCAGATGACGACGAGCAAGCGCCGGATGTGGTCATTATCGATGCCGAGTTGGCCAGAGTCACTTTCGGGGAGCGCGACCCCGTCGGCCAGCGTATCGCCACGGCCGATGTCAACAATCAGCTCCTTTGGCGCACCGTGGTTGGCGTGGTGACCAGCATCAAACAGCAATCGCTTGCGCAACAAACCCCGGTCCCAACGTACTACTGGCCCTTCCGGCAAAGCCCGACGCGAATCTTTCGCTTGGTGATCAGGACCCAGTTGCCGCAGGCGCAGCTCGGCGCTGCGCTGCAAGAGGTGATGCGAAGGATCGATGCTGAGCAACCCCTCTACGATCTGATCAGCATGGACCAGCGCATCGACGACTCCTTGCAGACTCAGCGCCGCCCTTTGCAGCTGATCGTCACGTTCGCCGGATTGGCTCTGACCCTGGCAATGATCGGCATCTACGCGGTGCTGGCCTTCGGCGTCTCGCAGCGCCGCGGCGAGCTTGGCGTACGTCTGGCGCTGGGCGCTCAACGCCGCGATCTGGTTCGGCTGATCTTGTCCGATGGTGCTCGATTGGTGGCTTACGGGATGCTCCTCGGCCTCGTTGCATGGCTGCTGGTCGCAAAAGCCATCCGTAGCCATGTCTTTCTTGTTGGCGAGCAAGAGTGGATGACGCTGGTCGGTGTGCTAGGGCTTACCGGCACGCTGGCCTTGCTGGCAATGTGGCTACCCGCCCGCCGCGCGGCAAGCGTCGAACCGAATCAGGCTTTGCGCACGGATTGAGCGGCTTGCCCACGTTGGCTTTGGCCGCTGGGGAACCCACCTGGTGGCGGGCGTTCTGGGCTAGGTCGGGCGAAACCGCTGAAGCGCACTTCGCTCGCCAGCCCGCGTCACCTGACGCCGTGGCACCCGGCAGCCCAGCAAACCGTATCCAACTTCGAACGCCCGTTTCGGATTGATGATGCGACCACTTACTCGCACTCTGCTGGCAGCGCTGGCCCTGCTGCATATCACGGCGGCAACTGCCGACACTCCAACCGCAGCGGCCCTGGTCGCGGCCGCGGTCGAACGCACCCAGCACGCGGTGCGCTATGACGGCAGCTACCGCTCCATTGCCTATCCGGGCGGCGACGTCCCGGAGCATATCGGCGTGTGCACCGATCTGATCATCCGCAGCTACCGCGTTCTGGGCATCGATCTGCAGCAGCGGGTGCACGAGGATATGCGCGCCGACTTCGTTGCCTATCCGACGATCTGGGGCCTGACCCGACCGGACCCCAACATCGATCATCGCCGGGTGCCCAACCTGCAGCGCTATTTCCAGCGCCAGGGCGCCGCCTTGCCCATCTCCGACGACGGTGCCGACTACCAACCTGGCGACCTGGTGACCTGGATGCTGCCGGGCAACCTCCCGCACATCGGCATCGTCAGCGGGCAACGCAGCACCGATGGGCAACGGCCGCTGATCGTGCACAACATCGGTGCGGGACCAAAGCTGGAGGACATGCTCTTCGATTACCCGATCACCGGACGTTACCGCTATGCGCTGGGCAATCCCTGAAAACTCACGCAAGCCGCAATGCTAGGCCGGCTGTCCCGCTGCCCCAAAGCGCCTGAGAGGTTCCTTAGTCGGTTCCGTCAGAGTCATTCGACTTTGAATCACGGCCCCGGCGCAGCCGGAATGCCCGCTCACGTATATAGAACGCCAACATCAGCGCTGGCGGGGTCAACATCGCCCAATACGGCAGGTAGCTGACCACCGCGTAGTCGGGCAACTGGGGCTGATTGGCACCGCTGCGGTTGCCGGTGATGATGACTACAGCAAAACCGATACTGATTGCGGCCAGCAGCCACTGCAGGCCGGCATAGGCGCTGATCCGCGACCTTCGCTGCCACAAGAATGCGCCCCACAGGTTCAAGACCAGGAATGTGAGCAGCGAGGTCCACGCCATCGGCGGATCCTTGTCCAGCAGCAGCACTCCCAACAGCAGCATCCACAGCGTGCTGCCCAACTGCGCCCCCAGCCAACCGCCGCCCTTCCACACGAAGGCCGAGTTCGCTCCTGGATTGCCACCCATCGTCGACTCCCGTTCGCGGCTGGTACCAAGGATAACGCCCGTACGTGGCCAGGCACGAACAGCATCGTTGGCGAAACGCTGGCGTGATTGCACAACCTTGGCTATGTTTCCGCGCCGATTTGAAGTGATGAGTCTGTGATGGGACTGTTCTTGAAGATTCTGCTGGCGGTTGTCGTCGTCCTGGCGGGCGTGGCAATCAGCCTTTTTTGGTGGATCAAGCGTCGAATCAGTCGTTCCATTGAGAACTATGGTGCGAGCCATGCCCTGGTCGACCCGCGCTGGTACCGTCCGGCACGGATCAGGCTGAAGGCGGCACATGAGATCGAGCCATCGGAAGCATGGAAAGCGCTGTGGCGGGAGGTTCACGCCCAGGGTTTCAGGCCTCTGGCTGATCTGGCAGAGATCTCGGGCGGCTTCGACACGTTTCGCTTGGCCAAGCATCAGAATCTGCCCTTTGCGGCAGCCATAGTTGAATCCTCGGAACAACCTCCCGGCTTCGTCTTCTTTGCGCTTAGCAATGAAAACCGCTTGCTGGCCTTCAGCAATGGGCCCGAACCCGCCCTTTCCAACGCCACGGTCCAATGGGAAGTCGATCGGACCTTGAATCCCTCGACCGCGCTGACCCGGCTTGGGGAAATCAGCACCGGTTTGGCGCTGCGTCCCATGGACGCCCGTATCGCCCGGGCGATCTATGAACAAGCCTATGCGGCCCGAATTGACGCCCAGCTGAGATTGCCTTTTGAACCCGAGGCGATTTCGATACGAGCCTCCGCATTGAATCCACAGGCCACCCCAGAGCAGTTGTCGCAGGCAGTCGAAATGACTCGCCACGCCAGGAACACTCAGCTGAGCGATGCACTGCTCGACCACTACCGCAGGGAATCGAAGATCGACGCTGTGCGCTGGGAAGACATTCGCGAAGATCTGCACGTCGTCCATGCCGACCTGGATACGGAAGAACTGTTGGCTCCCCTTTATGAAGTACGCGACGCGGAGCGGGTAGACGGTTTGGCGCAACAGCTGACCGCCCAAGGTTATTCTGGATCGGCGCTTTTTGAGCAGGTTGCCGCAAAGCTGGGCGCCCCGGCTGTTTTTCAGTCCATCAGAAAGATGGATAGGCCCGTTGCTGCTTCCATTTACGCCCTCGACCGGGACGCACTGCTGTCAGGTCAGGCAAGAATGCATCTGTACGAAGCCCAGGATGCCAACGAGCAGACCGTCAGCGGTGCCTTGCTGGCCACCAGCCCCGGTGATGCCAAGGCGCAGCTGCAGGCGATGGGACTGGAGCAAGGCAAGATCCTTTCCGAAGCGACGGCCATGGACGATCTGGACAGTCTGCTCATCACCCCCGAATCCGCCGCGATTGCGGCCCGAGCCAATCGCGAACCGCTGCTGATTGGTGTACTGCGGGCGATCTGGGGCAACGCCTTGCTGTGGGCGCTACCGGCGCTGATCGTGGTCTGGAACCTGTATCAGGGCAAACCCTATGGCTGGGGCGACTACCTGAGCTTCGTCGTCGCGCTCGTGGCCATGCTGTTGACGGTTGCGATCGTGGCCCCGATGGTCCTTTATCACCAGCTGCTCAAGCAGCGCTGCCGAGGACAGCACAAGCGAGCGCAGATTTCCGTGACCCTGCTGCGACGGCTGAACTGGCTCAACAGCCTGCCCAAGCAGGCTCTGGATGGCGAACAAGCCAAACTGATTGCCAATCGCTCTGGAACTGACGCCGGCATCGAGTACTGGAAGCAGTTCGAGGCCGACCTCAGCGAAGAACAGTATTTGCACGGCCTGGTGCAGATCTACGACAACAGCGGTCGTTTTGGTCAGATGATCGCGGCTCAGCGCCGCCTCGCCGAGGTCAGCCAGACGCCGGATCTGGCCAAGATCGACCTGGCCATGGCTCTGGCCCGTTATCAGGACAATGCCGCAGAAGCCGAGGAGCTGCTTGCGCAAGTACCGGCAGGGGGCCTATCGGAACTGGCAGCCGCTGGCTACCACTTCACTCGCGGCCTGATCTGCGCCACCCGCGCACAGCATCAACATGCACTAAACCAGTTCGGCCAGGCACTGCAGGCCGCGCAGCAGTTTTCCGCCAATCCGTTGGTTCAGGCCATGATTGCCGAGATCAATGGCTATGTCGCGCTGACCCTGAGGCGCAGCGGCGATACCGCCAAGGCCGATCAACTGTGGCAACGCGTGCGCCCGCTGATTGAAGTCCACGCTACCGGAAAAGCGCTGATCCAGATTTACGAAGCCTCACCAGCGGGGTAGATGCTGCGCGATCACTTGCCCTGACCAACATCGTCTTCGTAGAGTCCATGGATGACGCTTGTCCGGAGGCCTGTCCATGGCTGAGCTATGCCTGCCCATTCAAAGCTATGCCCTGCGCGGTGCGGAGTCCGAGGAACTGATCCCGACCGTTCAACTAAATCTGGACAGCGAGCGCATCAGCGTCGCCGAACTGATCCGCCGTACCCTGATCGAGCAGCTCAGCGAACTGACCGTCAAGGGCATGCTGGATGCAGTGATGGCCAAGGATCGGATCGCCCGGCAGTATCTGACCGCGGCGGAGATCGCCGAGCAGGCGCAGTCAGGCAGCGTGCGCGGCCCGTTGTCGCCCGACAAGGCACCGGAGACGCCGCGCTTTGATGTCGAGCGTGAGGTAAAGAAGGCCTGGCGCGGCTTCGAGCGGCGGGCGTTTCGAGTGGTGGTGGATGGACAGATGCCGACTAGGCTCGACGATCAACTCGAACTGCGGTCGGATTCCAAGGTGGCATTTATGCGGCTCACGCCGCTGGTCGGCGGGTAGGTCCGGAGGCGACCGTTTAGGGGGCTGACGGGGTAAGCTTCGGGGCTTTTCAACGATGCCCAAAGCCGATGAGCAAACGCCAACCCGATCCCGCCCAGCGCCAGCGCATTGAGCAACTGAACCAGCTGTTGCGGAGCAAGCTCCCGCAGCAGCCTGACTACGCCGAACTGAATGACAAGGACGCTCGGCAGCTGGGGTACCGCAGAACCTATGCCGAGCTCGATCTGGCGCAGTGGATCAGCGGCATTGGCGCCAGCGTGGACGCCTGGGTGGACTGGTATCTGCACCCGCTGGCCCGCGGGATGGACGAGGAAGGCGAGACCAAGCTGCGGCTGATTGCCGAGCACCTGGCGGCACACGTCGTCAACGCCAATCCCGACCACAACTATTGCACCGATCAACTGATCGCGCGCTGCCGACACATTTTCGACCATGCCGGCGACGACTACGAACAGGTCCCGCGGGTTTGGGGCTCGCCACCCGATCCGCTGGTGGCGGTCCGGGCGCAACCCTCCAAGGCCTGGCTGGCGCCGGAGTTGGGGGATTGCATGAAGCATCTGGCCCGTCGCCCGGCGACGCCAGAGCTGCTGGATTTCGCCGACTTTGTGGTCGGCGGCAGCTGGGATCAGCGCTTTCCGGCCGAAGATGAGGACGACTGCCGATATCGCCTGGCGGAACTGCTGGGCTGGCTGGGTCGGTCGGTTCCGAAGCTGATGCTGGCGCTCGCAGAGGCCGGGAGGATGGACCTGCGAAAGCTGGTCCAGGCCCAGCAGGTGTGGAACAGTCAGGCCACGTTCTGTACCGCCCACAATGGCCTGGCCGACCCCGATGATGAGGACGAGGCCCCGGTCAGTGCAGCACAGCGGCAGGCATTGCAACAGCTGGCCGAGCTCAGCGCCGAACGCCTGTCGCAGCTGCTGGAAGGCTGGCCGGAATCCCACGAGCAGATCGAGCAAGCCTATGACGAGCCCGAAGCCTGGCACCAGCGCTGGCTGCTGCAGGGCCTGCAGCTGATCGAGCGGGCCGGACTGGCTCCGGGCAAGCTGAAGGAAGACTACGACCACCCGGAGTTCAATTCGCTGTTGGGGCTGATCAAGCTGCGCCCCATATCCGCCGACGCCGGCGAGTCGCTGATCGAAGATCTCAAAGCATTTAGCCAACAGACCCTGCTCACCGCCCTGCCCTTTGCTGGAGCGGCCCGCAACCTGATACTCAAGGCGCTGGGCTGGTCCGATCTGCAGCCGCTGCAGGCGCAGATCTTTGCCATTGCCGGCAGCATCCCCAGCACCGTTCAGAACGACTTCGACGATGTCCCCAACTGCGAAAGCGTGGAGGTGGGCGTGCTCGACCGCGCCGCGTTGGATCGCGCGATGGCGCAGGCCAAACCCAAGCACGTCACGGCCTATCTGAAGGCGCTGTGGGCGGGCAAGGTGCGGTTGAAGAACACCAAGATGCTGATCGAGGCCTACCTGGGCAAGAATCGCGCTGCGCTGGAGAAGAAGCTGGTGCGCCACGGCCAGGTGGCGATCCGCGCCTATGGCGCGCTGCCCATCGACGGACCGGAAGACGCCCGCCAGCGCTACAGCGCCTTCATGCGCATGCACAAGGAAGTCACCCAGTACGGCCCCGAGCGGCAGGCCAATTCGCAGGCTGCGGTCAAGGCGGGATTGAGCAATCTGGCCCAAGCCGCCGGCTACGCCGACGCGACCCGCCTGGAGTGGGCGATGGAGGCGGAAATCGCCGAATCCGCCGGCGCCATGCAGTACGCGCTGGGCGACTACGAGGTGGCGCTGGTGCTGGACGGGCTGAATGCGTCTATCGGCGTGAGCAAGAAGGGCAAGGCGCTCAAATCCATCCCCGCCGCGGTGCGCAAGTATCCGGAGTACGCCGAGCTCAAGCAGATGCAGGCGCAGATGAAGGATCAGGTGCGGCGCTTCCGCAAAGCGCTGGAAGATTTGTGCTGCAGCGGCGAGATTCTGCCCGCCGATGATCTGCGCAAGCTGGTGCGGATGCCGGCGATGCGGCTGCTGCTCGATCAGCTGCTGCTGCAGTCCGACGATGGCCGGATCGGCTGGTTCGACTCCGAGGCCATGGCTTTGACCGATATCAACGGCAACTCGCAGCCCATTGCTGAAGGCGCCCGCATCGCCCATCCGCTGCACCTGTACCAGGCCGAGCAGCTGTCGCAGTGGCAGCGGCAGATCGTCGAGCAGCGCCGAGTACAGCCCTTCAAACAGGCCTTCCGCGAGCTCTATCTGCTCACCCCGGCCGAGCGTGAGACCGCGACCTACTCCAACCGATTTCTGGGTCAAGTGATCCGCAGCGCGGTGGCCAGTCGGCTGCTGCAGTCGCGACACTGGTCGGTGAACAACGGCGAGTACGAGCCGGTGAGCAAGTTCGACCGGGCTTCGGGCATCGAGGCGCGAATGGCCTTCCCCGATATCGGCCACTTCCTGGCCGAAAACGAAACCGTCACCATCGACACCATCAGCTTTCACCGCGACCGCCAAGCGCTGAACCTGGAGCAGGTCCCGGCACTGCTGTTTTCGGAAATCATGCGCGACGCCGACCTGGTCGCCTCGGTCGCCCAAGCCACCGAGGACTACGCCAGCTCCAGCGAATCCATGCAGCGCCGCGCCGAGTTGGTGACCGCGCTGATGGCGCAGATCGGCCTGGACAAAGTTCGCTGCGAAGGCCATTTCGCCCACATCCAGGGGAGCTTGGCCAACTACCGCGTACACCTGGGCAGCGCCACCATCCACATCGAGCCGGGCAACTATCTATGCGTGGTGCCGGCCCGCGACGACGGCGAGAAGGTCTATCTGCCCTTCGCCGACACCGACAAGAAGATGAGCGAGGTGATCAGCAAGATCTTCCTGCTGATTGACGATCAGAGCATCACCGATAAGAGCATACTGGCGCAGATCCGGAGGAGCGGATGAAAAGGATCGGGGCGATTTTGCTGGCAATGCTGCTCGCCCCGAATACCCAGGCGGGCGAGATTCCCGACCACGTCCGCTATGTGGCAGCCACGAGGGAAAACAACGAACGGGCGGAAAGACAGCTCCGCGCGGCTCTGCTGTCGCATGACTACTCCAAACTGATACCCACCAATGCCACAGAGCGGGTTCTCGCTGGGGTTTTTCTTGGATTGAGTTGGCAACAGGAGGGATCGCTGAGCGCGCTGGGCCTGCAGACCTATCGCAGTACCGCCGACTTATCGGGGCTGGAATTTGGTGCCGAATCGGTTATGGCCATCGACTCCGGACAACGCGCGCGGCTGGTGGCGCTAATGCATGAACGGGTCCGTTTCTCGGCTCAGGCGACGATTCGCCAGCCCACCGCCGCCGAACTGACGCTGATGTGGTTCTTCATCGGTTGGGATTTCGAAGAGCCCTTGTTTGTCGTCGACGATGGTAAGGAGCGATACGCGTTCGACTTCAATACCGATGGCACACAGCTGGAGTGGATCGAACGGCTGACCGCCCCTTGCGCCTACTTCGCCCAGTCGCCAGAACAGCCGCTTAGCGAATGCCTGTGCTTTGCTGCTTTCGAGTCTGAAGGCCAATGGGCAGTGGGCGTGGAACCGGCGACGCAGGTTTGTCCTTCGACACCGGAGCCAAACTCAGCACCTGCGCCGGTGGAGACCAAGCAGTACGCCGTCGCTTCGGTTCATCTGCTCAACGTCGAAGAAGAATTGGCGGCGCGGGTGACCGGTGCCGAACAGCTTGTCGAGTTGATCCAGACCACGCAACGCGAACTCGATCGCTGTTGGACCAGCTTCCAGGACTCGGGTTGGGCAGACCTGATCATCGGCGGCAAGCTGCCGAATCAGCTCAAGTATTGGTGGGCCTGGCCCGATGGCGTTGCCGCACCTGATTCCGCCGAGCGGATCAGCCACTGTTTGCCATCAACCGCCGAACAGGGATTCGGCGGCCCGATAGCCTTGTCTCTACGAATTGCCTGGCCGGTCGGAGAGGAGGCTGGCGAGAGTCCGCCGCTGATGCCCAAACAATGGCAAGTCCCAAGCGAGAGGCCGCGACATCTTTTCGCGGATCTGGCCAGAGTGACGTCCCCTGCAGCATCGAAATGAGTTGATCCACGCGTGGGCTGTCGTGCGACGCAGCAGTTCACCGCAGCCACCGGCCGATTCATCTCATCGCTGCCATCCCATGCGCTCACAAGTCGTAGCATAGGTGGGGGCAATGGGAGAAACGAGATGTGTACACGCAGCGCCGTTGGCATCCTGATACTGATAGGAGCTCTGGGTTCGGCTTTGGCGCAAGGCAATGGTTCTGAGCCGGTGCCCATCATCGGCGGCCCCTGCGATGGCTGTGAGGAAGTATTCGTTGGCATACCGGGGCAGATCGGACCCGATTCGCGCCTGACACCGGCCGATCAACCCGGTGAGGCGCTGCGCATCGAGGGCGTGGTCCGGGATTCGGCCGGGAAGCCGGCGGCTGGGATCGTCGTCTACGCCTATCAAACCGATGCTGAAGGCATTTATCCCAACGCCAGGCGTGGGCGCGGAGAGACTGGCGCCCGTCACGGCGATCTGCGCGGCTGGGCACGCACCGACGCGCAGGGCCGCTACAGCTTCGACACCATCCGCCCGGCCAGCTACCCACGCACCTCGATTCCCCAACATGTGCACATGCACGTGATCGAGCCCGACTGCTGCACCTACTACATCGGAGACATCTACTTCGATGACGACCCCCTGCTCGGCGAACGAACCCGAGCTAGGCAGGCCCAAGCGCGCGGCGGCAGCGGACTGGCCACGCCGAGCAAGGATGCTTCCGGGCGCTGGCAGGTGACACGCGACATTGTGCTTGGTGAGCGGATTCCGGGTTATGCGGAAGCCAAGGAATGAGGGCCCAGGGCCCAGGGCTCAGGGCCCAGAAGATCAAGAGCATGCGGGCAAGATTGATGCCTTCCTGAGATCGGATGGGGCCGTGGGGATTTCGCCCCACGGCCCTTCCACACCACCGGACATGCGGGTCCGCATCCGGCGGTTGGGTCCGGCGGTGATCGGTCGGC
>JAUIFV010000113.1 GCA_030430155.1 Gammaproteobacteria bacterium
GCAAGGTCAGGAATCGTGGCGCATTCCTGTAACAACGCCGGCTTAGCTAAGGCGCTTGAACAGCAGCGAGCCGTTGGTTCCGCCGAAGCCGAAGGAATTGGAAATCACCATGTCCAGCTTGGCATCGCGAGCCGCGTTGGGGACGAAATCCAGGTCGCAATCGGGATCGGGGTTGTGCAGATTCATGGTCGGCGGCACCCGTTGATCGCGCAGCGCGAGCACGCTGAACAGCGCCTCGATACCGCCCGCGGCACCGAGCAGATGACCGGTGACCGACTTGGTCGAGCTAACCATCAGACGCTCGGCGTGATCGCCGAAACAGCTGCGTATGGCCGAGACCTCCGCCTTGTCTCCCAGCGGGGTCGAGGTAGCATGCGCGTTGACGTACTGCACCTGATCCGGACTGACTCCGGCATCGCGCAGACAATGCACCATGCACTGGGCGGCGCCGGCACCGTCCTCCGGCGGAGCGGTCATGTGATAGGCGTCGGCGCTGAGGCCGAACCCGGCCAGTTCGGCATAAATCCGCGCGCCGCGCGCCTTGGCGTGTTCGTACTCCTCCAGCACCATCACGCCGGCGCCATCAGAGAGCACGAAACCATCGCGGTCGGCATCCCAGGGGCGGCTGGCGCCGGTGGGATCATCGTTGCGGCCGGACAGGGCGCGGGAGGAAATGAAACCGCCGACCGCCAAGGGCGTCGTTGCGTGCTCGGCGCCACCGGCGATCATTACGTCACAGTCGCCGTGGGTGATCAGGCGCGCTGCCAGGCCAATGTTGTGTGTCGCCGTCGTGCAGGCGGTGACCGTGGCGATGTTGGGGCCCTTCAAGCCGAGAATGATCGACAGGTGGCCGGAGATCATGTTGATGATGGTGCTGGGCACGAAAAACGGCGAGATCCGGCGCGGACCGCCGCCGCTGTAGGCCTCGTAGGTCTTCTCGATGGTGCCGATACCGCCGATACCTGCGCCTACCGCAACGCCGACATTGGCGGGATCGAGCTGATCGATGGCCAATCCGCAGTCATCCCAGGCCTGGCGGCCGGCGGCGATGCCGTAGAGGATGAAGGGATCCATCTTCTTGACGTCCTTGGCCGACACATACAGGGTCGGATCCAGATCGCGCACTTCGCCGCCAAAACGGGTGGCAAAGGCGCTGGCGTCGAAATTGGTTAGCGGCCCAATACCGCTGTTGCCCTCGATGACGTTGTGCCAGGCCGTATTGAGATCGTTGCCTACGGGCGACACGATTCCCAAGCCGGTCACTACAACTCGACGTTTTCCGCTCATCACTATGCATCCAAGACGCGACTCGCCGGCGGCGGCAAGTCATCACAAGGGCAGCGCGGTCACCCTTGGCGACCGCGGCGGGTAGCGACGCGCCGACCCCATCGGGCCGGTCGCGCCCATCGACGCTGCTTAGGAAGCGTGCGCCTTGACGTAGTCAACCGCCTGCTGGACGGTGGTGATCTTTTCGGCTTCTTCGTCCGGAATTTCGCATTCGAATTCCTCTTCCAGCGCCATCACCAGTTCAACGGTGTCCAGGGAGTCGGCGCCCAAATCGTCGACGAACGAGGCCGGCAGGGTGACCTGCTCTTCCTTGACGCTCAGTCGCTCAACCACGATTTTCTTGACGCGTTCTTCGATAGTGCTCATGAGTTAGGGTTTCCTCCCAAAGGGCTGGTGATAAACGCGCCAACGGCGCGTGATGGGTGCGCGATTGTAGTTGAAGCGTGATGGTGGGGCTAGGTTAGTGGCTACTGGCCCGTTGGCTGAGCCACTCCTGGCAAGGCCGTCCGGCTCAAGCCATGTACATCCCACCGTTGACGTGCAGGGTTTCGCCGGTGATGTAGGCCGCCGCAGGCGAGAGCAGAAAGGCCACCGCCTGAGCGATGTCGGCGGGAGTGCCCATCCGGCCCAGCGCGATCTTGTCCAGCATTGCCGCGCGGCTGGCTTCGGGTAGATCGGCGGTCATATCGGTTTCGATCAGGCCCGGCGCAACCACGTTGCAGGTAATGCCGCGGCTGCCCACTTCCTGCGCCAGCGACTTGCTGAAGCCGATCATCCCGGCCTTGGCCGCGGCGTAGTTGGCCTGCCCGGCGTTGCCGGTCACGCCGATCACCGAAGCGATATTGACGATCCGTCCGCTGCGCGCCTTGAGCATGCTGCGCATCACCGCCTTGCAGGTGCGGTAGACGCCGCCCAGATTGGTGTCCACCACGGCCTGCCAGTCGGATTCATTCATCCGCATCAGCAGCTGGTCACGGGTGATCCCGGCATTGTTGACCAATGCGTCCAGACGTCCGTGGCGCTTGAGCAGATCAGCGATGGTCGCATCCACCTGCGCGGCATCGGCGATATCCAGCGCCAGCCCCTCGCCGTCTCCCGCGCAGCGCTGCGCGATGGCCTCGGCGCCGGAGGAACTGGTCGCGGTGCCGATCACATACCAGCCCTGGGCAATCAACTCGGCGGCAATGGCCTGACCGATGCCGCGGCTGGCGCCGGTCACCAGGGCGATGGGTTTGCTCGCTTGCTCGGTCATCAGAAGGCCTCCTTGGCCGCGGCAAATTGTTCGTTGCTACCAAGCGCATTAAGCGCCGTTGCGCTCATTCCGCGCTTGCACAGCCCGACCAGCACCTTGCCCGGCCCGCACTCGGCGACCTGGGTCACACCCCTGCCATCCATCGCCGCCATGCAGTCCACCCAGCGCACTGGCCTGTAGAGCTGCTCCACCAGCGCCTGACGAATGGATTCGGCATCCTGACGCGGCTGTGCATCGACGTTGTGCAGCACCGGTATGGCCGGTGCACTGATCTTGACCCCAGCCAACGCCGCAGCGAGCTTTTCGGCGGCTGGCCTCATCAGCGCGCAATGCGAGGGCACGCTTACCGCCAGCGGCATGATCCGCTTGATGCCGCGCGCCGTCAGCGCCGCCTTGGCACGCTCCACCGCGGCGGCGTGGCCGGCGATCACAATCTGCCCGGCACTGTTCAAGTTGGCAGCGGAAACCACCTCCTCGCCTGCCGCCTCGGCGCAAGCTTCATTGACCAGCGCCTCGTCGGCGTTGAGCACCACAGCCATCGCCCCAGTTCCGGCCGGCACTGCGTCCTGCATCGCCGCACCGCGCAGCCGCACCAGCTGCGCGGCGGTCGCCAGATCCAGTGCATCGGCTGCTACCAGCGCCGAGTATTCGCCCAGCGAGTGACCGGCAAGCACGCCGGGCACGGCGCCGCCGCGTTCCTGCCACAGCCGCCACAGCGCAACACTTGCGGCCAGCAGCGCCGGCTGGGTGTTGGTGGTGGCGTTGAGTTCACTTTCGGGACCGTCTTGTGACAGCGCCCAAAGATCCAGATCAATGGCATCGCTGGCTTCGGCGAAACAGTCCCGAACCACCGCCTGATCGGCAAAATCGGCGAGCATTCCCACAGCCTGGGAACCCTGACCGGGAAAGACTAAAGCAAGCATGATTCCTCCCACGCCAGCGGCGCTCATGCTGGCGCCGACGACGGTTATTCGAAACCCGCCGAGTCACTCGGCCGGTCGAGCCTGGAACTACAAACGGACCAGCGCCGAGCCCCAGGTGAAGCCACCACCGAAGGCTTCCAACAGCAGCAGCTGCCCTTCCTGCACCTGACCGTTGCGCACCCCATGGTGCAGTGCCAGCGGCACCGACCCGGCCGATGTGTTGCCGTGCTTGTTGACCGTCACCACGACACGCTCCATCGGCATCTTCAGATGCTCTGCGGTGGCCTTGATGATGCGCAGGTTAGCCTGATGGGGTATCAGCCAATCGATCGCCGACTTATCCAATCCGGCTGCGTCCAGGGTCTCATCGACGATGCGGGCCAGCGTGCGAACGGCCACCCGGAATACTTCGTTGCCGGCCATCATCACTCGCACACCGTGATTGGGCTCGTCCTTGAATCCGGCGGACACTCCGACGGGGTTGTGCAGCAGATGCCGGTAGGAACCGTTGGCATGGATGTGCGTGGAAATGATGCCCTGGCGCTGATCGGCGCGCAGTACCACCGCGCCGGCGCCATCACCAAACAGCACGCAGGTGCCGCGATCATTCCAATCCAGCATCCGCGAAAGCGTTTCCGCACCAACCACCAGCGCGGTCTTCACCGCACCGCTCTTGAGGTACTTCTCCGCCACGCTGAGCGCATAGATGAACCCGGTGCAAGCGGCGTTGACGTCGAAAGCCGGACAGTCCTTGGCACCCAGCCGATCCTGCAGCAAACAGGCGGTGCTGGGGAAAATCACGTCAGGCGTGGTGGTGCCGACGACGATCAGATCCAATTCGGACGGATCCACGCCAGCAGCTGCCAACGCTTCGCGCGCGGCACCTTCGGCCAGATCGCAAGTGGTCTCACCGTCTTTGGCGATGTGCCGCTGTTCGATACCGGTGCGCTCGCGTATCCACGCGTCGGTGGTGTCGATGCGCTTTTCCAGATCCGCGTTGGTGACCACCTGCTCCGGCAGGCACGCACCCAAACCGATGATTCTCGCTTCAGCCACGGCACCCCCAAGTTGTCTTGCAAGGGACACGCCGCATGCGCGGCCCGTGCAATCGGCTGGACGGCTAGAGCGCGCGCTTCATAGCCACGCGCTCAGTTTCGCTACGCTTCGGTGTCGACCTCAGGCACGGCGCGATCGATGACCTTGCGGCCGCGATAGTAGCCGTCCTTGGTGATGTGGTGACGCAGATGGGTCTCACCGCTGGTCGGGTCGACCGACAGGGTCGGCGCCTTCAGCGCATCGTGGGAACGGCGCATGCCGCGCTTGGACGGTGATTTGCGGCTCTTTTGCACAGCCATGGTGTTTTCTCCAGATGTTCAAACAAACTCTTCAACCAGCCGTACGGGACGTCTAGTTGCGTAAACCTTTGAGCGCAGCGAACGGACCGAGATCGGCCGGATCACGCGCCTCCCAGTGCAGAGGCTCATCCTCCATGCCGGGCTTTTTCGGCACCGCCGGCAGCGCCAGCAGCAATTCGTCTTCGATCAGGTCGCTGGGGCGCACCCTGCCGTCGGCGTCGAGTTCCATTGGCTCCCAGCTCTCCGGCAACCCGGCCGCATCGGCATCGTCGCGCACCGGACTGAGCACGGTGTCGACGTTGACCGGCAGCGCGAACGCATCCAGGCTGCGCTGACATTGCAGGATCAACTCGCCGGAGCATTCGACCCGTACACAGACCAGATCCAGTTCACCGCGCTCGAAGCTGACCCGGTAGCTGATTCGACCAACCGGATCGAATACCGCCTCGGCTACTCGTGGCAGCTGCGCGATCTCGATCTCACCCTCAAGCACCCATCCTGTCTGGACGGCTCGGGCGAAGTCCAGCAGGTCGGATACAGTGACGGACATAAGCTGGAGATTGTCCTTCGCAAAGCCAAGCTGTGTCAACAACATCCACACCACCCCGAGTGTACGCGGATTGCCTGAATGATGGCTCCCGGAGTCCGCAGATGCCCTGAACGACGAAAAACCTTATCCTTGCCCCACCGACCGACAGACGCCGACCAGACCATGGGCTGTACCACCTTTGACGCCTCCCACCCGTTGATCAAGGCCATCGACAGCTGCGTCGACAGCGCTTCTGACGAACTTTGCACGGCCGCCCTGCGCAAGACGTTGTGCAAAGTGATCCGCGAGGGCACTTTGGACCTGCCGGAGGAGGTCTACCAGCCGGTCAGCGGCCACTACGCCAGGCGCGAGTTGTTCAGCAGCGACAAGCTGGGCTACTCGATGATTGCTATGACCTGGGGGCCGAACCAAGGCACGCCTATCCACGATCACTGCGGGATGTGGTGCGTCGAAGGGGTGATCGCCGGCAACATCGAGGTGACCCAGTACGAAATGACCGGCTGCAGCGGCGAGCGTTTTCGCTTTGAGGAACGCGGCTGCATCCAGGCTGGCCAGGGCTCGGCAGGCAGCCTGATTCCGCCGCATGAGTACCACACCATCGCCAATCCATCGGACCGCGAGATTGCCGTATCGCTGCACATCTACAAGGGTGAAATGACCCGCTGCGCCATCTTCCACCCCGAAGCCGACTCCTGGTTCCGCCGCGAGTGGCGCGAATTGGGTCTGGACTGATCTTCCGTCCCTGGGCCGAGAGCCCTGTGCCCTGTGCCCTGAGCCCCGCGCCCTGCTCCTCTACGCCACCTCACCTGAACCTGAACAAAGTGTAATGCCGCAGTGCGGCTCGGAATGCACGCGCTGGCGCGGTATCTTTTGCGTCCCGACCAAATAGCGATGCGAAGACCATGGCCCAGGTGCAAGAGCCAGCGGCAGCGACTGTTCTGAAATCCATCCACGGCGAGCTCCAATCCGCCCTCTCCGGACCGAAGCTGAAGGAAGCCGAGCGCTTCGTCGGCATCGTTATTGGCCGCCTGCCGGCCGAGGATCTGGACGCCCTGAGCGCCAAGACCTGGGCCGGGCTGTGCACCAGCCTGCTGCGCTTCTTCCGCGATCGACCGCGCGGCCAACCCAAGGTACGTGTGTACAACCCCAGCGTGGAGCAGGACGGCTATGACTGCCCGCACACGGTGGTCGAGATCATCAACGACGATATGCCCTTCCTGGTCGACACCGTGACCATGGCGGTGGCCAAGCACGGCGGTCTGGTGTCGCTGACCCTGCACCCGGTAGTGCCGGTGGCGCGCGATCCGGGCGGCCATGTGCTCAGCTTCGGTGACGATGAGAAGGGTCGCGAATCGGTGATCCATTTCCAGATCGAGAAACAGGCCGAACCGGAGGTGCTGCAGGACCTGCAGGAAAGCATCCTCAAGTCGCTCACCGACGTCAAAGCCTGCGTCAGCGATTTCCATCCGATGCGCGACAGCCTGCTGCGCATCGCCGATGAGTTGGCGACCCGCAAACTGCCGCACGACCCGGCCTACGTGCAGGAATGCGTGGCCTATCTGCACTGGATCGTCGACAACCATTTCACCTTCCTGGGGGCGCGCGATTACACCACCGACCGCAGCGCCGAGGAGCCGCTACTGCGTGCCGTGCAGGGCAGCGGCATGGGCATACTGCGCACCGACGAGTCGCAGCTGCCGCCGCGGCCGCTGTCCACTCTGGCCGCGCGCGAACTGAAGGAGGGTGAACTGCCGGATCTGGTCATCCTCAGCCGCACCAACGCGCGCAGCACCGTGCATCGTCCCGGTTACATGGACTACATCGGCGTGCTGAGCTTCGATGAGAAGGGCCAGCCCACGGGCGAACAGCGCTTCCTAGGGCTGTACACCTCCAACGCCTACACCTTCCACATTCACGACATCCCGCTGGTCCGCGCCAAGACCGAGGCGGTGCTGGCGCGCAGCGGTCTGACCCGCACCGGCCACGGCGGCAAGGCGCTGGTCCACGTGCTGGAAACCCTACCCCGCGACGAGCTGTTCCAGGCCACCGCTGATGAACTGCACGACACCGCGATGGGCATCTTCCATCTGCAGGAGCGGCAGCGCACCCGGCTGTTCATCCGCCGCGATCGCTACGGTCGCTTCCTCTCCTGTCTGGTCTTCGTGCCGCGTGATCGGATGACCCAGGACAACCGCCAGCGCATCGAGGCGATGCTGAAGCGGGTGTTCCAGGGCGAACGCGTGGATTCGCAGATCCAGGTCGGCGAATCGATGCTGGCCAGACTGCATCTGGTGATCCGGCCGAAGTCTCCGGAACCGCCCACCTACGACATCCGCGAGCTGGAAACCAAGATCGCGCAGATCGTGCGCAACTGGCAGGACGAGTTGCGCGACATCCTGATCCAGCGCCACGGCGACGCCCTGGGGCTGAAGCTGGCCAATCGCTTCGGTCGCGCCCTGCCCGGCGGCTACATCGAGGAGGTCACCCCGCAGATCGCCGCCCAGGACGTGGAGTTTGCCGCGGCGCTCAAAGACCCCAGTGACATCAAGCTGACCCTGTACAAGCCGCGCCGACGTGCCGACACCGTGCTGCGCTTCAAGCTGTTCAAGTTCAGCGGCACCATCGCCCTTTCCGACGCCCTGCCGATGCTGGAGAATATGGGCTTCAGGGCGATCTCCGAGCATCCCTATGCGATGCAGCTCAGCAGCAGCCTGACGATCTGGATCCAGGACTTCGATATCGAGCCGCTGGACGGATTGGAAGTCGATCTGGACAGCGTCCGCGAGCCTTTCCAGGAGGCCTTCGAGCAGGTCTGGCGCGGCCGCGCCGAAAGCGATCCGCTGAATCGGTTGATCCTGGCCGCGCGCATGGACTGGCGCCAGGTCACCGTGCTGCGCGGCTATCTGCGCTGTCTGCTGCAAACCGGGTTCACCTACTCCCAGGCCTACATGGAGCGCACTCTGTGTGCCCATCCACTGATTGCCAGGCTGCTGGTCGAGCTGTTCGAGGCGCGTTTCGACCCCGATCGGGACGGCGAGGGCAAGAGCAGCGGCGACGGCTCACGGCGACGTCTGCAGCGCGATCTGGATGCGCTGATGGAGGACGAGCAACGCCAGCTGGATGGCGATCTGCCGGCTACCGTCGCGGCGCTGCGCAGCGTCCCCAGAGAGGAACAGATCCAGGGCATCAACGGGGTCCTGCGCTCGCTCCTGGAGCAGGTTGCCAGCCTGGACGAGGACCGTATCCTGCGCGCCTTCAGGCAGATCTGCATGGCCACCCTGCGCACCAACTATTTCCAGATCGAAGACGGCCGCGCCAAGGAATATGTGGCCTACAAGCTGGACAGCGCGCTGGTGCCCAATCTGCCCAAGCCGCTGCCCTATCGGGAGATCTTCGTTTACTCGCCGCGCGTCGAGGGCGTCCATCTGCGCGGCGGCCCGGTAGCCCGTGGCGGCTTGCGCTGGTCGGATCGACGCGAGGACTTCCGCACCGAGGTGCTCGGCCTGATGAAGGCGCAGATCGTCAAGAACACGGTGATCGTGCCGGTCGGCGCCAAGGGCGGATTCGTGGTCAAACGGCCGCCACCGGCAGGCGATCGCGAAGCGGTCATGGCCGAAGGTGTGGCCTGCTATCGCACCTTCATCAACGGCCTGCTTGATGTCACCGACAACTTGATAGACGGGCAGGTAGTGCCGCCCAATCGGGTAGTCCGACACGACCAGGAAGACAGCTATCTGGTGGTGGCTGCGGACAAGGGCACGGCGACTTTTTCCGACATCGCCAACGCGATTTCCGCCGCGCACGGCTTCTGGATGGGCGACGGCTTCGCCTCCGGCGGCAGCAAAGGCTACGACCACAAGAAGATGGGCATCACCGCCAAGGGTGCCTGGGAGAGCGTCAAGCGCCACTTCCGCGCCAACGGCAAGGACTCGCAGACCGAGCCCTTCACCTGCGTCGGCGTCGGCGACATGTCCGGCGACGTGTTCGGCAACGGCATGCTGCTGTCGCGGCAGATCCAGCTGATCGCCGCCTTCGATCACCGCCACATCTTCCTCGATCCCGATCCGGATACCGAAGTCAGCTTCACCGAGCGCGAGCGCATGTTCGAGCTGCCGCGCTCAAGCTGGGCCGACTACGACAGCAGCAAGATCTCTGCTGGCGGCGGGGTTTACCCGCGCAGTTCCAAGGTCATTCCGATCAGCCCGCGGATGCGCGAGCGTTTGGACATCAGCGACGAGCAGCTGCCGCCCAACGAGCTGATCCGGGCGATCCTCCGGGCACCGGTGGAACTGCTCTGGAACGGCGGTATCGGCACCTACGTCAAAGCCAGCGACGAATCCAACGCCAAGGTCGGTGACCGCACCAACAACGCGCTGCGGGTCAACGGCAAGGAGCTGCGCTGCATGGTGGTGGGCGAAGGCGGCAACCTGGGTCTGACCCAGCGCGGCCGCATTGAGGCCGCGCTCAACGGGGTGATGATCAACACCGACGCCATCGACAATTCGGCCGGCGTGGACACCTCCGACCACGAGGTCAACATCAAGATCCTGCTCAATCTGGCCATGGAAAGCGGCCAGCTGAGCGCCGACGCGCGCGATCAGCTGCTGGTGGAGATGACCGAGGAAGTCTCCGAGCTGGTGATCATCGACAACTACCGCCAGAACCTGGCGATCAGCCTGATGCGCGCGCTCAGCGTCGATCGCATCGGCGCCAAGCAGCACTTCATTCGTTGGTTGGAGCAGCAGGGATTGCTCGACCGGCAGCTGGAATTCCTGCCCTCCGACGAGGAATTCGCAGAGCGCAAGGCGCGTGGTCTGGGCCTGACCCGGCCTGAGCTCAGCGTGCTGCTGGCCTATAGCAAGATCCACGTCTACAAGGAGCTGCTCGCTTCGGCGGTGCCCGAAGACCACTATTTGTCCAAGGAACTGGCGCTGTACTTCCCCACCCCGCTGCGCGAGCGCTACGGGGCCGAGATGGAGCGGCATCCGCTGCGCCGCGAGATCATCGCCACCCAGATCACCAACTCGATGGTCAACCGCATGGGCGCCACCTTCGTGCTGCGCATGCAGGAGGACACCGGGCAGAGCGTGGCGGACGTCGCCAAGGCCTACACCATCGCCCGCGAAGCCTTCCGGGTCCGCGAGCTGTGGGCCGAGGTGGACGGCCGTATCGACAGCATGGATTTCCGTCACCAGATCGCCATCCTGCTCAAGGTTTGGAATCTGATGCGCACCTTCACCCGCTGGCTGCTCAATCAGCCCGGGGCGACGGTGGACATCGCGCAGAGCGTGGATCGCTATCAGGGTCTGCTCACCGAACTAATCGATTCGTTGAGCAAGGTGGTCAGCAGCGACGCCGCAGCGGCCTACGCCGAGGAGCAGAACAGACTCCTGGAATTGGGCTATGACGCGCGTTTCGCCTACATCATCGGCCACCTGCCTGCGCTGAATTCGGCCCTGGATATCGTCGAGGTGGCCTACGAGCAGAAATGCGACATCGCAGTCGCAGCCAAGACCTACTTCCGCCTCGCCGAGCATCTGCATCTGCAGTGGCTGGCCGATCAGATCGAGAAGCTGCCGGTGGAGGGCCGCTGGCATGCCAACGCCCGCGGCGTGCTGCGCGATGAACTCTACGCCCAGCATCGTGCCCTGACCTGCCAGGCGCTACAGCGCTGCAAGGGCAGCAAGCGTGCCGATCCCATCGAGGCCTGGGCCAAGGGTCGCGAGAACGCGCTGCAGTACACCGAGGCGATGTTTGCCGAGATGCACGCGCTGGTCAGCCTGGACTACCCGACCGTTTCGGTCGGCGTGCGGCGGCTGGCGCAGCTGGTGACCATCGGCGCGGCAAGTCAGTAGTTGGCAATCCGGGGCGGCGTGGCAGCGCCGCCCTGATCGGTGATTTGGCCCGACCCCGGCAAGAGTGATAGGCGGGCACGCTGCGCTTTGCCCACCCTACGGAAGCGTCTCAATCGACGGGAAACTCGTAGGTTGTGCAAAGCGAAGCGTGCACGACATGGTTTGAACCATGCCTACAGGTCCGTTCCTCGCCGCGAGCCTGGCGGGCTTGAGCTATCCTGCGGCGCTCTCCTCCGATTCGAGCCACCATGAGCGCCTACCGCTGGCTGATCCTGATCCTGGCCGCACTTCCCGCCTGTCTCCACGCCAATACGGACTCCGCCGCGCTGGATCTAAGCGAGCACCCGCGCACGTCCGGACTGATCGATCTCTACGCCGACCCCAAGCGGGGCCGCGCCCTGGTCGGCGTGCGCCTGGTCGACTCCCCGCTGCTGCTGGTGGCCGGACTGCCCGGCGCGCTGGGGTCAAATGAAATCGGCCTGGACCGCAACCGGCTGACCGAGCCGAAGCTGGTCAGCTTCCGCCGCGTCGGCCCGAAACTGCTGCTGGTCCAGCACAACATCGGCTACAGCGCCGACAGCCCTGATGCCGATGAGCGCGCAGCCGTAAGCAACGCCTTCGCCGAGGCGGTGCTTTGGCAGGGACCGATCCTGGCCGAGAGCGGCGACACCCTGGTCGTTGACCTTGCCGAGCTGCTGATCAGCGATCCGCACGGCGTCGTCGCCCGGCTCAAAACCACCGAACAGGGCGACTACAGCCTGGACGCCAAGCGCTCTCTGGCCCTGGCCGAGGCCTTCAGAACCTTCCCGGACAACGCCGAGTTCGAGGCCTTGGTCACCTTCAGCGGCGCCGGTGAAGGCCCGGTACTGCAGCAGGTCGCCGCCGATCCGCGCAGCATCAGCCTGCGCCAGCGCTGGAGCTTCGTGCGCCTGCCCGAGCCCGGCTACACCCCGCGCCGCTATCACCCGGCCTCCGGCGGCTACAGCATCGGCCTGATGGACTTCGCCCAGCCTCTCGATCAGCCGCTGCAGCAGCGCTGGCAACCGCGCTTCCGGCTGATCAAACGCGATCCGGGCAGCGAACGCAGCGCGGTACTGGAGCCGATCGTTTTTCATCTGGATAGAGGCACGCCCGAGCCGGTGCGCAGCGCGCTCCTGGAAGGCGCCCGATGGTGGTCCCGCGCCTTCGAGGCGGCCGGTTTCATCGATGCCTACCGAGTCGAGCTGCAGCCGGCGGAGATGGATCTGATGGACCTGCGGGTCAACGCCATTACCTGGACCCACCGCGCCACCCGCGGCTGGTCGTACGGCGGCGGCATCATCGATCCGCGCAGCGGCGAGATCATCAAGGGCTTTGTCAATCTGGGCTCACAGCGGGTGCGCCAGGACCTGCTCATCGCCGAAACCCTGCTCGCCCCCTTCGCCGCCGACGCCGACCCGGCTCTGGCCACCCAGGCCAAGGAAATGGCGCTGGCCCGATTGCGCCAGCTGTCGGCGCACGAAGTCGGTCACGCGCTGGGACTGGCCCACAACTTCGCCGCCAGTGCCCACGGCAACGGCTCGGTGATGGACTATCCGCATCCGCTGATCCAGCTGCGCGATCAGCGCATCGATCTCAGCGCGCCCTATGGCGTGGGCGTGGGCCCCTGGGACCACTTCGCCATCAAGCATGCCTACGGCGTGTTTCCTGCCGCGGCTGAGGCCGCCGAGCTGCAAGCGCTGCGCGCCGAAATCCGCGCCCAGGGCTTCGACTACGTGGGCGATGCCGACGCCAGAGCGCCGGGCGATGCGCACGCCGCCGGCCTGCTCTGGGACAACGATGCCGACGTGATCACTGGCTACCGGAGGTTGCTGGCAATACGCGCCCTGGCCCTGGCCAGTTTCGACTATGGCGTGCTGCCGCCCAATCGCCAGAACGGCGAGCTGGAAGCCAGACTGGTGCCGCTGTATCTGCTGCACCGCTATCAGGCCGAGGGGGTCGCCCGGCTGATTGGCGGAGTCACCTATCGCTACGGTCTCGCCGATGAGGACTACGGCACTCAGTTGGTCACTGCAGAACGCCAACAGCAGGCGCTGGATGCGCTGCTGGAAGCGGTTGCCGTAGACACGCTGCGTATCCCCGAGCGCGTGCTGGCCCTGCTTGCTCCGCCCGCCAACGAGTACGCGCGTACCCCCGAGTATTTCGCCGGTCGCGCGGGCCCGGTCTTCGACCCGGGCGCCGCTGTCGAAGCCGCCACTGCGCTGGTCGCGACCTGGCTCTACGACCCGGCGCGACTGAACCGGCTGCACTGGCAGCATCAACGCCAGTCCGGCATTCCCAGCGTACGCGGCCTGATCGATCGATCCCTGCAGGCCAGCTGGCTGCACCGCTCCTCCGCAGCCGTCGACTCGGCCATTGCCTGGAGCCGCAATTGGGTGATGCTCGACGGCTTGATCGCTGCGCTGGAAGGCGGCCAGCTGCAGCCGGCGGTGGCGGCGATCGTGCGCCAGAGCCTGGCTGAGCTGCAGAACAACGCGGCCCGCCAGCGCCGCGGGGCCCAGATCGATCAGTACCAGCAGGCCGCCGACTACATCGCCCGCTATCTGGCTGACCCGACATCGGTAAAGATCCGCCCGCTGCCGGTACCGCCGCCAGGGGCACCGATCTGAGCGCTTGCTACAAGCCCGTCTCGACGGCACATTGAACCCATGTTCGAGCAGATCCCTATAGAACTGCAGGGATTGGCCGTGGCCTTGGGCTGCGGCCTGCTGATCGGCGTCGAGCGCGAGCAGCACAAGCTGAGCAAGGACGGCGATGACGTCGAAGGCAGCCAACCTGCCGGGGTGCGCACCTGCGCCCTGATCGCGCTGACCGGAGCCACCGCGGCGATGCTGGGAAGCGTTGCGCTGGCGGTAGCCGGTGGATTTGTGGCCGCCACCGCGATCGCCGGCTATCTGGCCAGCCGCCATGCCCACCCCGGGCTGACCACCGAAGTGATGCTGGTTTTCACCTTCCTGATCGGGGTAGTGGCGATGCAGCAGCCGGCCCTGGCGGCCGGGTTGGCGGTGGTTTCGACCATCCTGCTGCAGGCCAAGGACTGGCTGCACCGCTTCGCCAAACAGACCTTGAGCGAAAGTGAACTCAATGACGCACTGATACTGCTCGCCTCGGTGCTGGTGATCCTGCCGATCCTGCCCGACGCCAACCTGGGCTCGCTGGACGGGCTGAACTTGCGCCGCCTGTGGACCCTGGTGGTGCTGGTGATGGCCATCAATGCCGCCGGCTATGTCGCGGTTCGCGCTTTCGGTCCGCGACTGGGGTTGCCGCTCACTGGTCTGGCCGGCGGCTTCGTTTCCAGCGCGGCGACCATTGGCGGCATGGCTCAGCGGGCACAGCAGACGCCTAAACTGGCCCGCGGCTGCGCGGCGGCCGGCATGGCCTCGAATATCTCCACCCTGGTGCTGCTGGCGATCATTCTGGCCGCCGGCGACCGCGCCCTACTGTGGCGGATGACCCCGGCCCTGGCCATCAGCCTGTTGGTTACCGCCGGCTATGCCGGCATGGTCGGCTGGCACGCGCTCAAGAAGCCGATCGCACCAACCGACGACTTGCGCCAACGCCCTTTCCACTTCGGCCATGCGTTGGCCTTCGCTGGACTGATCGCGGTGGTTTTGGTGGCTTCCAATCTGCTCAAGGCGTGGTTTGGCGATTCTGCCGTTTCGGTCGGCGCGGCCCTGGCCGGCTTCGCCGATACCCACGCGGTCGCCGTATCGATGGCGGAAATGTCCGCGACCAGCGCGCTGGGCGTTGAGCAGGCCTCGCTGGCCGTTCTGGTGGCTTTCACCACCAACACGCTGACCAAGGCGGCGCTGGCGTGGAGCGCCGGCGGTCGCGGCTATGCTCGCGTGCTGCTGCCCGGTCTGGCACTGATGCTGGCCGCCATGTGGGGCGTCTGGCTGCTGACCTGAGCGCGCGATCCATCAACCGCAGCCGCGATCAACTGACCCCGGAATCCGGGTCGGCTACGATCAGCGATGCGCTACCCTATGCCTTCTCGCGAGCCCGGATTGCCCTTCATGTATGAGCGGATCTGCTTCGTCGCCAGTCGCATCACGCCGGCACAGGAGGCCCTGGCCACCCTGACCGAAGCCTACGGCAACTGCCCGGCCGATGAGGCCGAAGCCATCGTTGCCCTGGGCGGCGACGGCTTCATGCTGCAAACCCTGCATCGGCACATGCGCTTTCGGCTGCCGGTGTTCGGGATGAAGCTGGGCACGGTCGGCTTTCTGATGAATCTGTACCATCCCAACGACCTGCTCAAGCGGATGGAGAATGCGGTGAAGACCGTGCTCACCCCGCTGAAGATGATCGCCCACACCGAGTCCGGCGGCACCATGCAGTCGCTGGCGGTCAACGAGGTCTCGCTGCTGCGGCAGAACAAGCAGGCGGCCAAGCTCAAAGTCACCGTTGACGACGTGGTCCGGGTGGAGGAGTTGGTCTGTGACGGCATCCTGCTGTCCACGCCGGTGGGCAGCACCGCCTACAACCTGTCCGCCCACGGACCGATCCTGCCGCTCAATTCCGACGTGCTGGCGCTGACCCCGATCAGCCCCTTCCGACCGCGCCGCTGGCGTGGCGCACTGGTCCCCAAGGGCGCCGAAGTACGGCTGGAGGTGCTCGATCACTACAAGCGCCCGGTCAGCGCCACCGCCGATGCCAACGAGGTCCGCGACGTCATCGACGTGACCATCAAGGGCTCACCCAGCGACGACATTACCCTGCTCTTTGACCCCGAGCACAATCTGGAAGAGCGTATCCTAAGTGAGCAGTTCGCCTTCTAATCCTGGCCCCGCCGAGGCCGACACCGACAAGCTGGTGGTGGCGATTTCCTCGCGCGCGCTGTTCGATCTGGATCAGGCCCATCAGATCTTCGAAAGCGACGGTTTGGACGCCTACACCCAGTATCAGCTCGATCATGAAGAGCAGATCCTGGGGCCAGGAATTGCTTTCGAATTGGTCCGCAAGCTGTTGAATCTGAACAAGCTCAGCGCCGATTCCCCACGGGTGGAGGTGATCCTGCTGTCGCGTAACTCCGGCGACTCCGGGCTGCGCATCTTCAACTCC